>JAAYMS010000080.1 GCA_012521295.1 Bacillota bacterium
CTTTTATTATGCCCAATTTCGGACACAGCCGGTTTTGAAGGAGTTTAGGTAAAACTGTCCAACTAAATAACTGTAATATAAATCGGAAATGAGGGATGTACAGTGAAAATCGGAGTATTTGCTGTTTTATATGGTGGCCTTCCCTTAAGAGAAATGCTGAAGAAGGTCAAGAGCTTTGGTCTATCTACAGTGGAAATTGGCTGTGGTGGATTCCCGGGCAAAGCTCACTGTGATCCTGAAGTCCTTCTCAATGATGAAGCTAAACTAAAAGAGTTTAAACAGGCTTTTGAAGACGAGGGTGTAATGATCAGTGCCTTAAGTGTGCACGGTAACGCTCTCCATCCTAACAAAGAGATTGCCAAAGCGTTCCATGATGACTGGCGCAATGCTGTGAGACTAGCAGAGAAACTCGGTATTGATACCATCTGTACATTTTCTGGATGCCCTGGAGATAGTGAAAATTCGAAGTATCCAAACTGGGTAACCTGTTCGTGGCCTAATGACTTTATAGACATCTTAGAGTGGCAGTGGAACGAAAAGGTTATCCCCTATTGGACCGAGGAAGCGAAGTTTGCCAACGATCACGGTGTAACCAAGATCGCTTTTGAAATGCACCCTGGCTTCGTGGTCTACAACGTAGACACCCTCCTGAAGCTGCGCAAAGCGGTAGGGCCGAGCATCGGAGCGAACTTTGACCCTTCCCACCTAGTCTGGCAGGGTGTTGATCCAGTGGCAGCGATCCGTGCTTTAGGTAAAGAGAATGCCATCTTCCACGTACATGCCAAGGATACCCATGTTGATCCGTACAACACCGCCGTAAATGGTGTCCTTGATACAAAGCCTTATGATCGCCTACCAGAACGCTCCTGGCTCTTTAGGTCAGTTGGCTACGGCAATGACTACAAGTACTGGAAAGATATTGTAAGCGAGCTGCGCATTGCTGGCTATGATTATGTGCTAAGCATCGAACATGAAGATGCACTTGCCTCTATCGATGAAGGTTTTGGCAAGGCAGTCTCGTTCCTAAAAGAAGTAATCCTTGATGAGCCCATGCCCGAAGCATGGTGGATCTAAGAGGTATGAGCTATGGCAGCCCAAATCATTAATGGTAAAGAGATTGCGGCCGAGATTCGTTCTGAACTGAAAGAGAAGGTAGCGGCCTTGACTGCTCAGGGCCGCACCCCTGGTCTAGCAGTAGTGCTGGTAGGTGATAATCCAGCCTCGCAGGTATACGTCCGTCAGAAGAAAAAGGCCTGTCACGAGATCGGGATTTATTCCGAAGAGCACAGGCTGCCAGCCACCATTACTCAAGAAGAGCTCTTGGCACTAATTGATCGTTTGAACGCAGATCCAAAGATTCATGGAATTTTGGTACAGCTTCCGCTGCCTGATGGCCTCGACGAAAACGAAGTAATCGAACGGATTGACCCGAAAAAAGATGTCGATGGTTTCCACCCAATTAGTGTAGGTAGATTAAGCATCGGTCTTGAGGCTTTTGTTCCTTGTACGCCTGCGGGAGTGCTGGAGTTAGTAAAGAGAACGGGCACCGCTATTTCAGGCAAAAAAGTAGTTGTGCTGGGCAGGAGCAATATCGTGGGTAAACCTGCGGCGCGCTTATTTCTGCAGGAGAACGCCACTGTGACTATCTGTCATTCACGCACTCAGAACATCGAGGAAGAGTGTCGTCAAGCAGATATATTGATCGTGGCGGTCGGCCGGCCTAAGCTGGTTAAGAAGGACTGGGTCAAACCCGGTGCAGTAGTTATCGATGTGGGTATCAATCGTGTTGATGGCCAGATTGTGGGCGATGTAGACTTCGATGAAGTCAAGGAAGTGGCCGGCGCCATTACTCCGGTTCCGGGAGGAGTCGGACCAATGACCATTGCCATGCTTATGAAGAATACGGTGGGAGCAGTTGATGTGGATCATTAAGCGCCTCGAGCGCCTGGGTAGGATGGCCCAGCTTTTGGTAGAAACCTTTAGTTTGCTCCTGCGGGGGCGGATTGACTGGCGAGAAGTGTTTTCGCACATGGTCAGCCTTGGAGTTGATTCGCTCCCGCTTGTGCTTCTTATTTCTGGGTTTACAGGAATGGTCTTTTCATTTCAAGTCTCTCAGGAATTCAGCCGGCTTGGACTAGCCTCTCTATCAGGTCAGCTTATGGGAATGGCTGTGATTCGCGAGCTGGGGCCTGTCTTGGCTGGTGTAGCAATTGCCGGTAGAGCCGGTTCGGCCATCGCAGCAGAAATCGGCAGTATGAAAGTCACCGATCAGGTCGACGCGCTTCGTTCATTGGCAACCGATCCCGTGGAATACCTCGTTGTACCTCGGACGGTGGCATGTGCTGTGATGGTTCCCGTCTTGACCATTTTTTCTAATGCCATATCTCTCTTTGGCGGCTATCTAGTAGCTGTCTACGGATTTAGAGTTGTACCAGTGGTGTTCTGGGATGGAGCAGCGCAGTTTGTCAGCACTTGGGACCTTGTTGGAAGCCTAGTTAAGGGCCTGGCCTTTGGCATATTGGTTGCACTAATTGGCTCTGACTGTGGGCTAAACGCTTCGGAAGGTGCCCAAGGGGTCGGCCGGGCAACTTTCTCGGCGGTTGTTTCGAGTCTAGTCGCAGTTTTTGCCGCCGATTATGTTCTGTCACTGCTGTGGTTCCGTTAAGTGGGGAGGAGCAGGTTTGATCAGGCTAGAAGATGTAGTGTACGAGGTTGATGGGGTAAACATTCTGGATGGTGTTAGTCTCCAGATCGAAAAAGGCGAAGTATTTGTGATCATGGGGACCAGCGGTGCAGGGAAAACCACCATTCTACGGCTCCTCAACGGTCTGCTGCGCCCTACCTCGGGACGAGTGTTTATCGATGGTGAGGACATCACACAACTAACTGAAAAAGAAATGACCCGGATCCGAAGGAGGGTTGCCTTAGTCTTTCAGTCGGCAGCCCTATTTGATTCTCTACCTGTTTGGGCTAATGTTGGATTTGCTTGGCGGAAGGAGCGCCTGCCCGAGGGCGAACTGCTGCGCAGAGTACAGAAGATCCTGGCACTAGTAGGCCTAGATGGGGTTGAAGACCGGATGCCTGCGGAGTTAAGCGGAGGAATGCAGAAACGAGTCAGCTTAGCTCGCGCGGTTGCTATGGAACCGGATGTGATCTTGTATGACGAACCTACCTCTGGACTAGACCCGATCACCAGCAGGAAGATCCTTGATCTGATGGTAGAACTGCAGAACAGACTGAAAGTAACTTCGGTCGTTGTTACGCATGATCTGCAGGCAGCATCCCAGATTGGAACAAGAGTGGCACTCCTCCATGAGGGTAAGATCGCCTTTGTCGGCAGCCCTGCAGAGCTCTATGAGTCTCCTCAGTCTATTGTCCAGGAATTCGTCGCGGGAGGTTAAGGTATGCGGTTATCCCGTGAAGCAAAGCTAGGCGCAACTCTTCTTTTATCCCTTGTTCTCTTCGCCGCTATGGCTCTGGCTGTAGGACGCTTGAACTTGGCCAGCAAGCCTGCTCTCGAACTGGTGGTGGCCTATCAAAATGTCGACGGCCTGCGCGAGGGTGCTCCGGTGCGGTATTCTGGAGTAGAGGTAGGAGAAGTACACTATATCGACTTAACGCCTCAGCGAGTACTGGTCGGCCTTAGGATTTACCGTGATGTGCCTATACCGGTCGATTCACGTTTTGTGATTGTCACTACCGGCGTAATTGGCGACCGGCATGTGGAGATATATCCTGGTAGATCCGATGCATATATTCAGACAGGCACTGAGCTTGTAGGTCAAGACCCGGTTGTCATGGACTCGCTCTTAACAGAACTGTATACATCCCTCAACACGCTGAACAACGTTGTATCTGATCTATCGGAGCTGGCAGCGTCTGAGGTTTTGCAGGAAAACCTGGTGCAGTCGACAGCTGCTGTCCGCGAGATGGCAGTCAGCCTCAACACTATGCTCGAATCTGCCAACAGTCTTACCCTGGAGCTGCAGGGCCTTGCTCGGGACATTTCTGGATCTGAACTTAAGACTCTAATAAGTGATCTGTCGGCTTTTGCTGCCGAGCTCAATCAGCTTGATGTGGCAGGTACGGCCGCGGGTGTCGCACGGTTTACTGCATCTCTGCAAGAGCTACCTCTTGACGATGTGGCCCGCGATATTCAAACTTTTTCCTCCCAATTGGCTGCGTTTGATCTTGCTCCCTGGGAAGAGATTACCAAAGACATTCGCGCATTTTCGAATAAGCTCAATGAACTCGACTTAGCAGTAGTTGCACAGGCAGCCTCTGATCTGCAGGCCTTTTCTAGCCAATTAGCACAAGTCCCCGTTGATGAACTCACTCAGGATCTGCTGGAGGTCAGCGCTGCTGTTAAGGGACTGCCCTTTGCAGAGTTCGCCGATGGAATCAACGGCATAATTAGGGATATTGAGAGCCTGCCGCTTCACGACATGGCAGGTGATCTACAAGAGCTAATCGGCGATCTACAGACCCTTGCAGTTGAGCTGAATGCTATCGGTTGGGCGGAAATGGCAGCCGATGTGCAGCAGTTCACCACACAGCTATCTTCTTTGGACCTGCATACGCCACTTAACCAGATCACGGCTGACCTAGGTAAGTTTACTACCGATCTGGCAGCCTTGGACCTGGCGGTGCTGTATGACCAAGTTGAATATTTGATCGCCACCGTGCAGACTGCAGCCTCAGCTGTTGACGGTGAACAGATCGAAGCGGCGTTGGCGGATATCAGTGCTTCTGCCGGTAATGTTCGCAAGCTGACTCAAGATGCTGAGGTGCTCCTCGGACAGTTAAGTATCGATGCAGCAGAGATAACCCAGGCAGCCGGCGGTGCCCTAAGCCAACTCCATGACTCTCTTGGTGAGCTGCAGACCCTTATTGCAGAGGTGCGGGTCTTTGCCGAGGATCTAGCTGCAGAAGGCAGCACGGCTGAGTCGGTTCATGCTTTACTACAGCAGGGAACCGAACTTGGTTCGCAGCTGCAGGAGCTCTTGGCCTCGCTTTCACCGGATATGGCCGAATCTGTCATCGGCACTATGGACAGCATCCAGCAGATCAATGCTGATATTCAGGATCTGAAGAAAACGGCCAGCAGCCTCAAGCTCTCTGGAACGGCAGGATTCGCCTACAGCACAGACAGGCGCATTGGCGGCGATCTTCGTCTAACCTTGACGCGAGAGGACTATTCGACATATCTGTTAGTGGGGCTTAGGAGTATGGGGGGTCAGAACCAAGCCCAGCTGCAGGTAGGGAGACGAGTGGCGCCCAATTTGAGCGCCAGAGTAGGTCTGACAGGCCGGCAGGTGGGTCTTGGTGTCGATGCTTCTTTGGGCGACAGGCTGAGGCTCGGTGCTGATTTGACCGTCGGGCAAGAACCACAGGTTTCACTCAAGGCAAGCTACAGCTTGAGCCCGGAGTGGTGGATGACTATTCAGGCATGGGATATTAACAGTTCAACTATCAGCTGGGGAATGGAGTACCAGTTCTGATAGATAAGGGCTCTGCAAAATGCTGGAACACGGTATATAGATGGCGCGCATACTCTATATCACCCAAGGAAGTGATAGCCCAGCCCATCCGTTTTTGAAATGGGCCCGCGTTCCACAGAGGAGAGAAGGCGGCTGCAAAACTGGGGAGTTCAGCTTTGTCATGGAGCGGCTGTAGAAGGCCGGTTTCGTATAACTCATAGGCTAACTCCTCTTCGACGATAAGGACGTCGACGCGCAAACCACCGTTGATATGAGCTGCCAACTCCTGCCGTGTTTCCACAGACACGATCTCCCAATTGAGATTGCTGGCTCTAATCTCTGTTTCTAACCAGTGCTTGATTATCTCTGTCTCTGTTGGTGTCCCCTTAACAACGATGGTAGGAGGCCCGCTTGAGGTAGGCTGAAGAGTGGGCATGGTCAAGAAAAAGATAGTCCAACCAAGAACGAGGATGAGAAACAGCCCGGTTAATATCGGAACTAGTGGGCTGCCCGAAGGAGGAGGTGGATCACGCCTTGGCGGACGGGGATTTCTCAGGTTTTCCTCTCGGAGCTCTCTTGCTTCTTTTTTGGTGCGGGCCAACTTGCGCTGTTGTTCGATGTAATCGCGGTAGCTCACAGATTTCCTCCCGTCTTTAGCTTTGGTTTATTATCACCAAAACGAGCAGGATATTGTCAGCTGAGCGAGAACAATTATGTTAGACAACTGAATAGTAGGTTTGGTGCTGCTGGGAAACCAGCAGATAATAGGGAAGTTGGGCTCTTCATTGCGAAGAGAAACCACGCGGTCCCGCCACTGTATCCAGAGAGCGTCTCATGATATCCACTCACATTTTTGTGGGGAAGGGATGGGCTAGCGATGACCTGGGAGCCAGGAGACCTGCCAGACCGAAGTTTGTCAACCATCTTGCGCGGAACAGGAGGGGTGATTTTTTAGTGCTTATCTTGCCGATCCCCGAGTTCCTGGGGATTATTTTTTTTGGAAGGAGATATCTATGAAGAAAAAAGCTCGACTGACGTTAAGTTTAGCATTGCTCGTGCTTTTTGCAGTTGGGTCTGCAGCTTTGGTTCATGCAGCTGCGCCAGAGCGCATCGTCTCGTTAGTGCCATCTTTGACTGAAAACCTGTTTGCTCTTGGCGTCGGCGACAAGGTCGTTGGCGTAACTAGCTGGTGCACCTACCCTCCCGAGGCTCAGGAACGTACAGTCGTTGGGGATGCTTTTAACCTGAACATAGAAGTGCTTCTAAGTCTCGAACCAGACTTAGTACTTGCTGATTCGACTCTTGTGTCCAGCCACATTGATAACTTGAGGGCTTTGGGCATTGAAGTGGTCACGATCAGCCCCACTACTGTGGAAGAGGTAATCGAGAGCATGGTAACCCTGGGCGCAGTCGTGGGTGCAGAACAAGCTGGGCAAGAACTCGCTGATCAGATGCGGGAGCGCTTGGCTCAACTGACCAGCATGGTTCCAGCTGGTTCTTCGAAAAGGGTATTCGTGGAGATCTGGCATGAACCCCTCTCAACTGTTGGCCCGGGAAGCTACTTACATGAGCTGATCAACCTCGCCGGTGGCGAAAACATTGCAGCTGATACAGGACAGGCGTGGCCACAGTTTAGTGAAGAGCAAGTAATCGCTCGTGATCCGGAAGTGGTGATCCTTACTAACTTCAACCTCAACGAAGCTCTGCAGCGGCCAGCATGGCAGGGTCTGGCTGCCTATAGAGAAGGGGCGGTATATGAGGTAAACCCAGACCTGTATGTAAGGCCGACACCGCGTCTCCTAGACGGTTTAGCTGAGCTGATTCACTTACTCCATGGAGTGGAAATATGAGAAGGGGAGGAGTACTGCATGGTGTGGTACTCCTCACCGTGCTGTTGACCAGCATACTCGCCGCCTCTGCAGTTGGCTCGGTGCCTATCTCGCCGGTTGATGTGGGCAAAATGCTGTTGAGTAGAGTCCCCTTATTTGGTCATGTAGAAAAGACGTGGACAGCTATTCAAGAAGTTATAATACTGCAGGTGCGCCTGCCGCGGGTTTTGCTTGCAGCTCTAATTGGTGCGGGTCTCAGTGCCGCTGGAGTCTTATTTCAAGGGATTCTGCGCAACCCATTGGCTGATCCCTATGTAATTGGTGTCTCTTCAGGTGCGTCGCTGGGAGCAGCGGCAGCTCTGCTGTTTGTTATCCCTGCTGGATGGGCCTGGTACGGGACTGTGCCTCTGTTTGCGTTCGTGGGTGCTTTGGCAGCAACCATCATTGTCTATCGCGTCGGGCTCGTGAAGGGTAGGATACACCCTACCAACTTGATTCTCGCGGGTGTCGCGGTTGGTTCGTTATTTACTGCCCTTGTTTCATTCATGATGGTGATGAAAACCCAAAACCTACAGGATGTGTACATGTGGCTGATGGGGAGCCTCTCAGGGCGTGGTTGGCTCCAGCTAGGTGCTGCTGTCCCCTATGTTCTAGGCGGATGCGCCGTGGCGATATTTATTTCATCTAAGCTAGATGTTTATCTCTTGGGTGAGGAGACGGCTCACAGCTTGGGGGTAGATGTTCAGCGCCTGCAGAAACAGGTATTAGTTCTTGGTTCCCTAATTGCTGCCGCTTGCGTCGCTGTCTCAGGAGTAATTGGCTTTGTCGGCCTCATGGTACCTCATGCGGTCAGGATGTGGATTGGCCCAAAACATCGACGCTTAACAGTGTACTCTTGCCTTGTCGGTGCGATTTTTCTCTTGGCTGCAGATACCTTGGCGCGTACAGTCCTGTCTCCGCTTGAACTGCCTGTGGGCATTGTGACTGCCATGACAGGGGGGCCATTCTTCATCTACTTGATGAAAAGAGGCTGACCAATGGAAAGACGAACGATTATTGAGTTTCAAGATGTATACTTCGCTTACAGCAGTAGGCCTGTAGTATCGGAGCTTACTTTTGCCCTCCCATCGGGGCGTTTTATCGGCATAGTCGGGCCTAACGGAGCTGGCAAATCAACTGTACTCAAGCTTATGGATCGTCTCTTAGTGCCCACCAAAGGCCAGGTTTTTGTAGCGGGCAGGAATATCGCTGAGTATTCCCTCCTAGAGCTTGCACGGCTGATTGCCCTTATTCCACAAGAGCCTCAGTACTTCCCATTTACGGTGCGGGAGATAGTCACACTTGGCCGGTCGCCTTACCGAAGGGCTTACAGTGGAGTCTCTCCTCAGGATGAAGAGATTGTGGAGAAAGCAATGGCAGACGCAGGCGTGCTCGAGTTGGCAGATCGTGTGGTAGATCAGTTGAGCGGTGGGGAAAAGCAGCGAGTTACAGTGGCTCGAGCCCTTGCACAGGCGACAGACATTCTTCTCCTAGACGAACCAACCAACCATTTGGATATTGAACATCAACTGCACATCTGTAAACTCCTACGGACTAAGGCGGAGGGTGGCATGACCTGTGTCGCCGTTCTGCATGATCTTAATCTAGTCGCTGCGTACTGTCACGAAGTGTTGGTCCTGCATGACGGACGTTTAGCAGCGCAGGGAAGCCCCGATGACGTACTGACCCCGGGGCTGATCCGTGAGGTTTACAATGTGGACGTTCCTGACATTCGGCATCCCATTACAGGCCGTCCCGTTATAGCCCCCTAAGCCCCTGGTTATACTACTCTTGCATGTAAACCAAGAGGCAGGGGGGTTTTCCTTTGCGCAGCAGCAAGGTGTTCGTAGGAGTGCTCGCATTTCTTGTAATACTCATCGCGTGGTCGGTGTTTAATCCTGAGGTGGGCGATGTTCCCCAGGAGGACATCGCCGAATCGCAGGAACAGGGGAATTGGGCTGAGCCTGTGGTTCAGGTGGTAGAGCGGGTTGGGCCGATAACCGTCAAAATTGAAACGGTACGAGACGTTTTGGTAGATCAGTTTTTCTTTTATGAAGTGCGGCAGCAGGCAGGTATCGGATCCGGTGTAGTCTATCGCGAAGACGGTTATATTCTTACCAACAATCATGTTGTGCAAGACGCTGATCAGATAGTGGTACGGCTGCCTAACGGCCAGAGTTATCGTGGTGAGGTGGTTGGCCGAGACCCGCTCTCTGACCTAGCTGTATTGAAGGTAGAGGCCTCTGGCCTAAAGGCGGCTGCCATTGGAGATTCAAGTCAGCTCCGTGTCGGACAGAGTGTAATTGCTATTGGGAATCCACTCGGACAAGATCAGACAGTAACTGCTGGCGTAATCAGTGCGCTCAATCGTGACCTATTGGTTGACCCCGAAAACAACCGTTATCTCGAAGGGATGATCCAAACAGATGCGGCTATTAACCCGGGTAATTCGGGCGGCCCCCTACTGAACACGAATGGCGAAGTGATCGGAATCAATACAGCCATCATTCAGCAGGCACAAGGGATTGGATTTGCTATTCCTATTTCCACCGCCCGGCAGATAGCGGATCAGATCATAGAGCATGGGCGGCCGCTTCGCTTAGGTGTCTTGGGGGGATCACTCACACCTGCGCTAGCCGCTGCGATCCGAGAACAGGCGGGCCTAGACCTAGGAGTTGAACGAGGGGCGTTTATCACTCGGGTTATTCCTGATTCACCGGCTGCCGCTGCAGGGCTTAGTCAGGGCGATGTGATTACCGCTGTTAACGGTGAAGAGATCGCAGGTATGAACGAACTGCGCGACGCTGTGCAGAAGGCCGGATTTGGTGGCCGCCTGACTTTCACTTATTATCGCGGCAGAGACCAGCGGCAGGCCGAGGTATCGCTATAAGAGGGAAGTGAAGGGTCCTGCCTTCGGTAGGTTATCTGCCGAAGGTAGGATCCTTTTGATTAAGCCCTCTTTTTTTTAGGTAAATCCTGTGTTATGATACACTTGGATATGTGCTAACCACAAGGGGGCCGGCAGCTGTGTATGTAGTATGCCGTGATCATCTGGAGCGGGCGTTGGACGAGTTTGTGGAGATCTACGAAATGCCACCTGATTTATACGAGTTAGAGCAGGTGAGCCTGACTGACTGGGCTGCCCCGACGACTTGTACGTTTTGTGACAAACCGCCGAAATATCTCGTGGTCTGAGCTTAGCGGAAAGGACGAGCAGATTGAACTTCAAGATCGTTGCCGTAGGCAAGATTAAAGAGGAGTATCTGCGCGCCGGAATCGCAGAATACGCAAAGCGTCTTACTGCTTATGGCAAACTGGAAATCGTGGAACTTAAAGAGGAAGTTTTTAAGGAACCACTTTCTGAGAAAGAACGGTTGCAGATTGTGACGAAGGAGGGCGAGCGCATCCTCGGACAGTTGGGGAACCGTTCTTTTGTTTTTGTCCTCGATCCGAGGGGACGTTCTCTCTCAAGTGAGGAATTTGCACGCCACTTATCAGAATTAGCGTTAAGAGGCGTGAGTGATGTGGATTTTGTCATTGGTGGATCACTTGGGCTGAGCCCCGCGGTGAGAGAGCGAGCTGATTTTGTGTTGTCTTTTTCAGAGTTCACATTTCCCCATCAGCTCATGCGGCTCATATTAGTGGAACAGATCTATCGTGCTGTGACCATTAACCGTGGTGAACACTACCACAAGTAAAGCAGGAATCGCCTGCCAAAATGCAGAAAACAGGACAAAATTAAAGCAATAGAGGTGAATCCTAATTGCGTTGGAAGAAAATATCAGATGCGGTTATTCGGCGCCTGCCTTTGTATCTACGTGTATTAGATGAACTAGCTGCTGATCCCAATGTACAGCTTATTTCTTCTCAAGAGTTAGGGGTTCGCGCAGGAGTCGGCCCGGCTTTGGTACGCAAGGACCTGGCCTGGTTTGGTGAGTTCGGCAAGCAGGGAGTAGGCTACGAAGTGAGATTTCTCCGGGACGAGCTGCGGCGGATTTTGAACCTTGATTCAGAGATTAACGTCGCCTTAGTCGGTGCGGGAAGCCTGGGTATCGCCTTATCCCGCTATAATCAGAAGCGTCGCGCCGAAGATAATAGTTTTACCTTGAATATTGCAGCTTTGTTTGACAGTGATCCTAAGAAGATCGGGACAGAGATCGACGGGGTTATGGTCTATTCTACTGAAGAACTGAAGGAGAAAGTAACCGAGCTTGATATTCGGATGGCAATTATCACAGTGCCTTCTGAAAGTGCGCAGAAGGTCGCCGATGCTTTGGTCGAGGCAGGGGTTAAGGCGATCTTGAACTTTGCCCCGGTTAAGATCGGTGTTCCAGAAGGCGTGCACTTAGCCAGTGCTGACTTGTCCCTAGAACTGCAGCGCCTTGCATACTATCTGCGTGATTAAGCCTAGGGATCAATTCCAAGGAGGACAGTTATGTCACAGCAGGTGGATTTGTTAGTGATAGGCGGTGGCCCAGCAGGCTACTGTGGAGCGATTCGTGGGCGCCAGCTGGGGCAATCAGTAGTGTTGGTGGAAAAGGATTCTGTAGGAGGGACCTGTCTTAATCGTGGCTGTATTCCTACAAAGTCCTTGTTGGAAAGTGCGGCGCGATTTCGGAGTCTGAGTTCTATGTCAGAATATGGTATTGAGGTGTCTCACGCAGAAGTGAATTATCCTCAGGTGATTTCTAAGAAAGACTCTGTGGTAAAGCGCCTCGTACAAGGCTTGGGTTTCTTACTGAAGCAGAAGGGTGTAGAGATAGTCCGCGGTGAGGCTGAGTTTCTATCGTCAACTACGGTACGAGTAGGAGACGAGGTCTATGAACCCGGCCGCATCTTGGTAGCTACGGGCACAGAGCCTGCGGATCTACCGAATCTCGTCTGTGATGGCGAGCGAATTCTCAACAGTGATCAAGTACTCGAAATGGATTCGCTTCCCGAGTCTCTCTTAATCGTCGGGGGCGGTGTCATTGGCTGCGAGTTCGCCACCGTGTTCAGCTCGCTGGGCGTCGACGTGACCATAGTTGAGATAGCCGAACAGATTCTACCCGCTGAAGACGCGGACCTAAGCAGGACACTGACCCGGGAGTTTAAGAAAAGCAAGGTCAAAGTCCTCACCTCTGCTCAGGTCAAACAGGCCTCACCAGTCCAGGATTCGGTTGTAGTTACTGTGGAACACAAGGGCAAGCTAGAAGAGCTTTCCGTTGATCGAGTATTAGTTTCGGTGGGCAGAAAAGCCGTTCTTCCCAAGGGGTTTCCTGGTGCGGTTGATGGCCGCGGCTACATTTTGGTCGATGGAGAGTTTCAAACCTCTGTGCCCCATGTATTTGCAGCCGGAGATATTATCGGTGGACTACAGCTGGCTCATTTAGCTTTTGATGAGGGAATGGCAGCTGTTGAGTTTGCTTTTGGAGGCCAGCCGAAGTCGGCTTGGCAGGTTCCGCGCTGCATATACACATACCCAGAGATTGCAGCAGTTGGCTTAACCGAATCCCAGGCGCGTGAGCAGTTTGGTAATAGGCTTAGAGTCAGTCAGTTCAGCCTTAAAGGCAATGGTAAGGCGATGATCAGTGGTTCTGACTCTGGTTTTTGCAAAGTCATTGCCGATGAGGAAGGGAATGTCCTCGGGGTACATATGATAGGTCCTCAAGCGACAGAGATAATCGCTGAAGCGGTTACAGTGTTGGAGAAGGGAATCAGCTTGTCAGACTGGGCGGAAGTTATGCACCCACACCCGACGGTAGCCGAGGCTGTACGTGAAGCAGTATTGGCTGGGTTGGGCAGGGGGCTGCATTCAATCTAAATGATGAGCGGGGAGGCGTTACCGTGCTGAGCGACATCGAGATTGCTCAACAGGCAAAACTGAGACCAATTCAGGAAGTTGCTGCCGACATTGGTTTGACTGAAGACGATCTGGAACTGTACGGGAAGTACAAAGCAAAAATCAGCCTGGATGTATTGAAACGAAATGCTCATAAACCAAATGGAAAGCTGATCTATACGACAGCAATAACTGCTACTCCAGCTGGTGAAGGAAAGACTTGTACGACGATTGGTTTGACTCAGGCTCTGGGCCGTCTGGGTAAGAAGGTAATGGCCTGTCTGCGTGAACCATCGCTGGGCCCGACTATGGGTATCAAAGGCGGTGCCGCAGGCGGAGGATATGCTCAGGTCGTTCCAATGGAAGATATCAACCTGCATTTTACTGGTGACATCCATGCAGTCACCACGGCGCACAATCTGATCGCAGCTCTATTAGATAACCATATTGCCCAAGGTAATGCTCTTAATATTGATCCTAAGCGTATTGTTTTCCGCCGGGTCCTTGATATGAATGACCGGCAGCTTAGAAATATTGTCATCGGTTTAGGCGGAACCGGTGATGGTGTTGTGCGGCAGGATGGCTTTGACATCAGTGTTGCTTCGGAGATAATGGCCATCTTATGCCTGGCCACCGATCTACAGGATCTGAAGCAGCGGGTCGGAAAGATCTTACTAGGCTATACATACGATCGTAAGCCGGTCTACGTCCGCGATTTGAAGGCTGAGGGTGCGGTGGCTGTCCTCATGAAAGATGCCATCAAACCGAACTTAGTGCAGACGTTGGAAGGTCAACCCGTTTTCATCCATGGAGGGCCATTCGCGAACATTGCACACGGCAACAACAGTATCATTGCCACACAGATGGCTCTGAAACTGGCTGATTATGTGGTAACCGAAGGAGGCTTTGCGGCCGATCTTGGTGCCGAGAAGTTTTTCGATATTGTACATGGCTATTCAGGCCTGAAACCTGATGTAGCAGTCATTGTAGCTTCAGTGCGAGCGCTCAACATGCACGGCGGTGTGCCTAAAGAGCAGGTAAGTGAGACCAATCTAGATGCTCTGCAAAGAGGCCTTGCTAATCTGGATAAGCATATTGAGAATGTGAAGAAGTTCGGGCTTCCCATCGTTGTCGCAATTAACCAGTTCCCCACCGATTCGCCGGAGGAGCTGGAGCTGGTGAAGTCGCACTGTGAAGAGCAGGGCGTATACTATGCGGTGAGCCGCGTCGTGGCGGAAGGTGGTGCCGGCGGTGAGGAGTTCGCTCGAGTTGTGCTCGAGGTACTTGAGAAAGAAAAAGCCCAGTTTAAGCCGCTTTACGATTGGTCCCTACCAATCAAGGAAAAGCTGGAGATCTTGGCCAGAGAGATCTATGGTGCAGACGGGGTGGTCTATACTGATAAGGCTGAGAAGGCCATCCGCAGCTTGACGAGACTTGGTTATGGTGGGCTGCCCATATGTGTAGCCAAGACTCAGCACTCTATTTCTGACAATCCTGCCAGAAAGGGTGCACCCACTGGCTGGACTCTCACCATTTCCGACGTACGCCCATCACTTGGGGCAGGTTTTATTGTCTGCTTAGCAGGCGATATCATGACCATGCCAGGGCTGCCAGCACGGCCAGCCGCGGAATTGGTTGATATCGACGAAGACGGGCGCATTTCAGGTTTGTTCTAGAAAACGTATTTAGGTTGTCTATTTCATAGTCAAGTGATATACTAAAGAGTGGTTTGTGCAAGAAATGGCGCAGCCGATTTTTTCCCCTGTAGGATTCCTACGGGGGAGTTCCTTTATTCTGGGAGGTAGTGGGATGAATATCGCATTAGAAAAGAGAGAGAAGCTTCAGGCTCTTATTAATGAAGCCATTAACCAAGCCGTGGCTGGCGGAGATCTATCTCTAGCTGAAGTACCAGATTTTACTCTAGAGGCTCCGAAGGATCCTAACCACGGTGATTTCGCCACCAACATCGCGTTGGTAGCGGCTAAGGCTGCCCGTAAGCCTCCACGGGATGTGGCTGCTGCCCTTGTTAAGTACATCCCTGTAGGTGGGTTTATTGAAAAAGTTGAGATTGCTGGGCCCGGCTTTATCAATTTCTTCCTCAGCCATGAATGGTTGGCCGATATTCTCAGGTCTATCGAAGCGCGGAGAGAAGACTATGGTTCTAGTGACTATGGTCAGGGAGAAAAGGTCCTCCTCGAGTTCGTCAGTGCTAACCCGGTTGGCCCCCTAAATGTGGTCAATGCTCGGGCTGCTGCTGTAGGAGATACTCTAGCTAGATTAATGAGGGCCTGCGGTTATACAGTAGGGACCGAATTCTACGTTAATGATGCGGGCAACCAAGCCGATGTGTTTGCCAACTCATTAGTAGCTCGCTGTCATCAGCAGGTCGATCCTGAGTATCCTTTCCCTGAAGAAGGATATCCTGGAGAATACGTGACAGACCTCGCAAAACGCTTGCTGCAGGAAAAACCTGATTTTCTGGACTGGCCTCGCGAGGAACAGCTTGCTTTTTGCAAACGCTGGGGAACAGACCAGATGGTCGAATGGCAGGCTGCAGATCTGCGCACCTACGGTGTGGAGTTTGATGTCTGGTTTAGGGAGCGTGACCTTCACGCTGCAGGCGAACTTGAGAAAGTAATCGAGTATTTCAGAGAGAAAGGTTACTTGTACGAAGAAGAGGGAGCCCTGTGGTTCAGGTCAACTGACTTTGGCGATGACAAGGATCGCGTGTTGATTAAAAGTGATGGGGCTTACACGTATGTCACCGCTGATATTGCCTACCATTGGGACAAGCTGAAGCGTGGTTATACCAAACTGATTGACATCCTAGGGCCAGATCATCATGGGTATATCGGCAGGATGAAAGCGGCTATTCAGGCCTTGGGATATGGTGCGGATACACTTGAGGTACTCATTCTGCAGTATGTGGCGCTGTTGAGGGATGGACAGCAAGTAAAGATGTCTAAGCGCGCTGGTGAGTTTATTACCATGCAGGACTTGCTTGATGAAGTTGGCACTGATGCAGCGCGGTACTTTTTCTTGATGCGCAGCCCCGAAAGCCACTTGGACTTTGACTTGAATCTGGCAGTAGAGCAGAGCAGTGAGAACCCGGTTTACTATGTGCAATATGCCCATGCTCGGATCTGCAGTATTCTAAGACAAGCAGAAGACATGGGGGTTGTAGTCCCGAGTGCTTCAGAAGCCGACTTAAGCCTGCTTACGTCTGACTTCGAAATCAACCTGATTAAGAAGTTAGGTGAGCTGCCCGAAGAGATCATTTTGGCTACCACTCAGCGTGAGCCTCATCGTATCGCTCGCTATGCCTTAGACCTAGCCAGCATCTTTCATAGTTTCTATACTCACTGCCATGTCCTGGGTGAAGACGCACCACTGCGGGATGCCCGCTTGGTGTTGGTGAAATGTGTGCAGATCGTACTGAAGCGGAGCTTGAGCCTCTTGGGGATTTCGGCTCCAGAACAGATGTAACGAAGGAGAGAAATCTATGAACCTATACCAGGGTTGGCAGGTGATTGTGCAGTCGTTCAAGACGCTGTATGAGCGGATTGGGCTGGTTATGGGGACCAATCTGTTGTGGTTCTTCATTGGGTTCGGCCCGGCACTTATTGTCTTGTATATTCCGTATCAGCACCCGGTTTTGTTCATTGCGGGGATGCTGGTCACGGTTCTGACCCTTGGTGCATCGGCAGCTGCGGTGAACTATGTGATGATCAAGATTATCAATCGCGATGAAGTGGGACTGAGGGATTTCAAGGAAGGCTTCCGCAGATTCTTCGGCCGTGGTGCTCTTGCCGCTGTGATCGCGATTCTGGGAACACTTATATTGTGGGTGGATCTGCTGTTCAGCCTAAACCATTCCAACCAGATCATTCAGCTGATGAGCGGTATCTGGATTTGGGGCCTGGTCTTTTGGTATGCTGTCCTGCAGTTTGTGTTCCCTTTCTTGGTGCAGCAGGATATCGGGCTGATTAAAGCACTCAAGCGTGCTGCTTTAGTTGTAATCGATAATCTTCTTGGCAGCGCTATTGTAGTAGTTGTCACCCTAGTAGTATTGGTACTCTGCATTGTTCTGGCTGCTCCTCTCTTGCTCTTTGTGGCGAGCTTGTTGGCGCTGATCCAAAACTACGCGTACAACCAGATTCTGCAGAAGTACGATAAGGCAGAAAAAGAAGCTGAAGCGGAAGCCGAAGTATAAGGAGGACAAGGCATGGCCAAATATATCTTTGTTACCGGTGGCGTTGTCTCCAGCCTTGGCAAGGGCATTACCGTTGCATCTTTGGGGCGGCTGCTGAAGAGCCGGGGTCTGACCGTAAGTGTGTTAAAACTTGATCCCTACCTGAATATTGATCCAGGTACCATGAGCCCATTCCAGCATGGTGAGGTCTTCGTAACAGAAGATGGCGCCGAAACGGACTTGGACTTAGGTCATTATGAACGCTTTATCGATACCAATGTAAGCAGGAAAAGCAATGTAACTACTGGGAAAATCTATTGGTCGATCTTATCAAAAGAGAGACGCGGCGATTTCTTGGGAGGAACTGTTCAGGTTATTCCTCATGTAACCAATGAGATCAAGTCGCACATCACCCAGTTAGCAAAAGACGAATCGCCGGATGTTGTTCTGGTTGAGATTGGTGGTACGGTGGGCGACATCGAAAGCCTTCCGTTCTTAGAAGCAATCCGGCAGATGAAAAATGACGTAGGCCGCGACTCGTGTCTGTACATTCATGTGACTCTAGTTCCATATGTGGGAGCTGCTGGAGAGCTTAAGACGAAGCCCACTCAGCACAGTGTGAAAGAACTGCGCAGTATCGGTATTCAGCCCGATATCATCGTCTGCCGCAGTGAGCATCAGATTACACCTGAGCTGCAGGCTAAAATCGCTCTCTTCTGTGACATTGAGGAACGGGCAGTCATTCCCAATGTGGATGTGGAGAGTATTTATGAAGTACCCCTCGAGTTTGCCAGAGTTGGCTTAGATCAAATTGTTTTGGAAAAACTAGGATTAGAAGGCGGCGAAGCTGACTTATCCGAGTGGGAAGCCTTGGTCAAAGCATTTAAGAATCCAAAGCATGAGGTTACGATCGGGATTGTCGGTAAATATGTCGCCCTCCCCGATGCATATCTCAGTGTGGCTGAGGCCCTGCGCCATGGTGGTATTGCCAACTACACCGCTGTGAAGATCGAATGGATCGATGCTGAATCAGTCGAGCGCGATGGTACAGCGGTTCTGAAAGATTTGGATGGCATCCTTGTTCCAGGAGGGTTTGGCAGCCGCGGCGTGGAAGGTAAAATTAAGGCTGTAGAGTATGCCCGTGTGAACAAAGTGCCCTTCCTAGGAATTTGTCTTGGCATGCAGTGTGCGGTCATTGAATTTGCCCGCAACGTGGTTGGACTGACTGATGTCGGAAGCTCAGAATATGGTGATTACAGTCATCCGGTGATCGGGCCGATGCCAGGGCGAGTTAATGTAGAAAACATGGGGGGCACCATGCGTCTGGGCAACTACCCTTGTGTATTAGAGGAGGGTTCGAAGAGCCATCAAGCCTATGGTGCTTCTGAAGTTGATGAACGTCATCGACATCGCTACGAGTTCAATAATGCCTATCGCGACATCCTAGCCCAGCACGGGCTGCGTTACAGTGGGCTCTCCCCAGATAGGGAGCTTGTAGAAATCATCGAGATAGATGACCACCCCTGGTTCGTGGCTACTCAGTTCCATCCCGAATTCAAGTCACGCCCCACCAACGCGCATCCTCTATTTAGGGCTTTTGTAAAAGCTGCCAAGGAGGCTGCTGGAAAGTAGCGAGGCATGCGGAGGTGATAGGTTTGCTGCAGATGAATGTCAAGCTGGTTGGGCTGGATCAAGCCAGTATGGTTCCGGTGGTTATTCTCAGTGATGCTGAAGAACGGTACTATGTGCCGGTCGTAGTTGGCCCCGCTGAAGCTAATGCAATTGCAATTGTGCTGGAAGGGGTCGACACACCTCGGCCGCTGACTCATGATCTGTTGTTGTCGACAATTAACCAGCTGGGTGCGGTAGTAGACCGGATTGTAATTACCGAACTGAAGGATGACGTTTATTATGCTCGGATCATCTTGACTCGGAACGGCCAGCGCATTGAACTTGATGCGCGTCCTAGTGATTCGATCGCCCTAGCCCTCCGAGCTGGCGCACCGATCTATGTTTCGGAGCAGATTGTCACTGAATCGGCTATGCCTAAGCCTGCTGAAGACCCAGAACTAGAAGCGTTCCGGGAGTTCTTAGAAAACTTGTCGCCAGATGACTTCCGCAAGCAGCAGTAATATTTTTGAATAGCTGTAGAAACTTGGGCACATACTCTGACTGAGAAAGGAGTATGTGCCATGTTTCGTAAGGCCATCATATTTGCCGGTGTTATCGGCATTGTGCTGTTATTCGGTGTGTCAGTGCAGGGTTATCATCCCAGGGCAGTACACGGCGAGATACTAGATATCCTACCCGAACAGGGCAAGGTCCGTCTGATGACCAACAGAGGTATGCTCATACTTGAACTTGAGCCCTCATGCCTGGTGTTTCGTGGAGGCCAGAACGTTACGTTAGAATCCGTCCGCCCCATACAACCGGGATGGTATCAAGATGGGATCTTTCTGTTAAATTCGTCAGGCCGAGTAGTGGAAGTTTTTGTCAATTATAACCTGCAGGAAGAAGCTGGTTTTCTCATATCTTATGATATTTTTGGGGAAATCAAGATAATGGAACCGCTGGACTGACAAAAGGGAAATCATCCTCCCTGGCGAATATTTAATAACGCGGTAGATGGGAGGAGTCCTACGTGGTTTATGACGGTGAAAGGACATTGGTGCTTCAATGCCCTGCATGTCAGGGAGTTCAGTTCCATGTCTTTTATGTGTTTGAAATAAGTCACAGGCCTCATCCTTTGCAGTGTAAGTGCGGGTTCACCCACGGCCAGATCAGGCGTTCTAGTAAACGATACTTGGTTGACGCTTTCAGCTTAGCAGGCGAACGGGTGCGTTTGACTTATTCTGCAAGGGAGTTTTTGCGCGCGACCCTGGTTCCGCTCATCGAACCCACTTTTGGAGATATCGTGGGTTACCTGGGTAAGAATGAAGAAGTGGCAGAGGCAGTGGCTTATTCAGATGCCTTGTCTGAAGCAGGGAGTCTTCCGAGTGAACTAGAGCAGTTCGAAAATCCTGACGTGATGTTTGCCATTTTGTCACACCTCCAGCAGTTAGCAGGTATGAGCAAAGTGGCTTGTCAGTGTGATCACCCGTCAGTGGGTATCGACATCTACAGCGATAAGGTAGAGCTGGTTTGCTCTTACTGCGGAAGTGCAATGCTGATCGGTGCCTCTACTGAGGCCGATCTGCAGCGCGTCTTAAGCCTAAGTGAGATCGTAATGGAACCTTCATCCTATGCATCATTGGGTGAGCGCTTAAGACCTATATTCTGATGGTTGACTTTGTAAGGAGGTAGACCCCATTGTTAGTTTCCGGAAGGGAAATACTACAAGCCGCCAAGAAGGGCGGTTATGCTGTTGGTGCCTTTAATCTGAACAATATGGAGATTCTCCAGGCTATTATTGAAGCAGCAGAAGAAGAAAAATCCCCGGTTATACTACAGGCCAGTCAGGGAGCTCTGAAGTATGCAGGAATTGAGTACATAGCCGGCCTGGCACGCATCGCAGCAGAAAAGGCAACTGTGCCGATTGCTCTCAACCTGGACCATGGTACAAGCTTTGAACAGGTGGTTAAATGTGTGCGTCACGGGTTTACTGCTGTCATGATCGACGGCTCACAGCTGCCTTTCGAAGAAAACATTGCTATTGTCCAAAAAGTTGTTGAAGTGGCGCATCCGAATAATGTTTCTGTAGAAGCAGAGCTCGGTAAGATCGGTGGAGTAGAAGACGATATCGTTGTTGATGAACGTGAAGCTACGTTTACAAATCCTGATGAAGCAGCTGAGTTTGCTGAACGTACCAAGTGTGACGCTTTGGCTGTTGCTATCGGAACAGCTCACGGGCCATACCGTGGTGAACCGAAACTTGACCTAGAACGGTTAAAGGTTATCAGCACCAAGACCGATGTTCCGCTGGTTCTTCATGGTGCTTCTGGAGTACCTGATGAAGCTATCAAGATTGCTCGCCAGTATGTATCTAAGATCAATATTGATACCGAACTGCGCATAGCGTTTTCCAAGGCTGTGGCAGATTTCCTGCGCGAGAACCCGAACGAGATCGATCCACGCAAGATCTTAGGCCCAGCAAAGGCTGCTATGAAAGAAGTAGTTCGTGCAAAAATGAGACTGTTCGGTTCAGCTGGGCAGGCATAAGATATTTAGTGGGGAGGGGTAATCCCTCCCCATACGTTGAAGGTGGTGAACATTTGAATATTGCGGAATTAGAATCTAAGACAGCTTCTGAACTGCAGGAACTAGCTCGAGGAATGGGCATCACCGGCGTATCTAAGCTGCGAAAAAAAGATTTAATTATTCAGATCCTAAAAACCGAAACTGAAAAAGAGGGTTTGTTGTTTATCAGCGGTATTTTAGAAATAATGCCCGACGGATTTGGTTTCCTTCGTCTCGATAATTACACACCTGGGCAGGACGACGTCTATGTCTCTCCTTCGCAGATTAGACGCTTTTCGATGCGGACAGGAGATGAAATCCTAGGACAGGTTAGGCCTCCAAAGGACGGAGAACGTTACTACGCACTGCTCAAGGTACTTGCAATTAACCTTCTTGATCCAGAGTTGGCTCCCCAACGGCCCTGCTTTGATGACTTAACCCCAATCTACCCCATTGAGCGCATTCGCCTCGAAACTACACCGGACGACTACACCACAAGACTAATTGACCTTTTGGCCCCTCTAGGTCTTGGACAGCGCGGTTTGATTGTGGCTCCACCCAAAGCAGGGAAGACAACTGTACTTAAGAAAATCGCCAATGCCATCAGCGCAAATCACCCAGAGATTGAAATTATAGTACTGCTCATAGATGAGCGCCCGGAGGAAGTCACCGACATGGAGCGTTCCGTTGACGGTGAAGTGATCAGTTCTACCTTTGATCTTCCCCCTGAAAATCATGTTCGCATTGCGGATATTGTGCTCAGTCGCGCCAAGCGTTTGGTAGAATCGGGTAAAGACGTCGTAATCTTGATGGACAGCATTACTCGGCTGGCTCGGGCTCATAACCTAGTTGTCCCACCAAGTGGGCGGACTCTCTCTGGTGGCGTTGATCCTGCAGCCCTCCATCGGCCGAAGCGCTTTTTTGGGGCTGCACGAAAACTCGAGGGGCATGGAAGTCTGACAATTTTGGCTACAGCTTTAGTTGAGACCGGCAGTCGTATGGACGACGTGATCTACGAAGAGTTTAAAGGAACCGGGAACATGGAGCTGCATCTAGACCGCAAGCTGGCAGAAAGGCGTTTGTTCCCTGCTGTCGATGCGGAAAAATCTGGAACTCGTAAAGAGGAGCTGCTGTTGACTCCTGAAGAGCTAGATGCCTCATGGCTCCTGCGCAAAGCTATGTCCTCTCTAGGCCCGGTGGAAACTTTGGAATTACTACTGGAGCGGTTGAGTAATACTAAGACCAATGCAGAATTGGTAGAGTTAATTAGAACTTCCTCTTTCGCGGAAAACGTACGGAATAAGTAAAGGAATTTTGCAATTCTTGTCGAATAATTGCCTGATGGAATGTGTTGAGGAGGAGCTGAAATGCACCGACGCCAAGCTCGAAATAGATTCATTATTCTCCTAGCCCTAATGGTTTTACTAAGCTTGGGGGTTCTCGGTCGTATTGATTCGCGCCTGCATATCGGCGGGAGCGATTGGGACACCGAGAGTTTTATGCATGTCTACATAGATGATCTGCGTTACGAGCCCGAAGAATTTGATGAATCTGCTATTTATGCCATTGCGATCGATGGGCTAACCGGGTATGCGTCGGAACCAGAAGCGGTAATTGAGTCTCCCAAGGAGAAAGAATTACCGATCGAGAAAGAAACCGAAAAAACCGCTCCCCAGAGTTCTCCAACACAGTTGGCCGAAAAGGTTGAGCCTCCGAAGGCTGAACCGCCAAAACCAGAGGAAGCTCCTAAGAAGCAGCCTACCGTATTGGTGCACGTTGTTCAGCAGGGAGAGACTCTCTGGGATATCGCTCAGGCCTATGGGATTACCGTAGACAGCATTGTCTCGGCTAACGATCTCAGCAATCCCAATCGTTTGAAGGTAGGTCAGAAGCTGGAGATCCTCACTGTAAAAGGCGTGCTTCATGAGGTTGCCGTGGGTGAGAGTCTGTGGGAAATTGCCCAGCGCTACAAGGTTTCCGTCGATGAGATCGCCGAAGTCAATTCCATTTCTGATCCATCGCGGATTCAGCCAAGCATGAAGCTTGTTATTCCTGGAGCTACTCGTGTTCTTCGCAGTGATGCGCTGGTTGTCAACGGACAGCTGCAGAAAGCTTTCGATTGGCCTGCCAAAGGGCGGATTTCATCTCCCTTCGGCCCGCGTTGGGGAAGAATGCACAACGGATTGGATATTGCAGTTAATACAGGTACGCCTGTAAAAGCAGCAGCAGACGGACGGGTCACCTTCGCAGGCTGGAATGGTGGTTATGGCATATTGGTAATTATTGACCATGGTAATGGCGTGGAGACACGATATGCCCATAACTCTCGTTTGAATGTGAAAGTTGGCCAGAAGGTAACACGCGGCCAAGTCGTCGCTTACAGCGGTAATACAGGGAATTCTACAGGCCCGCATGTCCACTTCGAGATTCGATATAAGAACAACCCTGTAAATCCGCAGACATATCTGAAGTAGGCGGGCGAGTATAATTTTTCATTGTCACGGCTGGCCACTTGTGCTATAATGTGGTTTGGTCAGTCCGCAAGGAGAGTGAGGTGAAGAGGATGCAGACGGGTATCCATCCAAAGTATGGCAAGAGCGTTGTTACTTGCGCATGTGGAACTACATTTGAAACTCGTTCAACAAAGCCAGAGATCAGAGTAGAGGTCTGTTCACAGTGTCACCCATTCTATACTGGTCAGCGGCAGACTCAGACCAGCACTGGTGGACGTATTGAAAAGTTCCTTGAGAAATATAACATGAACAAGTAAGTTGTAGAATTTTTAAGCAGGGGTGCCCCCTGCTTTTTTCTATGTTAAGGAGGTTAGTTTGTGGGAGTGTTTCTCGCCCCTATGGCGGGTGTTACTGATTTGGCATTTCGTCTCATAGCACGGGAATTTGGGGCAGACTTAGTGGTAAGTGAAATGATTTCTGCCCAAGCGTTGGTGTATGGAAACCAAAGAACCCTCAAGATGCTGGAGACGGAGAGTGAGGAGCGGCCTGTTGCGATCCAGCTTTTTGGACACAAGCCGGAAGTGATGGCAGATGCTGCTCAGATCGTGATAGAGCACTGCCGTCCTGAAATGATTGACCTCAACTTCGGTTGCCCGACACCAAAAATCGTGAAAAACGGCGATGGGGCTGCTCTGATGCGTGATCCTGAGAACCTGGCCAAAATAGTGGGAGCTGTTGTGCAGGCATCGAGCGTTCCAGTAACGGCCAAGATCCGTCTGGGGTGGGATGAAAGATCCATCAACTGTGTAGAGATAGCTCAGCGAGCAGCCGATGCAGGTGCTCATTGGATCACGATTCATGCTCGCACTCGTAACCAGTTCTATTCTGGGGAGGCCGATTGGAAGTGGATTAGGCGCGTGGTTGAGACATGCCCTGTCCCGGTTGTGGGTAATGGAGACATTTTCAGCGGTATCGACGCACAGCGTATGTTGGAGGAAACAGGATGCGCCCACGTTGCGATAGGCAGAGGTGCCCAAGGAAATCCGTGGATTTTTCGGGAGGTACAGGCCGTCTTGAGAGGTGAGGCGCCTCCTCCTCCACCTACGATCAAAGAAAGAGTACAGGTGGCATGGCGACATCTAGAACTCAAGGCTGAATATGACGGAGTCCCTAGAGCAGTGCGGGAGATGCGCCCACATTTGGCGTGGTATCTAAAGGGTGTACCCAACTCTGCAGAGATCCGGGCGAAGCTAAATAATGTAGTTTCTATGGAAGAAGTACGACAACTCTTGATCAGTATTCTTCCAGATTATTGAGCGTACCCTGGATATGTTGTTGTGCTGCTGGTAGTGATTTGCTACAATGTATGTGTACAGTATGTGCACATTAGGCGGTGATTAAGTAATGGACTTCTACCGCATAGGCGATAAGCTGATCAGTACGGAAAAAGCAGTCCGCACTTTGGAACGCATATTTCAGCTTCGGGCCTCGGGTATGTCGCAGCAAGAAGTGGCAAACCGTGTCGGCTGTGATCGTACCTTTATATCGCGTCTTGAGACTATGGCCGAGGTTCGCAAAGGAGGGTCTTTGGCCGTCATCGGCTTTCCCCTTGCTAACGTAGAGGAGATCAAGCAGGTGTGCGACACGCTCGGAGTTGAGTATACTCTGCTGCTTAACGACAAGGAACGCTGGGAGTTTGTCGAAAGCATGAGCGGTCAGCAGCTTCTTAATTGGCTTATGGAACTCATGTCAGATATGCGGCTTTACGATAACGTCATCGTGATCGGATCTGACATGCGTATTAGGTTGGCGGAGGCAATCCTCGGTGACATGGTCATTGGTCTGGAGATTGGCAAGTCACCGATCAAGGAAGATATCTATATTTCGCCTCAGAAACTCACGCAAGTGATCACTACCATCAGAGGGGTCATGCCATGAAGCGCGTAGTCAGTGTAAGCATAGGGTCGTCAAAGCGTGATCATCAAGCCATCGTAAGGCTGGGCGGAGAGGAGTTCTCCGTTGAGAGAGTTGGTACAGATGGGGACATCGGGAAAGCAATCGACCTCATAAGAGACCTCGATGGGAAAGTAGCAGCCTTTGGTATGGGCGGAATTGACCTATATTTGGTAGGTGGAAACCGCAGATATATTCTGAGGGAAGCCAAGAAAATAGCGAGAGCAGCTCAGAAAACGCCAATTGTAGATGGTTCTGGCCTAAAGAACACCCTTGAGCGCCGTACCATTCAATATCTTGCAGAGCACGAACGAGGCTTTTTCTCCTCGACCAAGGTTCTTCTCACGTGCGCTGTGGATCGTTTTGGGATGGCGGAGGCATTGCAGGAGACTGGAGCCGAAGTCTTGTATGGCGACTTTATGTTCATTCTGGGCATTCCTTTCCCACTATACAGCCTGCAGGCGTTGGGCTTGGCGGCTCGGATTGCCGCTCCACTCATAGTACAGCTGCCCTTTAGAATGCTGTATCCGATCGGGCAGAAGCAAGAAGAGCAGCCCAACAAAGCCAAGTTTGCCAAGTACTACGAATGGGCTGATGTCATTGCAGGCGATTTCCATCTGATCCGGAAATACATGCCCGATAATCTTCAGGGCAAGAGGATTATCACGAATACGGTGATCGAAGAAGATATACATTTTCTACGAGAGCGCGGTATTTCAACCTTGGTAACCACAACTCCCAACATTGATGGCCGCTCATTTGGTACCAATGTGATGGAAGCGCTCCTCGTAGCGCTCTTGGAACGTCCTGTGGCAGATATTACTCCGGCGGATTATCTACAGCTATTGGATAAGGTAGGTTTTGTCCCCAGAATTGAGCATCTGGAGGCCTCCGAATCAGTACTGTAGTAATCCTTGACACCCTAGATCTAGTTCCTTATAATAGATGAAGCAACATGGAAGACGGGTTTATTGAGCATATTTTCCCGCAGTCACAGCCATATTAACGATGATGCTCACGGAGCCTACTAATCTGCCTGTTAGTAATGGGAAAAGGAGACAGGAGCCGTATGAATGGTAAGGAAGTCTTGCTTACACCAGAAGGGTTGAAAAAGTTAGAGGGAGAACTTGAAATCCTGAAGACAGTAAAACGCCGCGAAGTAGCGCAGCGCATCAAAGAAGCCCTAGAGTTCGGCGACATATCCGAGAATTCGGAGTACGATGATGCTAAGAACGAACAAGCCTTTATTGAAGGAAGAATTATCACACTCGAGAAGATGCTGCGCAACGCGAAGATTATCGAACACGATGAGAATGAGCAAGACGATGGCGTAGTTACTATCGGTAAGACAGTCTTGCTTCGGGACCTTGAAACTTCCGAAGAGTTTGAGTATAGGATTGTTGGCTCTGCCGAGGCTGATCCTAGCCAAGCAAGGATCAGCAACGAATCGCCTGTAGGAAAAGCGATTATGGGTAAATCCGTTGGAGATGTCATCCAAGTTGAGGTATTAGATGGGGTGCTCGAATACGAGATTTTGAAGGTTTCCCGTTAGAAGCCCCATTCACATGGGAGGTAACGCAGTGAAGGATCACCAAAATGAACATGTTGAGGAGCAACATGTCGAAGAGCAGCAGCATGTTGACGAACAGCGGGAACTGAACGAGTTGCTTGCAGTGCGCCGCAAGAAGCTGCAGGCGCTGTATGATGCGGATATCGACCCATATGGGGAGAAGTTCGAACGCACTCATTCGGCAAAAGAAATAATTGATAATTTTGATTCATTGGAGGAGCAGGAAACCGTAATTGCTGGCAGGCTGATGTCTTTCCGAACCCATGGCAAAGCAAGTTTTGCCGACTTGATGGATGCCTCGGGGAGGATTCAGCTCTATCTGCGGGTCAACAGCCTCGGGGAAGAGAATTATAAGTTCGCTACCCAATTAGATATTGGCGATATCGTAGGTGTTCACGGCAAGATTTTCCGGACACGCCGCGGTGAAATCAGTGTCGAAGTCTACTCAATCAAGCTTTTATCTAAGTCCTTACGGCCGCTGCCGGATAAGTGGCATGGCCTGAAAGACGTGGATCTACGGTATCGGCAGAGATACGTAGACCTGATTGTTAACCCTGATGTCCGTGAGGTTTTTTACAAGCGCAGCAAAATCATTCAAAGCTTAAGGGACTTCCTCAACGCCCGGGGCTATATTGAAGTAGAGACTCCGATGCTCCATGTTATTGCGGGCGGAGCGAATGCCCGTCCCTTTGTCACACATCACAACGCTCTCGACATGGATCTCTATATGCGCATTGCTCCCGAGCTGTATCTCAAGAGACTGCTCGTAGGTGGCTTTGAGAAGGTCTACGAAATCGGTAAGAACTTCCGGAATGAAGGAATGTCAACTAAACATAATCCGGAATTTACTGCTATCGAGGTCTATGAAGCTTACGCTAATGCAGAAGATATGATGAAGCTTACGGAGGATATCTTCGCGCATATTGCTAAAGAAGTGCATGGTTCAACTATTATTACATTCCAAGGCCAAGAAATTGACCTCACTCCTCCATGGCCGCGCTTGCCGATGCTCGAGGCGATTCGCAAGTATGCTGGAGTCGATCTTGAAGGCCTCGACGATGAACAGGCCCGAAAGCTTGCCAAGGAGAGAAACTTGGATGTACCAGACAATGCGAACTATGGTCAGATCGTGGAGGAATTCTTTGATGAGTACGTCGAACCACGATTGATCCAGCCTGTTTTCATTACGGATCATCCAGTTGAGGTTAGTCCTTTGGCTAAGCGTAAGAAGGACAACCCCCGCTTAACAGATCGGTTTGAACCATTTATAGTTACTTGGGAAGTAGCTAATGGGTTTACTGAACTCAACGATCCTATAGATCAGGAAGAACGTTTCCGTAAGCAAATGGAGCAGCGGGAGCAAGGCGACGATGAAGCCCACATGATGGATGCCGACTACATCCGTGCTCTCGAGTACGGCATGCCACCAGCAGGAGGGCTGGGAATCGGGATCGACCGCATGGTTATGCTGTTCACCGATTCGATCTCCATTCGTGACGTTCTGTTGTTCCCACATATGCGCCCACGTGAACGCGACTGACGAAAATGCAGCCCACCGCATGGTGGGCTTTTTTCATACCCGTTTTTCCCGAACGCGATTGGCAAAGATAAATGGAGCTATTGCAAGATAAATTGATCCAATCTCAAACCTCAGCCAAACAAGGCAGGAAATTGGGCAAATGTGGCTGTTGATTTCATGTTGGATGCATGGTATAGTAACAATTGTCCCACGGGGGAGCCCCCAAACGGCCTTCCTGGTGGGAGTTTTTAAGTCAGGAACCTTGAAAACTAAACAACAGAAACAATCACAGCCAAGAGTTTGTGTAAGCCTATGTTTGACTCTGTCAAATATTTGAGCTTCAGCTAGAGATTCAACTCTTTTGTTGAGATATCAATGGAGA
>JAAYMS010000081.1 GCA_012521295.1 Bacillota bacterium
AGGTAAGGATCCTCGGAAAAATACTCAAAGTTACGCCCACAGAGCGGTGAGCGCTTGATGTTGGCACCCGGGCCTAACACCACTGACACCTGCTCCTGCAGTGCTTCTTGCGCAATGGCCCGTCCAACCGCTTTGATGAGTTCGGTGTCCCACGAATTGGCCATTGCAGCCGCTGTCGGGAAGCAAGTCGCAGGGACACTCTGCTGCAGCCCGACGTGGTCTTCTCGGCCTGAATCCTGCTTGCGCAGCCCGTGGGGCCCGTCTGTAACCATAATCTGCGGAACACCTAAACGTTCGACACCTTTGAGATGCCAAAAGCCATCGCCTGAGCAGAGCGATGCCTTTTCTTCTAGCGTGAGCTGCTCGAGGATCTGGTTCACTCGATCCATCAGCTTCAGCCTCCTTTGCCAAGTTAGATCAGAGCGGCAATGCCCTGCGTGATAGTCATGACAGCCAATGCAGCAATCAGATTACCGACAAGAATTGCCGGCAGCGCCCAGCGAAAAGGAATATTGAGGAGTACCGCAATAAAACTGCCAGTCCAAACACCCGTGCCTGGTAGGGGGACTCCCACATACAGCACCAAACCCATCGCCCCATATTTCTGAACCTGTCGACCTTTACGCAGTGTGCGCTCTCTAAGGCGATCCAGCAAGCGGGCTAAGGGTTTGAACCTCCGCAGGAACTGAAAGATGCGGCGAATAGCTAGAAGGATAAACGGAACAGGCAGCATACTACCTGCCACACTCGCGACAAACGTGTCGTAAGGGCTGAGCCCCAGAGAAATCCCTAACGGGATTGCCCCCCTAACTTCCACCACAGGCAGTGCTGATGTGATGAACACTGCTAGTTCGGCACCAAGGTGCTGGTAAATAAACTCAACTAACGCATCAATCATCTACATACCCTTTCTGCATGAACTGCGCCTCTGCCGATAAGCTATATTTCTTGTCACTTGTTAATTTTCCCTTTAGGAGTCAGCAGGCATCGGCAGGAAAAGCGCGGAAGTGAAAGGAAACCAGAATATTACCTGGAATAATGTCACAGAGAACAGCAAAGGTGGTTAATAGATATGCACAGAAAACTAGTCTTATTTCTAGTAATGATCCTTTCACTTACTCTAGCCGGCACAGCTCTTGGCGAAGAACTAATCATCACCGCGCATCGGGGTGCATCGTCTTTGGCACCAGAAAATACTCTTGCAGCGGTACAGAAAGCGCTGGAATTAGGTATCCCCTGGATTGAGGTGGACGTGCACCGAACCCGGGATCGCGTACTTGTAGTGCTTCATGATGAGACAGTAGACCGCACTACTAATGGCACGGGCTTAGTCAGCCAAATCTTCTATGAAGAGTTGACGAAGCTAGATGCAGGAAGCTGGTTTGGGCCCGAGTTTGCTGGAGAACCCATCCCCACGCTCGAAGAAGTACTTTTGGCATGCCGCGATCGGGCGATTGTGCTGATCGAACTCAAAGGGCCACTGACCGAACGGCCTACTGTCGAACTTGTCCGACAGTTAGGGATGGAAGACCAGGTCGTGATTCAATCTTTTGATCATGGCATGGTGGGCAAAGCAAAAGAGCGGGCACCTGAAATACCAGCCTTTATACTCATCCGCCAGGATCTGACGCCTCAGGCCATGGTCAACACCGCTCTCTATTACAAAGCCGATGGGTTGGGAGTACGGTACAATTTTGTGACTGAAGACCTTGTGCAGTTGGCTCACAGCAATGGGCTCTCGGTTTTCCCCTGGACAGTTGATAACCCGGAAGATATGCTGAGATTCCTGCAGATGGGAGTCGATGGCATTATCACGAACTACCCACAGGTTCTGCAGGAGGTTTTGACGAACTAATACATGGAGGTAAAGCGGATGCGAGATGGTATGTTCTATGCCCCCAAAGGCAAACCTCAGCCGGTAGTGAAGCCCGGTGAGTTCAAGATTGCGGCAATCGGGCTGGACCACGGCCACATCTACGGCATGTGTAACGGCCTAACGGAGGCTGGAGCTGAGGTTAAATGGGTATATGACCCGGACCCAGCTAAGGTAGAGCAGTTTCGAAAATCCTTCCCCCAGGCCGAAGCAGCGGCGTCTAAGGAACAGATTCTTGAGGATCCTGAGGTCAAGTTGGTGGCAAGCGCCATCATCCCCTCGCTGCGCGGCCCGTTGGGGCTAGAAGTGATGGCTGCCGGTAAGGACTATTTCGTTGATAAAGGGCCTTTCACCACCTTAGAACAGCTTGAGCAAGCTCGAGCTGTGGTGAAAGAAACTGCTAAGAAATACATGGTCTACTACAGCGAGCGCCTACATGTGGAAAGCGCTGTATACGCAGGACAGCTGATCGAACAAGGCGCCATCGGCCGAGTGCTGCATGTAGCAGGCTTTGGGCCGCACCGCATTAACATCCCGGGCCGGCCAGAGTGGTTCTTCCAAAAAGAACACTATGGTGGGATTCTAGCGGACATCGGCAGCCACCAAGTTGAGCAGTTCCTGTATTATACAGGTGCCAAGGATGCCGAAGTAACCCACGCTAAGGTAGCTAACTACCACCACAAGGAGTTCCCTGGGCTAGAGGACTTCGGCGATGCCACTCTCGTGGCTGACAACGGCGCTACGGGCTATTTTCGGGTCGACTGGTTTACGCCCGATGGGCTCCCTACCTGGGGAGATGGCCGCACCATAATTATGGGAACCGAGGGTTATATCGAACTGCGGAAATATCTCGACGTGGGGCGGGACAATGCACCCGATCATGTCTACCTTGTCAACCACGAAGGCGTATACCACATGAATGTGGCAAGCAAAGTGGGGTTCCCCTTCTTCGGCCAGCTGATTCTAGACTGCATCAACCGCACTGAAAATGCCATGACTCAAGAACACGCATTTAAGGCTGCGGAGCTCTGCCTGAAAGCGCAAGCGATGGCAATTAGAGTAGAATAACATCGAGGCCAGCTGACTGCTGGCCTTTCTTATGAGCGGTATTCCTCTACAAACCCTTTGATCTCTTCATACACAGCTTGGGTCTTGGCCGGGTCTCGGAAATTTAGGATGATGCGGCGCTGCGCACTTGTTACGACCAGGAACGGCCCTTTGGTGTCATGCAGATACAGCCGGCATGTACCCCAGCCTTCGACCTGATAATCCCCCTTTAGGTATCGCCCTAGACGAGCACCCCGCACCCTGAGGCCGATCTTAGGAATAGACTCTACCAGTTCGACTTCTTTGATATCTCCCGCCGGAATTGCCGAACCATAAACGCTGAAAAAGAAGACAGTATTGCCATCAATCCGAACTAAGGTTTCCTGGCGGATAGACGTGGATACCATCCATAAAAAGCCTAACACCCCTAAACCAATAACCAGAGCAATAAACTTCTTCGACAACCCTTTTTCCTTCGCCATTCACGCACCTCCTGTAGTTAAGAAATTAGCTGAAGAGGCAAAAAAACCCTGCCGGCGTCCCGCGGCAGGGTCTTGAGCTTGTGGTTTGTGGTTAGTCTAAAAAGCTGGTTGCCCGGTCATACTGACTTAGAACGAAGTATTCCCCATCACCTTCGGTAGAAACCAGAACTGCCCCATCAATGCTGGTGACAAATGTCTGGGCACCAAGCTTCTGGAAGTTCTGGTAGATCCGCAGGTCAGCGATACCGTCATTCATCATCACTGCAACTTTGGGCTGCACTGCATCGCGATAACGCTTCGTTGATGAAGTGTTTGCACCATGATGGTTTACCTTCAGTACATCGGCCCGGAGCCGATCGCCATAGCGGTCCACAAGTTCCCGTTCTGTAGCTGTGTAGATATCGCCACCAAAGAGGAAGGTAGAATCGCCGTAAGTCAGCTTCATGACCAAAGAGTGGTTATTGACAAACTGCGTGCTGTTGTTAGGATACCCATCGAAATACTCAATCCCTGGCGCCGGGTGGAAGACCTCAACAAAGACACTATCACCAAACATGAAGGTATCGCCTTCCGCCAAAATGATGTGGGGTGTTCCCGTATCGGCAATCGCCTTCATATAGTTCCGATAATGTGAGCTTGGGTACTCCAACTCAGACGTATACACAGCACCGATCTCGTAGTTGTAGATCAGCTGCGCAAAGCCACCTACATGGTCTACATGTGGGTGCGAAGCCACCAGATAATCAATTCTAGTGATTCCGAGAGTCTTAAGAGCCCGGTCAACATCTGGGTACGTCGTAGGGTTACCAGCATCGATCACCATGACTAGGCCGTCAGGGGAGATGAGAATGGTCGAATCGCCACTCTTATCGTCGCTTCTCGTGGTGAGCTGCAGAAACCTGACAGTCAAACGGCCTGGGTTGTGCGCTGGATCAAATATCTCCGCATAACGATCAACCTGCTCGTTCGCCACAGCCACTGCGGCCAGGGCAAGAATGAGGCTGAGAACAAGGATGGAGACACGGCGCAGATCACTGCGCCGAAGCATTTCTATCATGGCCGAACCTCCCTATTTCATTGCCGCCTTACTCATACCGGTCATAATGTACTTCTGCATTACCAAGAACAAGACTACGATAGGAATAATTGCCATGACCGCACCAGCCATGATTTCGTTGTAGTTGGCGACTTCCATTCCTGCAAAGGTCTGGCGGAGCCTTACCACACCAACAGCTACAGTACGATACTGATCCTGTGTGACAACCATCTTAGGCCAGAAATAGCTGTTCCAACCGTTGATGAACGAAATAATCGAAATTGTGATCAGCGTTGGCGCACACATGGGGCAGAGCACATGGATAATCAACCCAATGCGGCCCAAGCCGTCAACGCGACCTGCATCCAGGTAGCTGTCGTCCACGGACTTAAATGCCTGACGCAGCATGAAAATAAAGTACGCACTCACCAAGTTGGGTACAATCAGGCCAGGATAGCTGTTGATCCAACCCATCCTCGATACCATTACATAGATCGGTACAAATGTAACCTGGATGGGGACCATCAAAGCTCCCAGCACAAGCAAGAACAGAACGTTCTGCCCCTTGAAGTTACCCTTAGAGAATCCGTAGGCAGCAAGCACACCAAAGACGATCTCACCCAACATAATAAAGAATGTTGTGATCAGCGTGTTGAACAGGTACCGTGCGAACGGAGCCCGCTGCAGTACGTTGGGGAAGTTCTGCCACTGAAACTCGCGCGGCCACAAAGTAGGAACGGGCAGCAGCAGTTCTTTGCTAGTCTTCAGAGACGAAATGATCATCCAGTAAATCGGGAACAACATCACCAAGGTCAGAGCGATAGCTGCAGCATACTGAAGGACAACCTTCGCCTTCGCGATCCGGTGTTTAGACTCGATGGAAAGCTTGTCATTGAGGCTGCACGAAATTGCCAGCAGGACAAACCCCACAACAACAGCCGCTAAGAAAGCCCCTCCCACCAAGGTAAAGCTACCCTTAGACTTGGCCAACCATCCCAATGACTGATTTATCTCGTAAGGAGTCAAGCCTTCGGGCATGTTGTTCATCTGCACATTGTATTGAATATGGCCGGCTGCTCCAAGCAACAGCAGTGCTGCAGAGCCAATCAAAGCATAGACAAGAATATCGAACCAACCAGCCTGACGCATTTTCAGCAGTAACGAATCTGTCAAGTTAGCTTCCTCCTTCCGCTTATGAGTCATAGGTTACCGAACGATTAGACCAGCGCATAGTCGCAGCAGTACAGATCAGCAGAATAATGAAGAAGATAACTGATACAGCTGCGGCACGGGCTGAGCGGAAATCGCGGAATGACAAGTTATAGATCCACTGGACCAACACGTTTGTTGCCGTACCAGGCCCACCGCCGGTCATAACGTCAACGGACTGGAAGACCTTCATACTTGCGATAAACGTGGTTACGAACAGGAACAAGGTCGTCGGCGCCAGCATCGGGATGGTGATGTAGCGGAAACGCTGGACTGAGTCAGCACCATCGATCGCCGCTGCCTCATAATAATCCTTCGGAATTCCCTGCATGGCGGAGAGATAGATCATCATAGCGTACCCAACCACACGCCAAGCCGTCAAAAACAGCACACCGGTCAGAGCCGTATTCGCATCTGCCAACCAATTAGGCCCTCTAATGCCGAACAAGGATAAGATATAGTTCAAGATACCATAGTTGCCGTTCAAGATCCAGATGAAGACAATTGCACTGGTCGATACAGCAATATATTTCGGCATGAACACGACAGTCCGCATAGCGTGGAATGACTTAGTCATCCGGTTAAAGAGGAGCGCTAAGAGCATACCACCCGCCAGGGTAATCACGAGCTCCCAGAATGTGTAGCGCATAGTAATCACTAGAGATTCGCTGAAACGGTCCCAACCGGACTTAAAGAACAGCCATTCGTAGTTCTTCCAGCCGATAAAAGGCTGTGGGTCAGCAACAAGCATGCGCATGTCGGTAAAGCTGATCCGTACGAGATCAATTACAGGGTAATAAACGAACAGCAGGAAGAAAAACAGCGCCGGCTGTACTGTAAACAAGTCCTTCATACGTTCCCAAGATTGGATACGGAGCATAACTCCGTTGAACACAAAGAAAAGCCCAACCAGGAAGACAATAATCGCGTTGTCCATCAAGATGCTTACGAGCCTAATAGGCACCGTTCCCCTACCTTCACCAAAAAGGTCAACGGTGCCGGTGATAGCTGTCTCAGCCGCACGTGCAGCACGACGGGCTGCATAGACTTCCTTTGCTATCGGTTGAAGCGGACCGTAGTATAGGTCACCCATTAGATACCCATAAACACCCACAACCATCAGAAAAATTCCTGCCAGAAGCAAGAACACAGAAGCGATCTTCGCAGCTTTACTGATTCCGTTACGGGTCTCAATACTCACTTTTTATCCACCTCAAATACAATCGAGGGGGATAAACAGCGTCCCCCTCAAGATCAGTTTCTGCAGAACTTAGTAGTCTTCGAGAATCTCTTCAATCACTTCAGCCAGCTCATCAAGGGTTGCTTGAACTGGAGCGCCACCGTTGAAGATGCGGTCCAGAGCATGGCGCCATTCGGTCGCAATCGCCTTGTAAGCAGGATGCTGGTTGCGTGGGTTAATCCAATCGCTCATGGAAACAACGTTTGTCATTTCAGGCTTGCGATTGAGATACTCCTCGTACTCAGGAGTTCCGATTACGCTCTGGCGTGTTGGGAAATAACCGGTCTTGTCAGCCCAGTACAGGTTGATTTCAGGGCTGGTCATGAACATCATGAACTGCCATGCAGCGTTCTTCTGACGCTGAGAAGCAACTTCTGGAATAATGATGATACCGCCACCAACTTCGCTGAGGAACTTGGTTCCGTCCATGCTTCCGGGCAGCCATGCCATACCGACTTCGAACTTGCCTTCCACACCGTCTACATAAGTGTCATAGAGAGAGCTGGTGTGAAGTACACTGAAAGCTCCGCCGTCCCAGAACAGCTGACGCATGTTATTAGAAGCGCCGGTTCCGTAGGCATAGTAAGCATAGCCTTTATCGATCCATTCCTTCATCTTGGTGGTGATGTAAACGGACATTTCGCCGTTGATGTCGGTGGTCATACCGTCATCGTTAATCACTTTTACACCATTGTTGAGGAACAAGGTTTCATAGTACCAGTAGTCCCAACCTGGGAAAACTGTTCCGTAACGCTTGGTTGTACCGTCTTCGTTGAAGAGAGTAGCCTTCTCCAGGAACTCGTCCAGGTCGTTGAAGGTCTTGGGCAGTTCGATACCTTCAGCAGCGGCTGCGTCCTTGTTATAGAACATTACTTGAGTCGAGATAACATATGGGAGGGCAATCTGCTCACCGTTGTAGCTGGTGGACAGAATGAGACCCTCGCCGAAGTCTGCGATGTCGTAACCGAAGGCCTCGATGTATGGATCCAGGACTTCGAGAATACCAGCTTCAGCAAATGCTGCTGGCTCAGAGCTGTTTACAGTTGCCAATGCAGGAACTTGACGAGAAGCAACTGCAGCAATCAGTTGAGACTCGATTTCTGAATAGCTGCCGATGTAAACCGGTTCAACTGTCACATATGGGTGTTCAGAGTTGAAGCGCTCGACCATGTAGGTCAGATAAGGAGTAAGTTGATCTTCGTGAGCATGCCACCATTGGATGGTGATTGGCTCTGTGACTTCATAAGGATTTGCAAGCGCGAATCCTGTTGCAGATAGTGCCAGTACTAAGACCAGCATCAAGGTCAACAACTTTTTCATCAAAATAGTCCCTCCTGTCATATTCCGACAATATTCTTGTCTTAAAACCACCCTATTTGATATTAAGCGTGCGTAACCATAAAGTCAAGCATAAACATTTTCTAAAGCCGTGCGAAGTACCCCGTTAAGCTGGGGATATGCTCCATGTTTGTGCTTGACGTAACTCCTAACCTCCTTTCTAATTATACTGCTAGGCTTTAATTTATTCGGCTTGATGCTCGCAAATCCTTCACGACACGAAACATTTTCACTACTTTCTCCGCTGTTATTTAATTCACAAACCATCTGGGTTAACGCCAGTACAGGGCTCTGCGGCCCTAACCAGACGTTGAAAGGAAAACGCTAACGAGTATGGAAATAAGCACGTTGGCCTAATCTGAAGGCGCCATAAGACTTAGTCACATCAGATAGAGAGAAGGTTTACTTTCATGGAAACGAAACTCAAAGGCGTGATCCCCCCGATCATTACCCCGTTAACAGAAAAGGAAGAACTGGATCGGGAAGGCCTCGAAAAGATGGTGGACTACCTGATCGACGGTGGAGTCCACGGACTCTTTGCCTTGGGTTCCACAGGAGAGTTCGCCGCGCTGGATGAGACCATCCATGCAGAAACGGTGAAGGTAATTGTAGAGCATACTGCAGGGAGAGTTCCGGTGTTGGTCGGTGTCACTGGCGTAGGTACAAAGCAAACTATCGCTAATCTCAAAAGGGCCGAAGACCTAGGTGCCGATGGTGTTGTTATTTCGCCAGGATATTACTTCCCGTACACTCAAGCAGAGCTCCTGCATCATTATGACCTGGTATGCCGACAAACCAACATCCCCATCATGTTGTATAACGTGCCGGTTAGAGCCCGTTCGCCGATTCATCTAGAAACGGTTAAAGCACTGGCTCAATATGATCAAATCATTGGTATCAAAGACAGCTCGGGCAGTTTCAACTTCGTCCAAGAGCTGATCGGTGCCGCCGAAACTCTGCCCAACTTCGCTGTCTTTCAAGGCGATGAGCAGGCTATGGGTGCGGCTGTCCTCCTTGGGGCCGATGGTATCGTGCCGGGCATCGGTAACCTCGACCCGGCCCGCTGTGTACAGCTGTACAACGCCGCGGTCGCAGGAAATAAAGACGAAGTCAACCGCCTACAGCGGGAAATCAATGATGTATGCCGCGTCTTCTCGCTGTCCCAAGGATCGCCCTACGGCGGCCTAAAAGCAGCGCTGCACATGCTGGGGCTGTGTGAACCTTACCCCGCCAAACCAGCGGCTTCTCCATCAGCCGAACAGCTTAAAGAAATTGAGGCACTGTTGACAGAAAAAGGGCTCCTTAATTAGTAGGATCTCAACGCATTGACAAACAGCGGCCAAAAGCGAGCTTGATCGAGTGAGACAGCTACGTTGGCATTGGGGGCCTTGCCGGTTATTCCGTAAAAGTCGCATACAGTGCGGCCAAAGCAAAGGCCCCTCGTTGTTTCTACTGCGACATGCATCGGTTTAGTCTCAATTAGTGTCTGGTCGATTGCATATGCAACGGCACAGACGTCATGGATGGGCGGAGCCGGAAACCCCATGACCTGCCGATATGCTTCCCCATAATCTTCCAGCAGTTCCACTACCAACTGTGCTACCGGAGATTGTATGGAGCGGATTTCCTCCCTTACCTCTGGAGGAACCATAGCCTGATGAGTAAGATCAAGCCCGATCATAGTAAGGGGGACACCGCTCTCGAACACGATCTTTGCCGCCTCGGGATCGGCAAAGATGTTAAACTCGGCTGCGGGAGTATAATTCCCGAGTCCATATGCCCCGCCCATCAAGATGACTTCGCGCACACAGTCTTTCAGGCGGGGTTCCTTAAGAAAGGCCATTGCTAGATTAGTGAGAGGCGCCACCGGAATTAAAGTGAGCTCGCCAGGTTCGGCTAGACAAGCGCGGATGATGAAATCGACGGCATGTTCATCTTCTGGCTCCCGCAGGGGCGCTGGGAAGACAGCACTTCCTAGACCTGAATCGCCGTGAATAGCAGGTGAGATAACCTGGTCACGTACTAAAGGCTGGGCCATGCCAGCATAGATGGGCACATCAATCCGGGCCAAGCTGCAGATGTTCACGGTATTGGCCAGTGTTTTCTCCAGTACCTGGTTCCCGGCCACCACTGTGATGGCTTCGAGTTTGAGGCTTGGATGGGCGGCAGCGAGCAGAATCGCCATTGCGTCATCATGACCCGTATCTACATCCAAAATGACTCTGCGCATTTGCATTGCTCCTTCTGATAAACAAGCTGATGTATCATCATTTCAAGGAGGGTATCCATTGATAGTCGAGACTATTTCTATCAATCCGCTCAATCGAGACCATAGTCAGGCCAAGCTCACCACCTATGTGGTAGAAGGCCTGCGGGAGAGGCCTGGAGTTCTCATCTGCCCGGGTGGCGCGTATCGCTTCATCTCGCCGCGTGAAGCAGAAGCTGTTGCTCTACAGTTCTGTGCAGCCGGGTTCAATGCGTTTGTCCTTACTTACACAGTGCCCCCAGACCATTATCATCTTCCCCTGCGTGAGCTGTCGCAAGCTGTATGTGAAATTAGAAAGCGCGCGTCGGACTGGAACCTTGATCCCGACCGCATCGCTGTATGCGGCTTTTCCGCAGGTGGACATTTGGCAGCCAGCCTTGGAGTGCACTGGCACAAGCTAGAAGACGCTCCGATGAACAAACCGAATGCGCTGATCCTGTCTTATCCTGTGATTTCTTCTGGGGAACACAAACATGCTGGCTCATTTGAGAACCTATTAGGCCCCAACCCGACACCGGAAATGGTTGAGGAAATGTCGCTGGAAAAGCAGGTTAATCCAAATACCCCACCTACATTTCTGTGGCATACCGTTGAGGATGATGTGGTACCCGTGGAAAACAGCCTGCTGTTCGCCTCGGCGCTCCAAAAAAACAATATTCTATTCGAGCTGCACGTTTTTCCCCACGGCCCCCACGGCTTGTCCCTTGCCACTGTAGAAACAGACGATGGCAGAGGCATCAGCCCCCATGTGGGTCATTGGATCGGCCTCTGTATCGAGTGGTTGAAAGAACTGTTTCAATTCGCGTAGCTCCGAATCCTTTCCAGGAGCACCGTTATTTCCATCTCCGGGGAAGAACCGTTAACGTACCCAAAAAGCCACCTTTGCAATTCACCGGCTCTGGGTAGATAATTGCCCTGGAGGTGCATTTATGAAAAAGCTATTAATTCTATTGACTGTCATGATGCTTTCCTTTGGTGCCCTGCACGCAGCGCAGGCTGCAGAAACAGCACAGTACACCGTCAAGGCTGGTGACACCCTGTGGGCCATTGCGAACGAACTAGATACCACCGTTGTTAAGCTGCTGGATCTCAACCCAGGCATTACTCCTGACCGCCTCCAAGTCGGCCAGAAGATTGCGGTTCCTGTAGACGTTCTCTGGAGCTACCACGTGGTTCAGCCGGGTGACAACGCTAAGTCGCTGGCAGCGCAGTATCGGGTACCCCTCGAGGGGCTGATGGAAGCCAATAACCTGAAGAGCACAAAGCTCACTGTTGGCCAAACTATTCGTATTCCGATGCATTTATATATCCCACCAGCTGAAGAAAAAGAGACTACTCACGTAGTCGAAATCGGTGAGACTCTGTTCCAAATTGCAAAGCAGTATAAAGTTACCCTTGCCGAGCTTGTAGAATGGAACAATCTCGAAGACCCTGACATGATCTTTGCAGGGCAGAAACTTATTGTAGGCTGATCAAAAGAGGGTTGCTGGCGAAACCAGCAGCCCTCTTTTTTCGTCCGAGGATTATCTGTTGTAGGCTTCATCGAGGAGTGACTGAATTACAGGTGCCACAGCGTCCATTTCGGACTTAGCGCTGCCCGTACCCATAGTTGCTTTAACCAGAGCTTCATTCAGTTCGTTACCCAGGCCAGGGACGTTATCCCACAGACGAGCCTTGTGGAGCATCTCCTTGATAGTTTCGAGCGAATCCCAATCACGAACATAAGGGAGGAAGAACTCGACAAACTCATCTTCATAGGCATCCAGATCCCGGTACTTGCCGGTGGTTTCAAACAGCATATCAACCAGGGCTGCCAAAGCTGCAGGTTCCTTTTCGCTTACAGGCAGAACAAACATTTCAAAGCCCCAAACTGGGTTGACGAAGTCTGTAGCTTTTGGCCCCATCGGGAAGAATACCCAGCCGAAGTCAAAATCTACTTCGTTAGCATGATCAGGCAGAGCATACAGGTCGAGACGGAACATAGCTACTTTGCCCTTATTGAACTCAGCCCGAATGTCGTACTTATCACCGACCATTACAGCTCCATGAACTTGGTCAAGCTCTTTCCAGAGCTCGATGGCTTCAATCGCCTCTGGTTCGTTCATGGCATAGACAGCCTTTCCATCAACCATCTTGAAGATGCCGCCACCGTTAGCATAGACTGCCATTTCTTGCTCGATTGGCCATGGATCAAGTCTGGCACCAACGCCATAGACATCGATCACACCGTCGCCATCAGTATCCTTTGTCAGGGCAATGGCAAGTTCTTTCATGGTTTCCCAGTTCCACTTGCCTTCATTCTGAAGTTCGTTGGGAGTAGGCAGGCCTGCTTCGACAAACATGTCGCGGTTGTAGATCCAACCCTGAGCAGAACCGATATCCATGTTCCGCTGGTAGCTTCCGTTTACGGAGATACCATAAGCTTTGCCTTGGTAGCTAGAATAAAGTTCCCGCATGTATTTGTGAGAACCAGGCAGGCTCTCATAGTATTCGTCTGTCAGGACATCGTCAAGCGGCAGCAGAGCTCCGTTGCCAGCCAGAAGAGGCAGCCAGCGGTTGGAGATATAGATCAGGTCACCTACTGGATCGCCTGCAATAATACTGGTCAGAATACGGTTTTCTGCGCCATCCCAATCGATCTGAACAAACTCGATCTTGCAGTTAAACGCTTCTTCTACCTTTTCGAGAAGGCCACGCCCTTCACCATCGGTGAAGTAGCTCTTCATGCCGTCAGCGGCATGTCCGGCAATCTTAATGGTTCTACCGCCGAGATCATACTCAGCTGCCAACGCCGAAACACTCATCAAAAGAACAGCCAACATAGTAAAGACTACAAGCAACCGTTTCACGCTCAAAAACCTCCTTATGTGATTTAAAAATCATTCCGCTCCAACAATGATGCACATTCCGGCTAACTACGCTTTCTCTACATCCCCCCTATCCGACTAAACCTGTCTTCTCAATACTTTCAATGAAGTATCTCTGCAGGAACGCGTACAGCACCAGAACGGGCAGTACATACAGGAGCATCCCTGCATTGTTGACCAACTGAATATAGGTTCCTTCGACTGCCTTATTGGCCCATGGATAGTTGTACTGTGCATTGATCCGCATCAAGGCAAGCTGCAGCAGATTTTTCCCCTGCATAAACAAGTCTGTGTAGAACAAATCATTCCAGTTCCAGACAAACGAGAACAAGAACACGATCATGGCAATGGGAATGGCATTGGGCAGCATAATTGTGAAAAACGTGCGCAGATGTCCTGCTCCATCCACATAGGCTGCCTCTTCGAGGCTCGTTGACATACCCCTAAAGAAGTTGCGTGTGATAAAGATAAACAATCCTCCCCTCTTTGCCGTCCCCGTCAGCGCCATTAAAACCATAGGCCAGAAGCTGCCCAGCAAGTTGATACCTGGCTCTGGCAGAAGCCCTAAAGGATTGAAGTAGCGGAAGTTGAGAAATAGCGGCACCATCACCATCTGTGGTGGGATGATGATGGAGAGGACCACCAGAGCAAACACTAGGTCCGAACCTGGATAACGCCACCTAGCAAAGCCGTAACCGATGATCATGGTGGATGCCAGCTCCAGCGTACTGAGGAGCAGTGCGAAACCAAGTGTTGTCAGGACGGCTTTTGGGTAATCAAGCATTTCCCATGCCACTCTGAAGTTCAATGTAGTGAAAGTTCGGGGAATCCAGTTAACCGTCAAATCGTACATATCCTCAGGGTGCATCAAAGCTGCCGATAACTGCCGCAGCAGCGGGTAAAGAATAATGAACCCAATGCCTGTGATCAGCACGAAACGTGTGAAACCCCACAGTCTTGCTGCCATCCGCTCAGGTCTCATAATGCACCCCCCTCGAGACGAACACAAAAGTGAGCACTAACAGTCCAATAATCAATAGGAAGTAGATCCATGACATGGCCGTACTGACCCCGAATCCCGCCCCGCTCCAGGCTGTGTCTTTGATCAGGTCTAGGAGCACATTGTCAGGGGCAGTAAACGAATCCACGATGGTATAAACCACATTTACTAATAAAAGCGGTGAAATCATCGGGAAGGTAATCTTCCAAAAGGCCTCCCAGCTTGTGGCCCCTTCCATATGAGCTGCCTCATAAAGCGAACCCGGAATGGACTGCAGTGCCGCCAGGAAGATCAGAATTTGGATTCCGGACGACCGGATGATCACCGGCACAGCATTGACTGCTTCAAAGATGAAGTTGACAAAGCCGAGAGGTAGTTTGAGATTCACTAAGAAACTCTGCAGTACAGATAAGGGAATCAAGCCCGATTCGGACAGGCTCATCGCCTGCTGCATATAATCTGCCTGCTGCATCTTCAATGTGATCTCTGCACCCATCACCACCGGCAGAAAGAAGATCACTCTCGCTAAAGCTCTGCCCGGAAACTTCTGGTTGAGGAGGTTGGCCGCAAAGAAGCTGAAAATCAGGATCACCGGGATTTGCGTCAGCATGGTGACCGCAGTCTCCGCAAATACTTGGCGAAAGCGCGGATCCACAAACAAAGCGTGGCGGTAGTTTTCGAACCCGACAAAGTCAAGCTCATAGCCTGTGGGCACGATCGTCAGTTTGCTCAGACTGAAGATGATAGACTGAACGAAGGGATAGGCCAAGAACGCTCCAAATCCCAAGATAAATGGGAGAGTAAAGAGCAGCCCTAAGAGGCTTTTTTGAGCCCTCATGCTGAGTCTAGGCGGCCTGCGCATCATAATTCCCCCCCTCGAATCCGCCGATAGGACCTCGGCGGCACTCTTGTCTCACCCACGTGAGCTTCACTATCACCGAAGTTAACCACCACGGCATCACCATTGGTAAACCAGGTCACGGTCAAGTCCTGGGCTAGTTTTTTGTGTGCCCAAATCCGCTCACCTGCTAAATCTCCCAAGGCTTGGTTATATTCACGATAAACGGCCGCTGCCTGAGGCCCCCAGTGCTCCCACTCGACACTGAGAAGGTGTGCGTACTCTGTACCTTTGAGCACAGATGGATCTTCCCAAATAAGGAGAAAATACAGCCCGCTGGCCGTTTGTGCGGATCGGAGCACGGCCTCAGTTGGGTCGATGGCTAGATTAAGTGGTTCCCCAGCGTAATCTATGAAACCATGCAGCACCATCTGCAGGAAGGGTACTTCTTCGTCGACTAAGTTAAACCCACTGCCGGTCTGCGGCACATTCAAGAGCGAACTGACGTAGGGCAGCACGTAAGCGTTACCCCCATCTGCTTGGAGCTCAAACCCCTGTTTCGCCAGCTTTACCAGCTCCTGTTCCACCAGCTTTTGCGAATCGGCACGGTCAAGGACGCGCGCTGGATCACGCTGCAGATCAGCATGAAGTTCACTTCCTACACTCGGCACTGCCAACCCTGGAATATTAAGCCCTTGATAATCCTTCAAGAAGCTGTTTACTAGACTGTCTAAGACCCGCGCTGACAAGATGTAGCGAGTAGGCTTACTTAGAGCAGCAAGAGTGACCGGATCATAGTCGGGCTTCTGGGCATAGAGTCCATTTACCGCCCGGGCTGCATCCAGCGACGGCCGAAATCCGTCGAGCACTCCTGCCCGCTGCACTGTTAAAAGCTCTACCGCCGGATAAAACGACACGTCGTGCTCTTTCAGGAATCGGCTCAAGTCAAGGAGCTCTTCCCTACTCCCCAACTGAGAGGCGAGCCGCACACGGCTCGGATAGCGATGATTAATTCCACCTTGTATCCAGCCAGAGTAACGCAGACTGAGATTCTCCACACCCTCCTCCAACAGGTACGAAACCATGCTGTGAGCCTGCTCAAAGCTGGTCAGGGGCAGTTCGACCTCTCGTGCGACTCCCAGGACAGGCTGCACCTTAGGGACCACACCCAAGACCTCTAAGAAGAGAGGGATACTCTGCTGCGAAGCCCTTTCCATGAGCCTACCCCGGCTCACAAGGTAGTCTTGGTAGCGCCGGGCCATCCCAGAATACTCGGCTTCTTCGCCGTAAAGAAACTCGTATCTAACGGTCAAGTTCCCTCGGTAGGCCCGAGACTGGTACAGATTGATCTGTGTAAACTGGTCTAATCGGCGCCAACTCTTGGCTGTCACTTGAAAAGCTGGATAAGCAACATTATAGGCAAAGGTCGGCCTGGCTATATCGGCCCGGATGTACGCTATCGCTTCACCTTCTTCGATGATGGCCAATAGGGCCTTATCTCCCTGCTTGAACCCAAAGACGGGCAGGTGGTTTACCTGCTTTTCGTAAGGCAGCCGTTCATTTACAGGCAGAGCCCCATCGCGTCCGTATATCGGTTCGCTGTACAAAGTTTCACCGGTCTTGCCGTTGTTGAGGTAGATCAGCGCCCCGCTGCCATCTGGTACAAAGATATAACCCTGAGCAGAAGTATCAGCCGCGGCGAAGTACCGCAGAAGTGAAATGGACGTGAGAGGATAAGTCACCAGTTCGTTGGTGGTATCGTATATCAGAAACTCGTCGCCTTCCTCAGCACCCCAATTTACTTCATAGGCACTGGGCTGATCGATGGGATAGACCACTTCGGCCATGGGCACCTGCACCACCAGGCTTGCCCCATCAAGGCGGTATTCTACCGGAATAAAGAAACGTTCCAAGAGGGGTACCGGTGGATCTAGGCGGTTCTGCACATGGTCCAGTGCCAAGTCTTCTACCCCATAACCAAGCTTTTCAAAGATACTCTGCACCTGTCCCTGCAGCAGCGGAGCCAAGCGCCCCAGGAGATAACTCGGTTCTTCCTTCAGGTGGGCGAAGTCAGCAGGTGTGAGTTCTTCAACCATCTCAATATCTCTGCGGAACCCAGGGGAGCGGGCACCTTCGCCACTTCCCAGTAGATAACCCGTAAACTTCTCCAGCAGGCCGTAAAGAGTGTCCATCCGCTGCTTGGCAATCTGCTCTTCTAAGCGGCGCATCTCTTGGTCATCGAGCCCCGCCAGCGCCTTCTCGACCAGCTCCTGATAACCCTCGGTCAACGGGACAATCACTAGGTCTCCAAACAGACGCTTCTCGAGGTTCTGGGCGGCATTTGTAACCTTGAGCTCAAAGGGATACGGCTGCCGCAGAGCAATGGGTGTATAATACCGGAGCAGCGTGCTGCGGTCCCGATCAGACAGCTGCGCCAGCATCTCTTCAAGACGGCCCATTTTCACCATCTGGGGAACACCAACTGCATTCGGGTCATATTCCGCACCAAAGAGATACTCGACCCGCACGCCCCCTTCAATACGAATGATTTCAGCCTGGCCCAGCTGTACACTGTGGTTGTAGCTGTCCATCTGCTTATCAGGGCTTGTTGGAGTATCATATCTAATCTGGATCACATCATGGGCTGTACTCTGCCGCATGTTCCGCCCAGGGGGATTGGAGTACCAGACTTCCTCAGCGGTCTTATCGAAGACTGCGATTTCGGTGGTATCAGGATGAATATAGAGGGCCAAGTGAGCGTTTTCGGCCACCAGCTCCATTTCCTCAAGGCCAGCCGCACATGCACCACACACAACCATCATCACAATCAGTGCTTGGCTGAATATCAGCATCCACTTCTTGAAATTTTCTATCTCCTTCACCCCCTTAGAGCCTGAGAACCATTTCGGCATAAACGGATGAAATGAAACCAGCGACAACGTTGACGACGTTTACAAATAAGAGGGCAATAAACAGCACAATACCGATCCCTACTATGGTTAACAGACAAGTCCAGAAATTCTTAGAAGAATCATAGTCATGAATCGTCATCATGCCGATGAACACCAGCGCCGCCGACCAAAGGGCCGCCACAGCAACGAAGAAGTAGTAGAACACGCCTTCTTCAAGGGTTAAGTAGTTGCTCACCCACGTCAGCGGCAGGTTGACTACCACAAACGGAGTTAAGCCGTAGGCTGTTGCGGTCACGATTTCTTTGAAAGTACCTTTCCCATCCATCAATGTCGTCAGAGCCCAATTGACCACCGACCACAAGAAGAAAGGTACCAGCACACTTACGAGCTCGATAACCACATTCAGGCGGGCCAGGTCTTGATGGTTGAAGATAAATCCGGTGTACTGGCGCAACACTACATACGTAAGCGCAACCAGCCCTACGATCGTTAAGGCCGCCTTCATGGTGCCGCGCTTCTCATGCTTAAGATCCCAGAAACCATCAAACGGGTGAAATATCACATGCCAGGCATAAGCGAGGCTGGTGAGGTATCCCTGCGGGTTCTTAACAGCGACATACCGCACTGCTGCAGTCTCTTGGGCCTGCGGCCCTTTCAGCGCCATCTGCCCCAGTCGCGGACGTACCTTAATAAAGAACACCAGCGCTACAGCGGCGGCAAATAACACCGCTACTACCTTGCCGAAGTTCTCCGCCATGACTTCTCTGCGGTACAGGCCAAAAGCCACCGAATACTGCGGCCTATTACTTCCCAGCTTAAAATAGCTCAGCGCTTCAGCGAAGCGGTCCTGGCGCAGCAGAGCGGTTCCAATGCCGGTATAGGCCATATCTGAATTGAGGTTGTACTTGAGTACCTCTCCCCACAGCTCGGCGGACCGATCATAATCGCCCTCTTGGTACTTGGCAATCGCCGCGTGGATCAGCTGCGCATACATTGTGGGCTCGTAGATGACGACGCGATTGGCACCACGGTCAACGATCAGCAGGTTGTCACCGTGGGCTTCTATGGCGGCAGGCACCTTCATTGTTCCGGTAGTGCTGCCCAGGCCGCCAAACACGTACAAGAGATGCCCTTCTTGGTCGTAGGTGAAGACACGGCCGCGCTGCCTGTCAAGGACCGAGTAAAGCCCATATTCGCGGGCCACGATGTCGATGAAGGCCGTCGAGCGGATCTCTTCAGAAATCCGGTATTCCTTGGCAGTCGGCACATCACCGATTGGTTCAAAGAAGCCATTGCGCCGCAGTACATCAGTACCACTGGGGTTAAGGCGCCGTACTTCATTTCCTTCTGCCACATAAAGGAAACCACGCTCATCGAGGTCGACCGTGGTGTATTCCGTTGGCAGGAACAGGGCCATGCGGCTGCGCTGTTCCTTTGTGGCGATACGAGCCCAGAAACGCTCTAGAATCGAGGGCCGTACTAAGGGGGCACCAATGAAACCTCGGAAGTTCCCGTCTACGTCAAACTCTAAGAGGCCCTCGTAGATACCGTCAGCTAAAACGTAGATCCGCCCGCCCTGGTCCGCAGCTACCTTGAAAGGGCGATAAGTGAAGTTCTCCGGCAGAACCCCCTTTAGGTCGGTCTGTGGAGGGCCAATAATCCGAATGAACTCACCATCAACAGTCAGCTCTACCAAGCGGGCATTATCACGATCAGCAATGTAGAGCCGGCCCCGCTCGGTAAGGTACAGAGCTACAGGAGCGCTAAAAGTCTCTTTCTGTCCATCAACACTAAACCCATCAATGATCTTTATGAGGCCAAAATTCTTGTCTAGGTGCAGAATGCGGTTGTTACCGGTATCTGCAATGAAGACCTCTCCGTTTTGGGCGACCGCAATGTCGCGCGGTTCACGCAGCGGTGTGATGCCCAGGCTGTTTCCATCAACTACGCTGCGGGCAATATAGGCTTGGGCCGCTGGAACAGGATTCCCAAAGAAGTCAAAAGTGTAACTTGGGTAGGGTTCAATCACAGATGGTGAGGAAGCGCAAACCTGCGCGCAGCAGAGCAGCACGGCCGCTGCGATTAAGAGAGCTTGTTTCCGCATGATGTTCTCCCCCTTCCTCACTACCTATTCCTTAATACCCGATGTACCCATGGTCTGCACCACATTGCGCTGGTTAATAATAAACACCGTGACAGGTACAATCATCATCATCAGCGCGACCGCTGCACCTACCCCCGCCCGGGCAATTCCGCCCGACACAATCTGGTTGAGGGCATGGGGCAGCGTCTTAAGGTTCTCGCTGTAAATGAAGGTGCTGCCCGTGTTTCCCCACAGGCTTTGGAAAGAAAGAATGATCAAAGTCAGCCAGGCCGGTCGCACAGTGGGCATAGCCACCCGCCAGAATACCTGCCACTCATTTGCCCCATCGATCCGGGCTGCTTCTAAGAGACTGTCCGGAACCATCTGTTCCATAAACTGCTTCATCAGGAATAATCCAAGACTCGAAGCCCAAGAAGGTATGATGATCGCCCAGTAGGTATCGACCCAGCCCAACCACGAAATAGTTAGATAGTTGGGTACTGCTGTAACTTCTGGTGCAAACATCAGCGACATGACAATCAAGTTAAAGATCACCCGCGAGCCCGGGAACCGATGTTTACAGATGGCGAAAGCACACAGCGAAGCCAGGAGCACGTGCCCCGCTGTCCCAAAGATCGTGATGATCAGGGTATTAAGCAGATAGCGCGAAAACGGTACCCACGACTCAGACATCAAGATAGCCAAGTCTTTGAAGTTATCCAGCGTCGGATTCTTCACGAAAAAGCGCGGCGGGAACAGGAACAGCTCATTGAGCGGCTTGAACGCACTGCTGATTACATAGACCATGGGCAGAGCCATGAACGCGCCTAGGCCCAGCAGCATCACTAGTGAAGCAAAGTCGCCGCCTGACGAACGGGTGACCCGTTTGCGATAAATTGGCAGTGCCATTCCTTTCCCTCCCTAACCGATTTTCCGCAGCAGATGCTGCACCAACTGCTGAGTGGCCATCATGGTCAAGAACAGCAGCGTCGCGATGGCCGTGGCATATCCCATTTCAAAACGGATATTGCCATAGTCCATCAGATGGGTAATTACTGTATGCCCAGCGTAATCGGTGCTGGGGAAGCCAACCAATGCCACTATGTTCTTGCCAGCGGCAAAAGAAGATGTGATCGACATGATAGCTCCAAACAGCAGCTGTGGCCGCATGGCGGGAAGAGTGATATACCAGAGCTCCTGCCAGCGGTTACGCACACCATCAATGGCACCAGCTTCATAGAGGCTTTCATCAATTCCTTGAAGGCCAGCAATAAACGCCAAGAAACTGGTTCCCAAGCTCATCCACAGCGTAACGATCATCGTAACCCAGAGGAGTGTATCTGGGTTGGTCAGCCAGCGCACCGGTTCGTAGATGATGCCCCACCGGAGCAAAAGCCCATTAATCCAGCCGTAGGCATCACCGCTGAACAATACAGTCCAGATCATAAAGACGTTTCCGGAAATGGACGGTGCGTAAAAGAGCAGTGTAAAGAAAGTACGCATCGCCGGTTTTAGTTCATTAATGAACCACGCCAAAATCAAACAGAGAAAGTAGCTGATTGGCCCGGTAATAGCTGCAAAAAGGAACGTGTTCTTAATCGCAATTAAGAAAACATCGTCTCCAAAGAGGAGCTTAACGTAGTTATCCCAACCGACCCAAACCGGAGGCTGCAGCATGTTGTACGAAGTGAAGCTCAAAGCAATGGCAATCAGCACCGGAATCACGGTGAACACAAAGAAGAGCACCAAGTAAGGCAGGGCGAAGAGATAGGACACTCCCCACTTCCTCAAAAAAGCTCTCATTGTCCGCTGCCTCCTTCTAACCCAAGCTCAATCCGCTTGGATCGAATCTCTTCATTCATTACCCGGTTGTAGTCTAGGAGCGTTTCCCGGACTGGCGCCTGCTTTTCCACAACCCGCCGGAAGGCATTGTCGAGATGGCGCCCAACCATGTAACCACCAGGAACCTCTGGTATTCCTCGGACCCACTGGAGCTGTTCTTCTAGCTTGCGCAGGTCTTCTACAGGCCAGGGCAGTGACCTCAAAGTCTCTGGATTGGCAGCCGGATACCGTGCAGCTTTCCCCATCAATGCCTCGAGGTCTAAGGCGTAGCGGGTCTGGGTTTCTGAATCAGACCACCACTTGAGAAACTCCCACGCGGCCTCTGGGTCCTTACAGCCACTTAAGATCACACTCGCGCTGCCGCTGGCTGGTACTGTCCGATCGATCGTACCGTCGGGGCGCCGTGTTCCCGGCACAGGGGCAAAGCCCCATTCACCCCGCAGTTCTGGAGCAAACACCGTCAGCGTGTTGTACAGCGTATACGATGCCACCAAAAGGGGCATCTCCCCTAAGCGGAAACGGTTCTCCGCGTTGTACTCTACAGGCAGGTTGTAGAGCTCATACAGGTCGGTCCAGAACTGAAAAGCCTCCAC
>JAAYMS010000082.1 GCA_012521295.1 Bacillota bacterium
ATTATGACAAGTTCCGTGAATACCTCATGCAGCAGGTACGGTACAACTCCCTGTACAGACAGGATCCAGAAGCCGCCGAAGCACTGTTTAAGGAAGCAGAAGAAGATGTACGCCGTCGCTACAACATGTTCAAGCGTCTGGCTGAAGTCTTCTAAGGATATAAAAAAGCCCCCACACGGGGGCTTTTTTTATGAGGCAAAGACATGCTCGCCAATCTGTAGGCGAACTGGACGAGTCCAGACCCAGCTTGACGGCGGCACTTTACGCGGGTTCCAGAAGAACAGCGCGCCATCGGTGGGATCGTAACCTTCAAGAGCTTCTAGAGCCGCCTGATAAGCTAGATTATTGGGAAGCATATTAATGCTGCCGTTGGCTACCACCTCAAACTGACGAGGTTGGTAAACCACTTCCCAAAGCGTATCAGGGAAATCAGGATGCTTAAGTCGATTAAGGGCTACTGCTGCTACAGCTACCTGACCCAAATAAGGCTCACCTCGAGCTTCGGCATGAACAAGCCGGGCCAACAACTTAATCTGCTCCAGCTGCTCATCGGTATACTCGTCTTCGGGCAGCACGAACCCTCCTTCTACTGAAGGCAGGATTGGAGTCGACTTCATGGTTTCCCTCCTTCCATCCGACGCAGTACATACCTAATGTTAGGATATGCACGGCTTGGACGGATGGAGCGCCCAGCCTCCTCGCACTCCATTCCCCTTTTGCCCAACACCTATTCTCCTGTAATACCGCTGGTTCCCATAGTCTGAACAATCTGGCTCTGGTTGATTATGAAAATTGTAATGGGAACAATCATCAGAATAACTGAGACCGCAGCAGCGACGCCGGCTCGCCCGACTCCACCGCCGATGATTTGGTTGAGTGCATAGGGCATCGGCTTCAGTTCTTCTGCGTACAAGAAGAGAGAACCATCATTACCCCAAAGCTGCTGGAAGCTGAGAATGATCAGCGTCAGCCATGCAGGACGTACAATTGGCATTACGACCCGCCAGTAACAGAAAAACTCGCTGGCACCGTCAATACGGGCCGCTTCAAGCAGAGTATCGTGCACCATATGCTCGATGAAGTTTCTCATCAAGAATACTCCCAAGGTGGCACCCCATGCTGGCACAACGATGGCTGCGTAGGTGTTGATCCATCCTAGAAAAGACATAGTCAAGTAGTGTGGAATCAGAAGTACCGATCCGGCAAACATCAACGAAAACAGGATCAGGTTGTTGACCAGCCGCTTCCCGGGGAAGTTGTGTTTTGCCAGAGCATAGGCGCAAAGCGATCCCAGGAGCACGTTACCTGCCGTTCCCAGACCGACAATCAACAGCGAGTTGAACAAGTAACGTGTTACAGGTACCCAGCTCTGGCCCATCAGTATAAACAGATCCCGGAAATTATCCAAGGTTGGATGACGTGGAATGAACTGAGGTGGAAAGATAAACAGCTCATTCAAGGGCTTAAAGGCCTGGCAGATGGTATATATCATAGGCAGAGACATAAACAATGCACCCGCACCAAGTACGGTAAAGATAGCCAAATCGCCCCCTGTAGAGCGAGCTAGTCGTCTGCGTCGAAGACTAAACTTCATGTTCCCTCCTCCTTCCTATGCGGCTAAGCGAGCTTTGCCAAGAGGCGCTGTACGAGGCGCTGCACTAACACCATGGTAATAAAGAGCAGAACAGCCATGGCCGATGCGTATCCCATTTCGTAGCGTACATACCCATAGTCATTGATGTGCTGCATGATGGTCCACGTGGCCCAGTCTGTTGGAGTTTGGCCGGTAAGAGCCTGAATCTGGCCTGCAGCAGCAAATGAATTCGTGATACTGATAATCGCGCCGAACATCAAATGGGGCTTCATCAAAGGCAGAGTGATGTACCACAGTTCCTGCCAGCGGTTTCTAACTCCGTCAATGACCGCTGCTTCGTAGTACATGTCATCGATACCCTGCAGTCCCGCGATGAAGGTCAGAAAACTTACACCGAGACTCATCCACAGCGCAACCATGATGACTATGGGCATCATCCAGTTAGGATCAACCAGCCACTGAATGGGCTTATCGATAACGCCCCAATACAAGAGGATTCCGTTGATGTAACCGTACGCGTCACCACTAAAGATCACAAGCCAAATCATGTATGCGTTAGCCGAGATACTAGGTGCATAGAACAGCAGTGTCAGAACTGCCCTGATCTTTGGATTCAGCTCGTTGATGAGCCAAGCAAAGACGAAGCACATGAAATAACTGATTGGGCCTGTAATCGCCGCAAACAGAAGGGTATTCTTTACGGCGATTAAGAAAATCTCGTCTTCAAGAAAAAGCGTCAAGTAGTTCTGCCAACCTACCCAGCGCGGCGGCTGCACCATGTTGAAATAGGTAAAACTGAGGCCAATTGATACCAAGATCGGTACAATGACAAAGATGGCGAAGATGACCATAAAGGGTGCTATAAATAGGTACGAAGTGCGGTTGGCCTTCATTTCTGACCAGAGTTGTGATAGGTTCATGCCCCTTCCTCCTCCAGAAGCAGCCCTAGGCGCTCTAATATGGCCCGATACTCAGGATCGATTTCCTGAGGCTCCCAATCAAGCCGATAGACGTGAGTGTAGTGATCCCAGTAGAGCTCTTTCCACTTATCGTCCAAATCCTCTAGGTCGGTTTCGAGCTCAAATTCAGCACGTTTGCGCGCCATTTCTCGGTTTATCTCCCGGCTATAATCTAGAACCGACTCGCGGATCGGCTCATTGTGGAGTACTACGGCTCTAAACAGCCAGTCAAACTGACGTGTCACATAATAGCCGCCTAGGACCGGTGGGATACCTTCCACCCAATCCCACTGCAGCATGAGCTGTTCCCGCTCCTCTACACGCCAAGGCAGCTGCTGCATCGCTTCTACGTTTGCCGTGGCATAACGCGCAGCCGGCCCGATCAGCGCTTCGAGTTCTCTTCCGAAACGTACTTGCGTATCAGTCCGGGTCCACCACTTTAAGAACTCCCATGCCTTATCCTGCTTTGTTGATTTGGCCAGAATGATAGAACCAGTCGTTCCACTGGGCATCATCACAGTTCCGGTCCCATCGGTGCGGATCACAAGTGCATCTTGGGCAACTGGCACTGTGCGGTTAATAGTGCCATCAGGCTGCCGCACACCTGGGATGGGCGCCATTCCCCATTGGCCCCGCAGCTCGGGCGCAAAAATGGTTAGGGTATTGTACTCACCGTAGTTAGCGATAGCGATGGGCATCTCACCCATGCGGAAGCGGTTGATGAAATTATACTGGAGAGGCAGCCCCGATTGAGTATAAAGGTTTGTCATTTCTTCGAAGGTAGCGATAGCTGCTTCTGCCTCCAGATTGGCTGCAATTACATCTTCTTGATACAGAGCAACACCCTTTTGATACAGGAACTGGATGTACGTGTAGATGCTCGGATAAATCCCGAACTCCAAGTGATGATTCTGCAGCTCAGGCAGAATCCGGTACACGTCGTCCCATGTCTGTGGCACGTCTAAGCCGAGCTCAGACAAGATGTCCTTCCGATAGAACAACATCGGGAAGCTCTGCATCTCTGGCAGAGCAAAGACCTTATCTCTAAAACGGAATGCTAAAAGCGCAGATTTCTTAAAACGCTGAGCAACTTCAGGGAAGTCTGGGAATTGGGTTAAGTCTACTACTGCACCCCGAAAAGCCAGGTCCATGTTAGCTGCCCCGATAGCCACGTCCGGGTTGGTACCAGCAATGGTCGAAGGAACCAAAAGCTGCTCCATAGCTGTAACCAGCTCTAGATCGACCCTAATACCCGTTTCGGGAGTAAACGTATCTTCAATCATTTGCTTTAGAATCTGTGCCTGGTCACGGCCCAGCCCGATCCAGACTTTAATCGTGTTCTCATCAGTCGTTTGCCGCGTATCCTCTAGTTCTGATACACTGTGGATACTGGTGTAATCATGTGTAAACGAGGCAATGAAGGCCCGAAGCTCGTGCAGTGCAACCTCCCAGAACCGAGGCTGAACGCGCGGCATTGCCTGTCCCGGTGAAGCCACGATAATATAATCAATCTGCAGCGGCTGCTTGCGCGCATTCATAATCCATGTCCCCAGATTACCGATTGCGTCACGGTATTCTTGGAGCAGGTTAGGAATGGAATCAGGACGCTTCACCATTCTATCCAACATCCGCGCAATATCGAGAAGTGTAGCGGTCTGTCCGCCCCGATCACCTGTAATGCGCTCCAGTTCACTTGCAATCTTCCTTAGCTCGGTTGCCTGCTGGCCAAGTCTAGCCAAGAGATCCGGAACACGCTGCTCCAGCTGGTAACTGCGCATAGGGTCGGGATTGACAGAGGTGATCATGATGATACTGCGGTATAGTGTGTTAAGTTCGTAAAGCGATGCTTCTGTCATGCTGATAAGCGGTCCCCATTCACCTAGTACCGCTTCCATCAACAACTCGTGCTTACCTTTGGTCAAGTAGAACAGGAACGGAGAGTCGTGCGTATCTTCTCCAAGGCGCTTCAGCTCATAACGGGCACTGAAGTTGAAGGGCACGGCCTCCAGCTCTGCGTAAGGAACACGGCCATCAATCATAATACGGCGATTGCTAAAAACTCCTCTGTTCAGATTCTGCTTGGCTTTGAAGGCAATCTCATAGTAACCGTCTTCAGGGACCTCAAACTCCCAGGCAATCCAGTCTCCGGTCTCCTGCCAGCGGTGGCCACCAATCGAGTTCAAACGGATCTTGGCGGGATCGTAAGGCTCGGTTGTTGGGTCACCTTGATCGTGCACCGCAAATAGCGAGGGACTAGAACGAACCGTGCTGTCCTCAGCTTGGATCTTTATGAACACATCGCCCTTAGGTACTTGAGATGAACTAACCCCTGCCATTGCTTCATCGTAGGGCAGTGGCTCTTCGGCTTGGCAGAGGCGAAGCTCAGCAATGACCAGAGGTTCTGCCAATGAGACAAGACGGATAGTGTTCTTACCCTCTTTGAAGTAGAACTGGTAAGGCTTTAATTCATATCCTAGGGTGTCAGTTAAGTACACCGTGCGCCACTGTGGCTTTTCAATCTGACGAGGCCGAATCTCATTGCCCACCGCGTCAAACAACGAGGGCCCTGCGTCTCCAAAGACTCGGTGAAAACGGAGATAATCCGCACCTTCGAATAACGACTCACCATTGATCTGAATCTCTCGTTCGATGGTCGTTCCGCGGCCTTCAGCCGGATAATATGTGATTTCTAGGTTGTATAGCCCCGCTTGAGGTACATCTACTTCCCATTCGATATATCCCCGCTCATCAGTCCAAAGAACTCTCCCGTCGTAACCTTCATAATTTGTTAGAATCTGGAATCGGTTGGCTGCAGCTCTAAACGCTACAGCCGGAATAACAATCTCCACCTGCGGACGGGGCGCTCCTTGGTATTCTGCCAAGTAGTCCTGGTAGGTAATGCGCCGCTCATAGAGCACACTAGTCTGTGCCACCGTTAAGCCGCTGACTAACAACCAGAGCAGTCCGACAAGCCAAACCAGCCTGCGATACCTCATAGTCCCCTCACTCCTTGGTATACACGGCAAATTCGACGATACTAGTGCGGTTGTTTCCAGAAATTGAAGTGGGCTCCAAAATTACCAGCCGCACATACTGCGCCTCAACTGGCTCTATAGTACGGTCAGTAATATTGGCAGTGTTATCCTTCACTTCATCGACGTCTGTCCAAGACTGCCCATCTTGGCTTACCTGTAGTGTGTAAGCACGGGCGTTAAACAGTTCATCACCGGGAAGCGTCCTGCCTGTTACTCCAGCTCCGGTGTTTTTCACAACCCAGCGTTCGATTACAGTGGGCTGACCCAAATCGACTGTCAAGTAATAGGGCGGTTCGCCATCAACCTGCCAGCTGGTATTGTCCAGCCCATCTACTGCACGCTGAGCCTTGTCCTCTGCAATACTAGCCGTGACAGGCCGATTTAGAGCTGCGTTGTGCCACTTCGGGCCAGCAGGTGCATATCCGTGTTCATCCCGGACTTCCTGCCATGGTCTTGATGGATCAAGCACGGCCCAAAAAGCAGGCTTAGGCTGGCCGTCTTTATCAAATAAGAGCGGATAATCCTTCCTGCCCGGAACAGGGAAGTTGTTCTTCCAGCTGTTGTTGTCTCGCACACCCCAGAAAGTGACACGTTCGATGACCGAGGCATACTCTCTGAAAATCTTAAAAATGGAGGCATATCGCTCTGCTTGACGAGCGGCCATGTCCTCGGGCAGGCCCGTTGCATAGCGGTCTGTGCGGTCATTCCAAGAGTATACACTCACATCTAGTTCTGTGATGTGTACCTTGACACCCAGGGAAGAATACTTCTCAATTGCTTCTCTGATGCGAGCCTCAGAGGGTGAATCAATCTCCCAGTGCCCCTGAATCCCGATACCATCAACTCGGATGCCTTTGTCGAGCAGGCTCTTTACAAGAGCATAAATTGCATCGCGCTTGCCCGGATCAGTACTGTTATAGTCATTGTAGTAGAGCTCAGCATCAGGATCTGCCTCATGAGCGAAACGGAAGGCATATTCGATGTAATCGTCGCCAATAATCTGGCGCCACTTCGTATCGCGCAGTTCCCACTTACCCGTCTCAGAGTTATACTCGACCGCCTCGTTGACGACGTCCCAGCCTTTGATACGCCCTTTGTAGCGCCCCATCACAGTCTTGATGTGATTCTCCATACGCTCTAAAAGTGCTTCGCGTGTAAGTGGCTTACCTTGATCGTCTTCAAAGACCCAGTCTGGCGTTTGGCTGTGCCAAACTAGAGTGTGGCCAATGACTTCCATCCCGTTCTTTTCGGCGTAGTCTATAAGCGCATCTGCACTCCCAAACCGAAAGACACCTGGCCGAGGCTGAAGCGCCTCCCATTTCATGTTGTTCTCCGATGTCACCGAGTTAAAATGGCCCAAAAGATCTTCGTCAAGCCAAAAGGCCGAGTTTGCAGCAAATCCGATCTTGAAATAATCCGCATAAACATCTTTCAGCATCGGCATATCCTCCGCTCTTGTTATTGGAGTAGAAACAAGCAGCAATAAGACCACCGCAAAGACTGCAACCGCCCTATTCATTACCCATACCTCCTAACCCACAATTCCAGTCCGCTCGATACTCTCGACGAAGTAACGCTGCAGGAACAGGTATAGGATCAGCAGCGGGACGATGACCAGGAGCATACCCGCGTTGTTGATCAGCGAGTAGAAATGGTCATCCAAAAAACCACTAGTTGATGCCAGTGCATCTGCTTCGTCGATAGCCCGGGCGACTTTGTTAGCTGCTCCTTCTAAGGCTTGAGGTAAGAAACTTTGACCGGGCATAAACTGCGTTACATAAAGATAGTCGTTCCACTGCCAGACAAAAGAGAATAAGAAAGTGACAAGCAGGCCTGGCACCGCACCAGGCAGCATGACGCGAATGAAAGTTGTAAACAGTCCCGCACCATCAATATAGGCGGCTTCTTCAAGTGCCTTCGGCATCCCCCTAAAGAACTGTCTCATAATGAAGATGTAAAGCCCACAGCGAAACCCCGTGGCGGTACCCGACATCAGTGCAAATGGCCAATAAGTACCGATGAGGTTAATCGGCTCTCTTAAGAGTCCCAAGAGGTTAAAGAAACGGAAATTGAGGTACATCGGAACCATGATCAACTGTGGAGGGACGACAAGAGTAAAGATGGCCAAACCAAAGATAATGCCGCTGCCGGGAAACCGAAAACGTGCAAGCCCGTAACCCACCATGGCGCAAGCCGCTAGGTTGAGTGCACTGGTAAAAGCTGACAAGAAGAAAGTTCTCCCTAAGGAACGGACATAGTCCATGTGCTCCCAGACTAGACGGAAATTACGCAGGGTGGGATTGCGGGGAATCCACCGCACCGATTGATCGTATAGGTCCTCGATACTCATTAGGGCTGTGGACAAGCGATGAATAATCGGCAGCAGAATCACATAACAGATACCAATTAGCAGCACCGTACGAAGCAGAGAATAGAATGTCTTTTTCAGTCTTTCTCGCATCGCAATCGACACAATTACTCCCCCCTTCACTGGTCACACATGGTAGAAGACACGTCTAGACAAGGCTGCGAACACGATGATCAAGATCAGGGTTATGGCTGCGAAGTACAACATCGCCATGGCCATACTTACACCATAACCCGCCCCTCGAAGCATCGTTTCTCGTATGAGAATCACTAACTCGTTGTTCATCGCAGTGAACGAATCAACTATGGTGTATACTGTGTTGGTGAGAATCAACGGTGTCAACATGGGAAAGGTAATCAACCAGAACTGTTCCCAGGGAGTGGCTCCTTCTACATCAGCTGCTTCGTAGATCTCTCTGGGGATTGACTGAAGACCGGCCAAGAATATCAGGATCTGCACGCCTGAAGCTCTGATAACCGCTGGTAGGCTTTCAATGGCACTAACGATGTACTCTACCATTCCGTCGGGCAGGCGTGCCGACTCAAACATGGCTTGCAGAGCTGGGCCTTGGAAGACTGATGAGCTCTGGCGGACAGCATCGAGCATTATCTGAGAGTAGTCATTTATCTCCAGCTTCATGACAACGCCCGAACCAAGAATCACCGGCAGAAAGAAAAGCATTCTTACTAACGCTCTGCCCCTAAAATTCTGGTTGAGAATCGTCGCTGCAAAGAAGCTAAATCCCAGAATTAACGGCAGTTCCGTAGCCAGCTTAACCAACACTTCTGTGAATACACGAGAGAACTCTGGATGTACCTGCAGGGCATAGCCGTAGTTATACAAACCTCTCCACTGCAGCTCGAAGGTTTCGCTGGTCAGAACTAACTCATTAAAGCTGAGAATGATCGCCTGTATAAATGGATAGGCAAAGAAGAGGATGAACCCAACTACAAACGGTAGTGTAAAAAGGAAGCCGCCGATTTTCTGCATCTGACTAAACGTCACATAAGTATGCTTGCGCTGCGGACGCATGGCCCCACCCCCTCTACTTAATGACCACATAATCTTCGCCTGGAATCAGTACACCATCGGCAAAGACTGCTTCGGATGTGTAGTTCACATAAATCTTGGTGCCATCAGCATACTCGGTCATGAATACATCGGGTCCCAGCACAGAGTGGTTTGCAATGGGCAGGTGCCAGATCTCTCCGAGTACACCAGCTGCCTCTTCATACAGAGTGATAATATCCTGGCGCAAATCGGGGTAGTAAGTCGAATAGAAGTGATCAAAGTCTGAATTCTTCACAACCGAAGATGGCTCTCCAGATACTGCAAAGTAAGGCAGTGAACCATTTTCCAGCATTTTAAGCAGATAGTGCCGTCCAGTACGGTCTGCGAGGTTATATGGCTCACCCGCATAGGCAACATAGCCGCTCACCACCATCTGGTAAAACGGAATACTTACATCGATTATCTCGAATCCCCTACTGTAGCTAGGAGCCCTCACGATAACGTCACTGTAGGGCAGTACATAAGCGTTTCCACCCTCGAGCATTATGTCAAGGCCTGATTTAGAGAACTTCTCCATCTGTCCCACAACATGATTCAGGGCCGCTTGCCGGTCCACTACCCGCTTAGGATCCGTGCGGAAATCAGAGTAGAGCAGCTTACCCATATCTCCGACAGCGAGCCCAGCGACTCCCAGTTTTGCATAGTCCTTCAGGAAACTATCAACAATACTGTCATATTTCGCCGGCGAAACGAGGGGACGCCGCTGCTCAGCAATGGATTGATACGTAGCTATGTTGTGCACATTCATATAAGCACTCTGCCTGTTCAGAAAACGGGAAGCATCAAGAAATGCTATGAACCGATCAAGGTAACCATTGCGGTGCACAAGGCCTAAGTCAAAACTAGGGTACAATCGGCCTCCCAAGGCGGACAGACGTTCATAAAGCCCCTGCAGTTCGGCTCTTGACCCGACCACGCGCTCCAGCCGCACACTAGTCGGCAGCTTGTGGTTAATTCCCCCGGCCAGCCAGCCTAGATAACGAACCTCTAGAACATCAATTCCCTGATCGTAGAGTTCTGAAATAATAGCCTCGGCCTGTTTGTAGGTAGTGAATGGTTCGACTACGTTTTTCGGAATCCCATAGACCGGCTTTACAACGTCGTAGCTGCCCACAATATCCAATACCAACGGAAATCCGCGATTCTCTAGAGGCTTGAGGCCCGAGCGATTTACCAAGTATTCTTGATACCGATGGGCCATACCAGCATAAGTAGCCTCGTCACCATTCAGGAAGCTGTAGCGTACGACGAAATCGGTCTGTACCACTCTTGCCTGGTACATATAGATAAACAACTGCCGCAGATGGATCAACTCGCCCTCAGCGTCAAGGGAGACTCGAGCGTTAGGGCGTACATCAAAGCTGGCCCACACCTTGTTATACGAATCACGCATACCACTGACGGAAGCCTCGATGCGGGTCTGTGCATCGCCCTCTTCCACGATGGCGAGAAAGGCATGATCGTTCTGTTTCAAGCCAAAGACAGGTAAATAGATCTGTTCTTTCAGGTTTGGTGAATACTCTGCCTGTGGCCCTATGGCAAAGTCCGTCCCGTAAACTGGACGATTATATGGTAGAGCCTGCGTCTTCCCATTGTTTAGGTACACCAGAGCGCCCGACCCATCGGGAACCAAGAGGTACCCCTCTGCATCAGAATCAGCCGCTCCAAAATACGGGAGTACTTGAATTGATGTCAGGGGATAGCTGATCTCCCGATCCAATTTTCGGTCATATACTCGCTCCGGGAAACTGATGCGCTCGGTGGGAATACGAACTACAAAGTCTTCGCCATCGAGATAGTACTCTACAGATACCGAGAAACGCCTAAGATCTGGGAAGGGAGGATCAATGCTGTACATCTCATGGTCGATGACAACCTCTTCCGGTGTATAGCCGACGTCCCGAAGTAGTTCAGCGGCAGCATCAATATCCCACTGCATGTTGTTCCATTTCAATATCAAGGTCGGACGGCCATGCAGCGGTGCTATATCTTCGGCCTTTACATTACCCAGTCCATCATAGCCGTGTGTATCGCGAACGAGCACAAGATACTCCTGAAGAAGCCGGCGCTTATCGGTAGTGCGGAACCGTGGTTCTTCAACCTTGAGTCCGTAGTTCCCCAGAAGAGCCTCCATATCGACACCGTGGATGCTGTAATCCTCGCCGGGATCATATCCTTCCTCTAAGCTGAACTCGGCGTACAGCCCACGCAGGAACGTCCGATCCTTTTCGTTTGGAATAAGATTAAGAAGTTCATTGAAGCGCTCCACGGAAATTACTTTCGGGACATAGTCCTGAAGCCGCCACGCCTGCCCGAGCTCGTAATCGATGCGTACCCCGTTTTCGATGGGCACAACTTGATACTGTCCGTACTTCACACTATCGTTAAAGCTATCCATTAGGTTCTGCTGGTTGGCTGAGTTATAGGTGATTACGATCTGGGCATTGAGCCGATCTTTGTTGGTGCCGCGGGCTACGGTTTCTTTGCGCGCACGTTCTGGCGGATTGGTATACCAAAGATGGCCACTGGCTTTATCAAGCACAGCCAGTTCAACAGTGCTTTCGTTGAAATACAGGATTAGGTGCTCGTTTTCAGCAACAGTTTCAAAGCCTCCGGGAGGTTCTTGAGCAACGACTGTTGGGGAAAAAACCAAACACGCCATCACAAAGATCATCAATGTCCAGAGCTTGGTGGAGTGATTCATGGTGCGCCCCCTTTCTCATCACGTACGGAACAAGACTTCGCGGAAAACATCCCGCACAAAAACGACTACCTGCTCCGATAGGCTCAAGAAGAGAAAACCTAAGAACATGGCAAAAGCCATACCGGCGACAGTAAATATGCAGGTGTAGAAGGCCTTTCCAAATTCATACTCGTGTGTGGTCATAACGCCACCAACAAACAGTATGATACCTGCCCAAAGGGTACCCATAGATAAGAGCAAGTAGTAAAAGGCTCCTTCCTCAGCTGTGATATAGTTGCTTAAGACGGTTAGAGGAATCACCGTTAGAATAAGTGGTACAAGTGAGTAAGCAGTAGCAATATAAATGTCGCGGAAAGTGCCCTTGCCGTCCATGAGCGTGGTTAAGGCCCAGTTAACGCCTGCCCAAAGAATAAAGGGTACAACGATGTTGAATGCTTCTTTTAGCAGACTAAGCTTTGTCAGATCAGTCGGGTTGAAGATAAACCCAGTGTACTGACGGGCAAAGACATAGGTTCCGACCACCGCTGCCAGAATAAGAGTGGCAGAAACCAAACTGCCTCTCGTTCCCTGCTTTAAGTGTGTAAAACCATCAACGGGATGGATAATCACATAAAGAGCATAGCGCAGATCTGCCCAGGTTTTCTTCAAAAAGGCCAACCATGCTGCATCCTCTGCCGCAGCTGCCCTGGCCTGAACAGCCGAATGCGGCCGCAGCTTCAGCTTCCGCATGAGTGCATGCAGAGCGATCAATAACACGACCACGACGCCTACAATCAAAAGCGCACGATCGAAGTTGGCGTAGATTACTTCCTTACGGTAGAGAGCAAATGCATCGGAATACTCTCGCCTGTTGTTGCCCAAGCGAAAAGCTTCCATAGCTTCGGCATACATGCCCCTCCTCAGAAGAGTGCGCCCGATACCTGTATAAGCCAGGTCGTTATTGGCATTCAGAGATAATACCTTCTTCCAAATTAGCTCAGTCTGAGCATAATCGCCCCGGTGATAAGAATCCAGCGCAGCCCAGATTAAGAGTGCATAGTCCGTCGGTGCATAGACTACGATAGCGTTTTTCTGCTGATCGAGGACGAAGATATCCCACTTAAAATGGTCTATGGCCACAGGCCTACCGAGCTGGCCATAGTTGGTGCCGCTAAACCCAAACATGTACATGAGGTTGCCGTTACTGTCATATGTGAAAACTCGCCCACGATTGGCATCCAGCACGCTATAAACACCGAAATCCTGAACTGTGATGTCGACCATTGTAGATGACATGCGCAAAGTGGCGTTGGACCAACGATCGGGGAACTGCACATCCCCCATTACATCTGAGAACCCCAACCTTTTGAGGAGGTCTTCACCCTTTGGGTTTAAGCGCCTTACCTTGATTTGAACGCCACCTTCATCTGCGTCTTTGTCCTCGTCTGTGGAAGTAGCATAGATAAACCCATCTGGGTCAAGGTCAAGGTTGCTGTATTCGGTGGGGATAAACATACGCATGCGAGCCCGCTGCTCCTTTGTCGCTAGGCGGCTCCAAATATAATCTGTTAAGCTTGGAGTAACGCGAGGCGCGCCAATGAACCCGCGGAACTGGCCATCCTCACTGAATGTTATGAGGCCTTCTGGCAGGTCGCGAGCAATAACATAAATACGCCCATGATTATCAACACCGAGTTTTAGTGGACGATAGACAAATCCCTCGGGCAAGATCCCTTTTACGTCTGACTCGGGAGCTCCAATGATCCGCAAAGGCTCACCTTGGGAGTTGAAGTGTATGATCCGGCCGTTGTTCGTGTCAGCCACGTAGAGCTCTCCGTCACTGGTCGCGTACAGCCCGGTGGGGCTAGAAAAGCGGTGTTCCTGCCCATCGAGTGAAAACACATCAATGGTGTGAAGCAGGTCCCAAGTGCTGCTGAATACCAAGACACGATTATTCCCTGTATCTGCAATATAAACAGTACCATCCCTGGCGATAAGCAAATCGCTGGGGTTGCGCAGACTGCCCACACCCAAGTCTTCTCCTCTGATTTCCCTGAGGGGCAAATACGCTTGGGGGGCAGGGACAGATTCAGCCCAAAAATCGTATAAGTAACTTGTATAAGGCACAGTAAAATTGCTGATAGGTTTGCCCACGTTGGTGCTCACGGCAAAAGCTGCACTGCTGAACAAGCTAACTAAGAGGGCCAGTATCACCAGCAGGTGAAGCCTTCTGTGAAGCATCGCTCTCTACCCCTCTCATTCCCCGATTCCTATCAGAGATCCGCGGACAAGCCGCGGATCTCTCGAGTTAGGCTTACTGGTTGAGATACTCGTCAATCATGGCTTGGCCTTGGGCCTTGAACTGTCCAACTACAGTGGCAGGAGCGGCTCCACCCTTGATGCCCATGATGATACCACCGTATGGGGTCTCACCTTCGTACCATGCGCCGAGGAAGTTGTGATAGTAAGCAGCGTCACCATTAGGCTCTGCAAATACCTTGTGCATTACCTGGTAGGAGACTTGATCGCGAGCACGATCACGGATCATATCTTCCATAGACTCATGATAATCTTCCAATGGGAAGAGGAAGTTATCGAGAGCGATCATGCCGAGAGGATATGCAGAGTTAGCAGGGATAAAGATAGCGTCAGCTACACCTGGAGCGTGTACATAGTCATCTGCTGCGGGCCCCATTGGCAGCGGCAGAATTGCATAGTTGAAATCATACTGTGTAGCATCGATCTGCCAGAAAGGAATGAAAGCCATAGCGGTTCTGCCGGTGCTCCATTCCCGCATCTGCCAGTCACCGTAGGAGATACCTAAGTTGTTCTCCCACTCGGCCAGCTTCCGAAGAGCGTCAAGTACTTGAGGCTCATCCATTGTGAAATAGACTCTACCGTCATCACCGAGGCGAGTGATAGCGCCACCGTTGGAGAAGATGATCATCATGGGATCGATAAACGCCAATCCCCACTGGTCAACTTCGCCGTCACCATCGGTATCGCGAGTTACCTTAATACCGATTTCCTCAACTACGTCCCAGGTCCACTCGTGGTTCAGATACAGCTCGATTGGATCGGGCAAGTTTTCCCGTTCAAACAGGTCGAGGTTGACCACGCAGAATGGAGCATGACCGTAGTCATCCGGCGTACCAACAGAGAAGTGCAGCAGCTTGCCGTTGTAGGGTAAACGAAGGTTCTTTTCCCGAGTAAATGGAGAGAGGTTTTCGAAATACTCAGGAGGCAGGATGTCGCTTACTGGATAAAAGGCACCTCTAGTAGCTAAGGTAAAGAAGTCACGATGAGGAAGGCGCCAGAGGTCATACTTGGAGTCACCGGAGAGATAACGGTTCAGGGCCAACTCTCCGACCTCGTCCCAACCTGCAGTAATAAGCTGGATATCGCCTATATTGAAGAGCTTCTTTGCCTCTTCTAAGCGCCCAGCTCTTGCGCCGCCTTCATAGAAAGCAGCAAGATTGTCGAAGTGAGCCACAACTGTTACCGTGGCACCACCAAAATCGATATCGCCAAAGTCCATCCGATCTGATTCATAAGCAAGAACTCCAGCCGACAAGACTAGCACAAGCAACAACCCAAGAACAGGATACAGTCTCTTCATTAACTATCCCCCTATCTGTTGTCTTACTTGCATACAGCTTACAAAAACAGATTTTGAGGCTTCGCGTCATAGATTAGGCGTTCTCGGTTTTTCTAGAAGTGGCTCACCTCCCTAGTTCTTATCGCATATCAGGATCAGCCCAGCGATCGTTCGGAAGGAGTGGGTACCAGCCAGGGCGCCGCGAATCACGATCATAGCAATAGGACCCAAGCTCTTCATACATCTCTGCATATTCCTTCAAACGATCCCGATCCAGTTTGACTCCTAATCCTGGTTCGTCTGGAACCTCGATTTGGCCGTTTTTGTACTTCATCTTCCCGCCTTCAATTACGTCATCGCGCAGTTGATGATAATGGGCATCAATGGCGAACGTAAGATTAGGCAGCGCCGCGGCTAAATGAAGCATAGTGCTGAGCTGAATTCCCAACTCTCCAGAAGAGTGAACCGCAATGCCTAGCTGGAATGTATCACAGATGGCAGCGGCCTTAGCACAAGCCCGAATACCACCCCAGAAAGTCGTATCAAGAAGAATTACATCGACAGCCGGATCGAGGATATTCTGGGCCAGCTGCTCGAAGTTGACTACTACTGTGTTTGTGGCAAGGGGTATAGTGGTCTTTTCGCGCACGCGACGCATACCATTCAGACCCCAGGTAGGATCTTCAAGGTAGTCGTTGCGTACGTGCTCGATCTGTCTCGCAAACCAAATACTATCCTCCACACTCCAGCAAGCATTAGGATCGATTCGGAAGCGATCATCCGGAAACTCTTCAGCTAAAGCTAAGTAAGCTTCTAGTTCATATTCAGGAGGAAAAACGCCCGCTTTCAACTTGTGAGTTGTAAAGCCATAGCGTTTCTTAAGTTCTCTAGTATGCTCTACCAGCTGTTCTATGGTACGAACCTCTGGATAAACCCCATCTTCACTCTCATAGCGGAAAAACAGATAGCTGGCAAACGAGACCTTGTCTCTTAGTTTTCCACCAATTAAGTTGTAAACAGGCTGGCCTAACTTCTGGCCAATGATGTCCAAACAGGCGAACTCAATAGCGGCCATATACTGCATCCGGTTGTTGTAAAGACTAGCTGTAGGGTTGCAGATTTTATAACGCAGCGCCTCTAATTGGAAAGGATCATGCCCAACTAAGTAATCCTTCAGCCTCTTAAACTGCAGCTCAGCGCCTTCCCCGCCGCCCCCGACCTCACCCAATCCTACAATACCCTCATCGGTGACAACTTCAACAATAGTGCGCACAAATCTACCCCAATGCTCACCATTGCTGTGCCGAAGAGGGCCTTCGAGAGGAACACTTACTGTAGTAGGAATAATGTCAACAATCTTCACAGCTACCCCACCTTATACTTTAGCAAAATAGTCGGGAAACTCTGCCAAAAGCAAGTTCTTTTCCACCATTACCATCCGCAGATGTTCTTCCATGATCTCTTCAGCACGATCGGGCTTGTTCTTCTTAATTGCCTCTAGAATAGCCCAGTGCTGTTCGATAATACGATCCCAGTCACAATGGCGGGAAAGCCGCAGAACTCTTAGGCGGATAAAATCATTATTTAGCTGGCTGACCATCTTCCAGGTTCGCTCACGCCCGCAGATGCGAAACAGAGCGGCATGAAAGCCGTCGTCGAGAAGCAGCATCTGCTGATAACTCTGATTGTCCCGGCAGACTTCCTGTTGTGCCAGATTGGACTCGAGGCGCACGAAATCATCTTTGGTCAGCTTACCGCAGGCTTCGCGTACGATCGCTTTCTCTAATACTTCGCGTACAAAACGACCCTCGTCCACGTGGGCTAAGTTTATCAGTGAAACATAAGTGCCCCGCTGAGGGTATATTTCAACCAAGCCATCTTGGAACAGTCGCACAAATACTTCCCGGACTGGGGTGCGGCTGACGCGAAAATGCTCGGACACTTCTTGTTCCGACATTTTCGTGCCCGGCTTAAGTACAAGATGTAAAATGTCATGGCGAAGAGTACGATACACCAAATCTCTAGCCGAACCCCGGCTCGCTTGTGCTGCTTCCACTAAACTCGACTCCCTTTTACTACCATGGTAGTGCACTGTAATCATAACTAGTTTTTTACTTAATGTCAACCCTAACAGCGAAAATATTACTTACATTTCAGCAAAATACTATATAGGGTTCTGATTTACCATATAGCCCATTTCTGGAAGGCAGGAACCCTTCATCTGTTGTCAAACATATAAAAAGAACCATTATGATGAGGAGGACAAGATATGCCAACACCCCATAATGCTGCGCAAGTGGGCGATATTGCTAAGACAGTTTTGATGGCAGGAGATCCACTGCGGGCTAAGTTCATTGCGGATACTTACCTAGAGAATGTGAAGTGCTATAACGAGATCCGCGGTATGTTAGGCTTCACTGGAGAGTACAAGGGTGTAAGAGTCTCGGTCCAAGGGCATGGCATGGGGATGCCCTCCATCGGTATTTACACCTATGAACTTTACAATATGTACGATGTAGACAATATCATTCGCGTTGGTTCCTGCGGAGCAATTAACCCTGATGTGAAGATCATGGACTTGGTCTTTGCGCAAGGCGCCTGCACTGATTCGAACTACGCAGCTCAGTACAGGCTCCCCGGCACCTATGCCCCCATCGCCAGCTATGAACTGCTTGAGGAAGCAGTCAAAATTGCCCGCGAAAAAGGGTACCGCCACTTCGTAGGTAACGTGCTGGCATCAGATCTGTTCTACGCCGATCATAAAGCTACGCTTGACTGGCAGAAGATGGGCGTTTTAGCGGTAGAGATGGAAGCCGCTGCTCTTTACATGAATGCAGCGCGGGCTAATAAGAAAGCTCTGTGCATGCTCACGGTATCCGATGAAGTACACAGCGGCAAGGAGATCCCAGCTGAACAGCGCCAAGTTGGCTTCACGCAGATGATTGAAACAGCTCTTGAGCTTGTGGTGCGCATTTCATAGTTAGAAAGGTGAGTCACCTTAAATTATGAAGAAACCTTTTGCAACTGCCGAGCAACTTCGGCAGATAGCCGCACAGTACCCAACCCCATTCCATCTTTATGATGAAGCCGGCATCAGAGAAAACGCTCGTCGGCTGCACAAAGCCTTTTCCTGGAATCCTGGTTTTAAAGAGTACTTTGCTGTGAAAGCAACCCCCAATCCCCGCATCCTGCAAATACTTAGTGAAGAAGGATGTGGGGTAGATTGTGCATCATACACAGAGCTGCTGCTGGCAGATGCGGTAGGGTTTTCGGGCGCAGATATCATGTTTTCTTCTAACATGACACCATTTAACGATTTTGCGCTAGCCCATGAATTGGGGGCCATTCTAAACCTGGATGACATTACTGACATTGAGTATTTTCGGCATCTATCACATGTTCCCGAATTAGTATCATGCCGATTCAACCCGGGTGGAGATTTTGCGTTTAGCAACGCAATTATGGACAACCCCCGCGAAGCCAAGTACGGCTTCACACGTGAGCAGCTTACCGAGGGTTACAAGCAGCTCATGCAGTTAGGCGTAAAGCGCTTCGGCCTACATGCGTTTTTGGCCAGTAATACAACTAACAATGACTACTATCCTCAGTTGGCTCGCATGTTGTTTGAGCTAGCTGTAGAACTACAGGAAGAGACAGGTGCTCAGATCAGTCTGATTAATCTTTCTGGTGGCATTGGTATCCCGTACTATCCGGACGACGAACCTGCCGACATTATGGCTATAGGTGAAGGTGTCCGCCAGGCTTTCGAAGAGATCATGGTACCCGCTGGCCTTGGTGATGTGGCCATCGTTACTGAGCTTGGCCGCTATATGCTTGGGCCCTACGGATGCTTGGTTGCAACGGCAATCCGCAAGAAGGAAATCTACAAGAACTATATTGGCCTTGACGCATGTGCAGCCAACCTTATGCGGCCGGCGATGTATGGTGCCTACCACCATATCACTGTGGTGGGTAAAGAAGATGCTCCCTCAACTCATGTGTACGATGTGGTAGGTGGCTTGTGCGAGAACAACGATAAGTTTGCCATCGATCGTTCTCTACCAGAAATCGATATTGGCGATCTGATTGTCATCCACGATACGGGAGCTCATGGGTTTTCTATGGGATACAACTACAACGGCAAACTACGCTCAGCTGAACTGCTGCTGAGGACTGATGGATCGGTGGAGCTGATTCGCAGAGCCGAAACACCTGATGACTATTTTGCTACACTAAACTTGCCCATACGTCAGTCTACCGAATAAGAAAACACCCAACCAGCCCAAGACTGGTTGGGTGTTCGCTTGTATCATCCCTTCAAGAGCTCGGCAAACTGCGCTCTGAACTTCGCTACCTTAGGAGCGATAACTGCACTGCAGTATGCCTGTTCTGGGTGCTTAGCAAAATAATCTCTGTGGTAATCTTCAGCCGGATAAAAATTAGTTAAGGGACTGATCTCAGTCACAATGGGATCTTCCCACAAGGGTTGCACTTCCGCCAAAACCTTTTCTGATACCGCTTTTTGTTCTTCATCATGGTAGAAAATGACGGATCGATACTGGGTGCCGATGTCATTCCCCTGCCGGTTCAATGTGGTTGGGTCGTGAGTACTAAAGAAGATCTTCACCAACTGCTCAAAACTGATCTCCTGCGGATCGAAGGTGATCCTTACAACCTCTGCGTGGCCGGTTGTATCGGTACATACTTCTTCGTAGGTCGGGTTCTCTGTATGCCCTCCTGCATACCCAGGTATGGCTTCGAGAACACCTTTTAGGCTCTTAAAAACAGCCTCCGAACACCAAAAACAGCCGCTGCCAAAAGTGGCCTGTTGCTTGTTAGACATGAAGTTCACTCCCTAATCTGTTAATTGGTCCTCGACTTATCATTTGAATAAGAAGGTGACACGTTGGCTAACATCTATGATTATCCCAAATACTACGACATCGCTTTTTCTTATCGGGACACCGCTGAAGAAGCCGCTGTCATGCAGCGGGCCATTGACCTATATTCTTACATTCCCGTCAAGACTATCCTGGAAGTAGCTTGTGGCCACAGCCCGCATCTCCAAGACATGCTTCGCCTCGGTTACTCGTACTGCGGGCTCGACTTGAACCCCGCCATGCTGGCGTATGCCCAGGAAAAGGCCGCAGACTTAGGTCACAACATTACTCTTTTCCAAGGCGATCTCGCCGATTTCAACTTGCCGGAGCCAGTGGACTTTGCCTATATCATGTTGGGTTCTCTGTATGTGCAGACGACTGAGCAGCTCGTTTCCCATTTTGCCAGTGCAGCGCGGGCCATTAAGCCAGGCGGCCTGTACTTCCTCGATTGGTGCATTGATTTCTCACCACTGACGAATACGCGCGATGCTTGGACCTGCCGCCGCGATGAAATTGAAGTGAAAGTACGCTATTCCACAAGACTTCTGCACCCTGCTAAGCAGCACTATGAAGAAACACTCAGTGCTTTAGTGCGAGATGGAAAACAACGCCTCCATCTCAACCACACCAATATCCGCCGAGCTATCTATCCGCAGGAGTTCATGCTGGCGGCTACCTATCTTAACGACTTTGAGTTCGTAGGTTGGTGGAATGACTGGGACTTATCCCTGCCCCTCGATGAAGTTACCCGTGGAATTGTGCGTCCTATTACTATACTGCGCCGACGCTAGTTCGTTTTCAGGTAGCGATCAAACCAAGCCGTGATTTCTTCTAGTCTCTTGATACGGTTCTTCGGCCTACCGCTGCGGCTCAGCTCGTGATTTTCACCGCGAAACATGACCAAGCGGCTGTCCACTCCGTGATACTTTAAGGCACTAAACATCTGCAGAGCTTCCGGCAACCAGCAGCGATAATCCTCATTCGAATGGATGAACAAGGTAGGTGTCTTTACCCGATCCGCGTATTTGAGGGGAGAATGTTCCCAGAGCTTTTCGTAATCAGTCCACGGGTCAGCGGCAATTTGATCCGGTGCGAAGAAATATCCGATATCCGTAGTCCAGCCCATAGATACCCAGTTCGATATGCTGCGCTGAGATGCAGCTGCTCGGAACCGCTGGGTGTGCCCGATGATCCAGTTGGTCATGAACCCGCCATAGGATCCTCCTGTCACGCCAAGCCGCTCCTGGTCAATATCAGGATACCGGCGAAGAACCTCATCGGTAAAGGACATCAGGTCTTCGTAGTCGATGGTTCCATATTTTCCGCGAATATCTGCGAACGCATTGCCCTTGCCATCGCTACCGCGGGGATTGCAGAAGAACACAAAATACCCTTGTGCCGCCCAGTACTGCATTTCATGGAAAAACACGCTGCCATAAACCGTCTTGGGGCCGCCGTGGATGTTCAAGATAGCCGGGTATTTCTCCCCTGCCTGGTATCCCACTGGCCGCATGACCCAGCCATCAATGATTACTCCTGGCGCGGTTTCCACATTGAGCGGCTCTACTTCTGCAAGGACACGCTCCTGAGTTACCCACTCATTGAAACTGGTGATCCGTGTTTCGGTACCGTTATCTACCCTGTAGACCTCCTGCAGGTTCAGCCCGCGCATCGCTATAACGAGGAGCTTGTCACGATGCACGGCATAACCATCAACCGAACCGGGCTCTCTGGTCAATCTCTCAATCTCTCCGTCGGGGTTGATGCGATGGAGATATGAATCGGCCCCATCGGTTGATACGAAATACAAATAGCCATTGTGCCAGCGCATGGTTTCTGAACGTCCGTAGCGGCAGTCTGACCCCACCGAATTCCAGAGACTGCGGTCCCACGAAGGAGTCAGCAGATAGCGTGCCCCACTACCAATATCGACGCGGTAGAATCTATCATTTTCATTGAGGCCGTAGGATTTCATGTCTGTCCCCACAGCAAGCACTGTATCGTCGCTGACAAAATGCGCGCTCACATACGCGAACGGTGCAGTTTCGGGGACCTTCTCAACCGAACGAGTCGTTAGATCAAGAACGTAGAGAGAGTTAGTCTGTGGTGCTTTACCCTGGTAGTCGCTTCCTATCAAGATGGCTCTAGTCTTGTCCGCGTTTAAGGCGGCACTTTGTATGTCCAAGGCGCCAGGAGTTAGCTCATCGAGTTGACCAGTCTGTGGATCAAACAGGAAGGCATGAGTCCGGTCCAGACTGGTAAAACCTCCTCCATTCGCCCAGTAGGGGATTTCATCTAGGATTTCCCAATCCTTCTCCTTTTCCTCACCCGAAGCCCTGCCCAGATTAACTGTCCCCAAGGCCAAGAATCTGCCTTCGTTCAGCTCATACAATTTGTGCACCTTCAAAGGAATCCGGAAAGCCTCCCGGGCCTCTCCGCCGCGCACGTTGATCTTAAAGAATACTGTTTCTTCGCGTCCCTTTTCAGCTGCCTCCTTATCTTTCTTGCTCCGTTTTGCTGCAAACAGAACATGCTCTCCGTCCTCAAGCCACATAAAACTGCTCTCTTCGCCTAAGGCAGTCAGCTGGTACAGCCTGTCCTGCGGTTCGTCGTATATCCACAGAACAGAGGTATAGTTATTCTCATCCAGTTCGGCCTTGTGTACCACAAAACAGGCTAGAGTGCCTGTACTGTTGTACTCGATACCTGAAAGGAACGTGTAATTGGTGAAATCATTTAGTTTAATGGGTTCCACGGTGGCCCTCCTTCGATCAATTTAGGCATATATTCCCTAATGCTGCCCCTACTTCCTTTTCCCCATGGCAGCTTGGTACTCAGCGATTTTGCGTACATCAAAGGCGTCAGATATACTTGCTCAAGCATGTTTTCATCGTCAAGTTCAAAGAAGAGCCCCTTATCGGGTTTACCATTCACTTCGACTAGCCATGGATGCCCGTCTTCATCAACCATAAAGTCCACACACAGCTCACCTAAGTGGCCCAGCGGCCCATCCAAGGCCTCAGCGGATAGCAAAGCTGCCCTCCGCATTACCTTGTATGCTGCTCGCCCTTTTTCTCCCAGCGAAAGCAGTACTTCTCGAGGATGCAGAATCGCTTTGAACTGATTGGTGATAAAGCTGCCCATCTCTGCTAAGCGGCTCAACTCCCCAGTTATCACCCACGCCCTGTGCTTATCCTTCTGAACCACTAACCGCACATCGAACAAGCCTCCATCATAGACAGCGCTTGGTACATAAGCCTGAACAATATACGGCTCGCCCCCCGTCAATACTGCGGCAACTCCAGAGATACCTGTGCCAGCCGGAAGCGGCAGTGGAAGATTCATGCCGCTTGAAATAACAACGAAATCGCCCTGGAGCTTGAGCTGATATAAGCCTCGTCCCGACTGTCCCAATCGCGGTTTGAGTACCCATGTTCCCTGGGCGAGTAATTCTGGGAGTTCGTCAACAACTAGTTCCTTCGTATTCGGCAGAATGGGCTGTAGTTTCTCAAAGCCGTGGAGGATTTTGTACACATCCCACTTGTCAAAAAGAGTAGTACTGTTGAACACCTGCCCCTTCCCTAGTATCGTTTCTAGTTGCGCTATCACTTGTTTGTCCTCGGGATAGCATCTGTTATAGATAACGGCAGGAAGGGCCCGCCTTGTCTCATACCACTGTCCCCTTGAAAGCAGAAGTCCTGTTACCGTGGCGGTCGGCCAATGAATATTCTCCGCATCAAAAACCATTAATTGGAAACCATATTTGCGTGACAGAGTTCCATAGTACGGAATTCGCTGCCGCTTATTGAGAAGTAAGCCAATTAGGGCCACAGGACTCAACTCCTTAGTAAGAAAAAATAGGACAGAGGTAATAGGCACCTCACTGGAGAGAAGCATAGCTTACAGTGAGAGTAGCAGGCTCTCCACATTCTCTCCGAGGAGGTGCAATCCTTGAACAGCAATCAGGAAACCTTCATCATCTTCGTAGCGCTCGTCCTGATCGTGGTATTGGCAGTGATTCTCTTTGCCTAACAGACCAGAGATGGGGTATTCCCCCGTCTCTTTTTCTATTATATGACGCCATAGAAAATCGGGAACGCGTTCCTAAAGCTCTTCGGCCTGAGACTAATATCATAGGAACAAAGGAGGTGGAGAGTGTTGTCGAACAAAAACAGCGGTAACAACCAGACATTTGATACACTTCTCAAACTTCTTCCCAGTTTATTTGCTGCTTATCCCGCGTTTATGTCCCTGTTGGGAGAGAATGGGCTGGATTGGTCCAGAGTAAATGATTTTGTAACAGCACTGCCAGTCATATTGGACAAAATTAAGAATGCTGAACCAGAGCAGCTAGAAAGATTGTTTGAGAGCTTCACCGAGGTGTTCCCTGGCCTAGAAGAGGTACTACCGAGATAAGGGGGGGGTTGTGAGTGGGTAGGCCACATCACTGCTGTCAACTAGATCCCTTAATGGTGATCTTTATCCTGTTTCTAGTAACCCTAGTTATCTTCGCGGCGCTAGCCTAAGAGTCTGCCCAGACTAGCCAAGCTTAGTCTGGGCTGTCTACTGATCTAGGCCACCACTCCTCAACAGTACAAAATAGGAGACAGGTGTTAAGGCACTCCTCTAGATGCTGCATAGTTTGGAGTGAGAGTGAACAGGCTCTCAATTGCCCGCTGCAAGGAGGTGGCAATCCGTGACTGCTAATCAAGAAACCTTCATCGTGTTTGTCGCGTTGATTCTGATCGTGGTGCTAGCTGTTATTCTCCTTGCCTAGCAAACCGGAGATGGGGCGGCAGCCCCATCTCACTTCTTAACACATGAAGTTGAGGGAGGTGTAGTGTATGGCTGGTGCCAAGGGCTCAAACCAATCTATGGATGCCCTCATGAAGCTCCTGCCTGGGCTGATCGCATCATATCCAGGGCTGATGTCAATGCTGGGAGACCAAAGCAGCAACAAGGCTGATCTGAACCAAGTGATGGCTGCAGTGCCCAAAATCATGGAACGAGTACGGGAAGCAGAGCCGGAGCAGCTCGAGAGATTGTTAGAACAGTTCAAAAAAACAATCCCCGGTTTGGAAGACGTGCTCCCGAAGAAATAAAAAAAAGCCCAGGCTGTCAACATACGCCTGGGCTCTGCTGCTTCTAGAGGCTGAGCTTGTAAATGTTCAGAACATCCTCCTGGCCAAGTTCTACAAAACGCCCTACTGTACGAGTACCGTTATCGGTACACTTAGCTGCCATTTCTTCGATACGGTCTCCAGGTATATCGGCGTCAGACAGCCTTACAGGAAGTCCCATGCGTTTGAAGAACTCCTCGAGACGCCTGATTCCTTCGAAAACAGTTCGTTCTGGGTTGTGGTAATCAGGATCCACACCCCATACCCGAGCGGCAAACTGCACGAAACGCTGGATGTCATGTTTGTAGACATACTTCATCCAAGCCGGAAATACAATGGACAAGCCTGCTCCATGTGCTAAATCATAGATGCCGCTGATCTCATGCTCAATGGTATGCGATGCCCAGTCTCCGACTCGGCCTGTACCTAATAGATCATTGTGTGCGATAGTCCCTGCCCACATAATATTAGCGCGTACATCGTAGTTTTCTGGTTCCTCTAGAGCACGCGGTGCGTACTTGATGATGCTTCGGAGAGCAGCTTCACAGAGCTGGTCAGTTAAGTCAACTTCCCGGGTATTAGTAAAATAGCGTTCCATAATGTGAGCCATCATATCGGCAACACCGCATGCCGTCTGATAGGGTGGCAGGGTGAAAGTAAGCTCGGGGTTCATGATAGCGAACCGCGGCCGCAGGATCACATTATCTACAGAACGCTTCAGCCATCCATCCTCGTTGGTAATAACCGAACTCGGGCTGGCTTCACTACCGGCAGCAGGAATGGTCAGAACGACACCGACCGGCATAGCTTTCTTAGGCTCGGCTTTTCCGATATAGAAATCCCATACATCACCATCGTAGAGCGCACCTAGTGCCATCGCCTTGGCGGAGTCGATTACACTACCGCCTCCAACCGCCAGAATAAACTCAATGTTGTGTTTACGTATCAGGTCGATTCCTTCCCTTACTAAGGAGAGGCGCGGATTAGGCTGTACGCCACCCAGCTCGATATATTCTACGCCCGCCTCTTGAAGTGATTTCTCAACCACAGCCTTAAGACCAGTACGAACGATGTGGCCCCCTCCATAGTGGAGCAGCACCTTTTTGCCCCAAGCGGCAGTCTCTACACCAACCAGCGCTTCGGTACCCCGGCCAAAAACGATCTTTGTTTCATTTGAAAAAACAAAATTCTCCATCTTAACCCTCCGTTACCTTTATTTGCTTGTTTATTACTTCGCTCTAGCCGACTAAAGTCCTATTAGGTTGACAGGCTTATAGCCCGTTAGATACAATTAAGCGAAGAATATGGAAGGAGAGAACTGCATGGAGAGACACATTATCTGCGATGTAGATGGTTGCCTAGTCCCACCTCGAGGACATCAGTGGGATTTTACCTCTCTCGCTGCTCTGGCCGAGAAGATCAACCGGCGCGAATTTGTCTTCACCCTCTGCTCGGGGCGTCCTGCCACGTTTATGGAAGCGCTCGCCCGGCAGTTAACTATAACAGCTCCTTTAATCTGTGAAAACGGATCGCTCTTATTTGATCCCACGACCAAGAAGGGACTGCTCCATCCTGGTATCCCCAAAGAGTTCATGAAAGAACGGCCGCATATCCGCCGCGCTATCGAAGAGCTCATCGCTGGCACCGAAGCCATTATTGAACTGGGCAAAGACGTGATGTTCAGCGTCAACTCCACCGACTCCAGTCTATTCAATGAACTCATCCCTCGGCTTGAAGAAGCACTTGCAGGAGCACCCGTTGAAATTCAGTTTTCGGGACGTTCCATCGAGGTAATTCCACAAGGAGTTACCAAAGCCCAGGGGTTAGCTTTTTGGGCAGAAACCGTCGGTGTCAACATATCAGAGACCATCTCTATCGGTGATGCAGATAACGATCTACAGATCCTCGAAGCAGCTGGCCATGCTGCCGCACCAGCCAATTGCACGCCGAATGTGAAGGCCATCGCTGAGTATGTCTCTCCATACCCCCTAGTAGAAGGCGTACTTGACATAGTGGCACACTATACTAGTCGAGGATAAGAAGGTTTCCTCCCTTCCCTGGAACACGAGCCCGGCCCAAATCGTATCATGATTTGTATGGGAGGGAGGATAACCGCGTGATTTGGTTACAAGTCTTATTCTTAGCTGCAGCTGTCAGTTTCGACTCACTCGCCATCGGCATCTCATACGGAATGGCCCGAATCGAAATCCCATTCAGAGCACGGGTCTTCCTCAGCTTAATCTCAGGTGTAGTCTTTGCGTCAGCAATGCTCGTGGGCAGCGGCGTACGTGAATGGCTTCCTACGGCCGCGGGCAATATGGTGAGCGGACTACTTCTGATAATTGTCGGTGCCTATACGTTGTGGAGAGCGAATAGCCCAACTGAAACCAGTCAGATCATCAAGGTGAGAATACCCGGGCTTGGGCTCATCATTCAGGTATTTCGCGAACCCCTCCGCGCCGATCTGAACAATGACCGGAGGCTCGCGATAGAAGAGGCGGTGCTGTTAGGAGTAACGTTGGCATTTGATTCTTTAGCAGCAGGTGTAGGCGCCGCAATTATAGGTCTTCCCCTACTGGAAACAAGTACAGCAGTTGCACTGGTGAGTTTTCTATTGGTGTCCCTGGGTTTGGGCCGTGGCGCCAGAGCAGCGCACACCATAATCGATAAACGGCTGCATAGAATTCCGGGCCTGCTGATTATGTCTATGGGAGTATTGAAGATCCTGATCTAGAAGATAAGGGACTGCCAAATCTGGCAGTCCCTTTTTTCGTGCCTTCTGAGTCAGGTCGTGCGCGGTTTCATCGTTGAGTTCCGCACTACTAACTCCGTCTTGAGAACCATCGTTTGCCTGGTTCGCTTGGGCTTTGAACCCTGAATCATTGCTATCAGCTGTTCGGCTGCAAGACGACCCAAGCGCGAAATGGGTTGGCGGATGGTCGTAAGCTTCGGTTCACTCTCCCGAGACAGAGGTATATCGTCGAATCCGACGATGGACAGCTGCTCGGGGATACTGTAGCCCATTTCCCTAGCCGCGTTGATGGCACCAAGGGCCATCAGATCACTTGCACACACCAAAGCAGTTATTTCCGGGTTAGTGCTCAAAAGCTGACGAGCGCCAAGCATTCCAGATATTTGAGTAAAATCACCTGTATACACATCGACAATCGGGCTCCCTGCTTCGGCCATGGCCCGCTGAAAACCTCGATATCGCTGAACTGCACTGTCGTAGCGCATGTCACCAGCAATGTACCCGATCTTGGTATGTCCGAGGTCGAGCAGGTGCTTAGCTGCTAAGTAAGAGCCCTCCTCGTTATCCACATCGATCGACGTTACCTCAGGCAGGTAGCAGGTGCCAATCAGAGTAAAGGGGATTTTCGCTGCCTGCAGCCGCGCCACTTCTTCACTGTCCCGCGGCGTACATACCATAATTATCCCATCAACGCGCCTCTGATCGATCAAAGCTGCCACAACACGGCTAAAGTCTGCCTCCGTTAACAGCGATAGAAGCAAGAAATACTCCTCCCGAGTCACGACAGTAGCAATGCCCTTCAACAGCTCAGAAAAATATGGATCAGAAAAAACATATTCGGCGGTATGGGGGATAATCAGTCCAATGTTGCGCGTCTGACCCATTACCAAGCCGCGCGCCAAAGCATTAGGCTGGTATCCCAGCTCCTTCACTGCCTGGAGCACACGGGCACGGGTTTCCTCAGACACACGATTAGAGCCATTGATCACATAGCTGACAGTTGCCGTCGAGACCTTGGCTCGGGCAGCAACATCACTGATTGTGACCCGCAATACTATCACCCCATACCTCGAATATCACTGCTCAGTGATTAACTAAAAAGAGTTCTCCTTGGTGAACTCAATGAGTTCCTGCACGTATCCAAAGGCAATTGCGGTTACTGTATCGGCGCCGCCGTAGTAGACAGCCAGCCGGCCAGTTTCGCTATCCACCAACGCAGCACATGGGAAGGTAACGTTGGGAACGTCTCCAACACACTCGTAGAGTTTCTGAGGGGACAAGATGTACGGACGTGTCCGTGCAATAACCTTCCAAGGCTCATCGAGGTCAAGCAGAGCTGAACCCACATGATAAACAAACCCATTACAGGAAGTGAGCACGCCGTGATAGATCAAGAGCCAGCCTTCACTAGTCTCGATGGGAATCGGCCCCGCACCAACCTTAGTCGACTGCCAGCCACCCTTTGGTGCCATCACATGTCGATGTTTACCCCAGTGGATCATGTCAGGGCTTTCGCTGTAGAAAATATCACCGAATGGCGTGTGCCCTGTGTCGCTGGGGCGGCTGAGCATTGCATACTTGCCGTTGATCTTTCTGGGGAACAACACACCATTGCGGTTATAGGGCAGGAACGCATTCTCCATCTGATAGAAGGTTTCGAAATCGTAGGTATACCCTACCCCGATTGTTGGGCCGTGGTAGCCGTTGCACCATGTTACCCAATAACGGTCATCGATCTTCACAACGCGAGGATCATAACCATAGACGAAGTTTCCGATCTCCGGATCATCGCACACAAACTTAATTGGCTCGAGATCGATTTCCCAGTTTAGGCCATCTCTGCTCTTACCAGAGTGAATGCGCATCTCACGATCCTTGTGGTCAACGCGGAAAACACCTCGGAATTCTCCATTATAGGGTACTACGGCACTATTGAAAATACTGTTAGAACAGGGAATCAGATCCCGAGGAATTACCGGATTCTGGTCATAACGCCACAGTACATCACTGCATCCTTCAGGACGTTCCTGCCAAGGAATGTTCGGCAGGGGTTCGCCCACAATTTTAATGTTAGAACTCATAAATCTATCCCTCCATTTAATCGCTTAGAGCCGCACCAGAACGATGCCAGCTTTGGTCGAGTCCCCTAAAGCTATTCTTCAAAGCGCATGGTTTTCCTTCTATTGGTGCCTTCTGTCACATAATTACATGAACTTTAGCACTCAGGGAGGAATTTCCGAAACCGGCAAGAAAATATAACATAAAATCCTTTACGTTTTTGAACTGTATCTTTTCATCATAGAGACCATATTTCACTTAACCGTTTAAATATAACGTGATTACGAAGGTCTCAATTCCAGTAATGGAATTGAAGATATAAAATAACATAAAAGGAGAGGTGTTGTGTGAAGACGAGATTTGTTGCGTTGCTGGTCGTTTTGTCACTCGTTTTGTGCCTGACGCCTGCATTTGCAGCTGAACGGCACGAAACACTCATCGTTGGCGGCGGAACGTGGAGTGCAGCTACAAGCTGGAACCCACTCTATCCTAACTCTGCCAACGGAACCTTGGGTCTGGTCTATGAGACACTCTTCGCTTACAACCCACTTACAAACGAGCATAAGCCATGGCTCGCCGAAGAAGGCAAGTGGGTTTCGGACGACGTTTATGAGATTAAACTTCGTCCTGGCATCTACTGGTCTGATGGAGAACCTCTGACCGCTGTCGACGTAGTCTTTACCTACGAGCTGGCACGGGACAACAATCTGACCTACACCCCTATCTGGCGGACACTCAAAGAGGTTAAGGCGCTGTCCCTTGACACAGTGCAATTCGTCTTTGAAAACCCCAGCTACCAAGAGTGGCAGGTTGAGCTCTACTCCCGGGCTATCCTTCCGAAACACATCTGGAAAGACGTTCCCGGTGAAGATCTGATGGTCATCACCAACGACAATCCAGTCGGAAGTGGCCCCTACAAGAAGCTCATGGCAGGTGCCGACCGCAACGTTTGGGTGCGGGACGACAACTGGTGGGGCAACAAAGTTTTCGGTCAGCCTAAACCGAAAGAGATCGTTGACATGATCATTTATGAAAACAACGTAGCTCTCGGAATGCTGATGCAGAGAACTCTCGATATGAGCAACTACTTCATCCCAGGTGTACC
>JAAYMS010000083.1 GCA_012521295.1 Bacillota bacterium
TCTCGAGCAGAAGGCGGCTGAGGTGGGTCAACTCCTACTCCAAATCGAAACGGATCTAGAAAAGGGACAAGCCCGCCAAATAGAACTGGCTGAGCGCCGCAATTCACTCGATAGTGAAATCGCTCTAAAGAATGAGCGCCGAGAAAACAATACACGGCGGTTGGCCGCGTTGGCGGAGTTGCGTAATAATAGACGTTCACAACAGGATGCTTTCCACAGTAAACGCCTAGAAGTCAAGGCTGAGTTAGAAGCAGCCTTGTCTAGGTGCCGCTCAATAGAAGAGCACATCAGCGCCGAAGAACGTCAAGTCGCGGAGCTGCAGAAGAAACGTGAAGAACTCCGCATCTCGCTGGAGACAGCTAAGGACGAGTTTTTCGAGTTTATGCGCAGCCTAACAGAACTGCGCAACTTCCAGAGGAACTTCGTCAAAGAAGAGGAAACCCTTGCAAAGCAAATTGAGGCGCGGCAGCAGGCCGCCTCAGAAAGCGCTGACCGCCTGCTAGATGTAGAGAGAGCTGCTTTTGAGACGGAGAAACAGCGCAGAACCCATGAGCTGCAGATGGCCGAAATGCAGAACCAGGCAGCTGAGCTCAAGAAGAAGAAGGCAGCCTTGTTGCAGGACGTGACTCGTGTAGAAGAGGCAATTAGATCGGCACAGGGACAGGCCACCAAGCTTCAAGCCCGCCTCAACACCCTACGAGAGCTTGACGCCGACTATGAAGGTTACGCGGCAAGCGTCAAACGTTTGATGCAGTCAGAGGCACAACGTAAGCTGATTCTTGGTACTGTAGCTGATGTTATTCAGGTTCCGCCCGGATTGGAGCTTGCCTTTGAAGTAGCGCTGGGGTCAGCTCTGCAGAACATAATTACACCAGATGAATCTGCTGCACAAGCACTTATCGAGTGGCTAAAACGAACCAACAGTGGGCGTGCCACATTTCTGCCACTTGATGCCATGCGCCCGAGCGAGTTTCCTCCCGCACTACGCAGGCACTTAGAACAGCCTGGCGTGTTGGGGACAGGTGCTGAGCTGGCGCAGTATGACCCGAAGTATGAGGCTGTGATCTCATCCCTTCTAGGCCGGACTGTCATTACCGAGGATCTAGATTCGGCTCTATCGCTGCGTAGAAATCTGAAGCAATTCAGCCGCATTGTCACTCGTGATGGTTCCGTGGTTTTTCCCAGCGGCGCTATGACAGGAGGCAGTCAAACAACTCGCACTTCAGGCTTATTGAGCCGAAAGAGTGAGATCGCCCAGCTGGAGACAGAACTGCACTCAATGTCGCAGCACCGCGAGCGGCTGCAGGCTCAGCTTGACGAACTGCAGTCTGACCTTGATGGCATAGACCAGAGCATCAGCGCCTTGGCCCAGAGTGAAATCCAGGCTCGGCTAGAGCTGCAGCGCCTTGACCAGACTTTGGATCAGCTGAAGAAGGACATGACAAGGGAACAGGAGAATCAAGCTCGCCTGCAGGAAGATATCGCCCATCTGCAGGAGGTATGGCAGGCGCTATTGACACAGCAGGAGACTGCGGCCGCGCAACTCAGTAAGGAGGAAGAAGCTGAAGCCGCCCATAGAGCGGCGATCCAACAGCTTGAGCAAGATCTGCAGAAGATTGAGGCCGATGTCAATGCTATGCAGAATCAGGTTGGTGCCTCTCGAGTTAAGCTGGCAGAAGAAAAGGGCTGCGTCGAAAACCTCCGTATTCAGCTCACCAATGTGGATAGTCAACTCGAAGAAGTGGAGACTGTCCTGGCCGATGCTGAAGCAGAAGAAGCAGAGCTCACGGCTAGTCAAATTCGATTAGTAGAAGAGATTGCTGCTGCAGAGCAGGCACTTGAACAGATCAGCCGGGAACGTGAGCAGCTAACGTCCCAACTAGAACAGGGAAGAGCAGAGCGTGATGCAAGAAAGATCGAGCTTACGGAACTAAACAGCCGGCTGCAGAATATCAGCAAGCAGAAGAACCAACTCGAGCGCCGTGCATATCGCATAGAAAGCGAAATGCAGCTTAAGGACGCAGCAGAAAGCCGGATCATAGAGCTGCTGCACGAACGGGAGCTCAAAGCAGAAGAGGTTCGATGCCGTACTGTCCAGATGCCCAAGGCAGAATTGAAGGGCCGTATTGATGATCTCCGAGAACGCATCCGTGGCCTTGGTATGGTTAACCCTACAGCGGCGGAAGAATACGATCAGGTGAGAGAACGACATCATTTCTTAACAATTCAGTTGAATGACCTCAATGAAGCCAAAGACCAGTTAGTAGAAGTAATCGAGGAAATGGACGAGGTCTGTATCAGCAAGTTTATGGAGACATTTACTGCTGTACGTACTGAGTTTAAGAAGATTTTTGCTGAACTATTTCAAGGCGGTCAAGCCGATTTATTTTTGACTGATCCAGACTCTCCCCTCACCACAGGTATCGAAGTTGTGGCACAGCCTCCAGGTAAGAAACTGCAGAATCTGCTCCTTCTCTCGGGAGGCGAAAGGGCCCTAACAGCAATCGCGCTGTTGTTTGCGATTAGGCGTATCAAACCAACGCCGTTCTGCATTCTGGACGAAATTGATGCCGCACTAGATGAGGGAAATCTTCATAGGTTTGCCAATCTCATGCGTCAGTTTGCCCAGACGACTCAGGTGTTGACGATTACTCACCGGCAAGCAACGATGGAGGCTGCAGATGCTCTCTATGGAGTGACGATGAATGATGACGCAGTCTCTCAGATTATTTCAGTTAGGATGAATCAGGAGGGGTAGTGTGTTCTGGAAAAAGATATTCGGGAAAAAGGGGCAGAAGAAAGAAGAGGAGTTGAAGCCCCAGGAAAACAAGCAAACTGAAATGAGTGAACCTCCTGCCGAACCTGAACCGGAACCCGAGGTAGAGGTAGAAGTTGAGGTACAGGCAGAGGCAGAGTTAGAGCAAGAGCAAGAGGTAGAAATAGATCTAGAGACAACGATAGAAGAAGAGATCCTCGAGGAAACTAATCCTGTAGTCGAAAACCCAGCCGTTCAAGACAGTCCCCCAACCAAGCAGAGCTTCTTTCAGCGCTTGAAGACTGGTCTGTCGAAGACCAGGCAAGGATTTGTGGAAAAAGTCGAGCAGCTTGTAACTGGGCGCAAAGTTGATGAAGAGCTGTTCGAAGAGTTGGAGGAGCTTCTGATTCAGGCAGACGTAGGTGTACCCACTGCTGTGGAGTTGGTCGACCGCTTACGGGATCGGGCTTCAGAAGAAAAGATTACCGAAGGCGACGCCCTCAAGAATCTTCTCTGCGACGAAATAACTGCCATGCTTAAGGAGAATGCCGAACCCCTAAAGGATGCCGGCGAGACTCCATACGTGATCATGGTCGTTGGGGTAAATGGTGCGGGAAAGACAACTACTATTGGCAAACTTGCATACAGGTTTAAGCAGGAAGGCGCCAGAGTTCTGCTTGGCGCTGGCGATACTTTCCGGGCTGCTGCCATTGATCAGCTCAAGGTCTGGGCCGATCGTGTTGGTGTGGATTTCATCAGCCACCAAGAGGGTTCTGACCCAGCTGCAGTCGCATTTGATGCGGTAAACGCCGCCAGATCTCGCGGCTGTGATGTTTTGATCCTGGATACGGCTGGCCGTCTGCAGACTAAGTCCAACCTCATGGCTGAACTTGGAAAGGTGCACCGCGTTGTCCAGCGTGAATTGGGCCGCGATGTTGATGAAGTGCTGTTGGTGGTGGATGCCACCACCGGGCAAAACGCACTCAGTCAGGGCAGACTGTTCAGTGAGGCGGTACCCCTTACCGGGGTGGTACTCACTAAACTGGACGGTACGGCCAAGGGCGGGATAGTCTTGGCACTGGGCCGGGAGTTGAATCTGCCTGTTAAGCTAATTGGAGTTGGCGAGAA
>JAAYMS010000010.1 GCA_012521295.1 Bacillota bacterium
CGGCCGACTTCAGCGCTGCAAGGGCAACTCTTGTTGTTGCCAGTGCATCAGCCAACGTCACTTTCGGATCCCGATCCTCTTGGATTGCAGAGATCATATCTGCCAGCTCCAACTCATACGGGCTAACCAGCGATGGGCTCTCCGGAAGCGTGACATTGACCTGTTTCTCGTCCTGGACCGCTTTGGCATAGAAAATCGGGGCTGTCTTACGGCTATCGAAGGTGATCATACCCTTGGTACCAGAAATCTCAAGTGACGTATAGAACTGGCCGGGATAGTTGGTCCAGCTGCCTTCTACGTGGGCAATCACCCCGTTCTCAAACCGCAGAACGATCAAAGCGTGTTCCATACGCTCGTCGGTTTTTCCGCGAGTGGTTTTGGCATAGACGCGCACCACATCGCCGAACAGCCAACGCAGGTAATCGATATCATGAATAGTAAGATCTAGAATGACTCCACCGCTTCGGTTGTAGTCGGCATACCAATCCTGCCAGCCGATGGGAAACGCGGAACCCCCTCTAAACGTGCGGACAACCGCCGGACGCCCAATCCTACCTGCGTCAAGGCTTTGCTTGGCTGCCACATATTCGGGCGAGAATCGTACAACATGCCCCACACCCATTTTCTTGGTAGTCTTCTGTGCAAGCCTGCTTACCCGATCGCACTCGGCAGCAGTTCTGACCAAGGGCTTCTCGCAGAATACATGCTTGTCCGCCAAAACGGCCTGCTCTAGGAGTTTTGCATGCTCGTCAGTTGGGGTTGCAACAACCACGAGCTCAACTTCTGCATCCTTAATTAACTCGGAACCATCGACGTACACCTTGACACCAAGGTCCTGCTGGGCCTTTGCCCTGCGCCCTTCATCCAGATCAGCAACGGCTGCCAGTTCCGCGCCTGGCAGCTTCTTTAATATACTGCTGTGGAGTTGGCCCATGGTGCCATAGCCGATTACTCCCACTTTTGTCATCACATTCACCCACCTAGTGTCGTAGTCACATTTTTACATTCGGGAAGTCAGTTAATTTTCCTTCAATAATCGCGACCGCGAACTACTCTTTCTTCCAGCTTAGAGACGAAATAGTAAAGAATAACGGATACGATAGCCAAAAGCAGTATGCTTGCCATGACCAGTGACATGTTGAACACCTGGCCGCCGTATATGATGAGATACCCAAGCCCTGCCTTCGAAGCCAAGAACTCACCCACGATGGTTCCTACAAGCGACAGGCCTACACTCACCTTAAGTGCAGCAATCATAGTAGGAACGCTCGCAGGAATAATTACCTTAGTGAGTATCTGCAGCTTGGTAGCGCCAAAAGTGCGGGCTAGTTTGATCTTGTTCGGGTCTACCTCTTTAAAACCAGTGTGCATCATCATCACAGTCACAATCACAGAAACAGCGACCGCCATAGCAATTACAGCAGTCATATTGGTGCCGAGCCACACCACGAAAATAGGGCCTAACGCTACCTTAGGAATGCTCTCCAGCACGACGATATAGGGGTCCAGTACGCGAGAGACAAAATCCGACCACCATAAGATGATTGCGATAGCAATCCCCAGCAGCGTGCCAGAAGTAAACCCGATCACCGTTTCACCCACTGTCCAGCCAAGGTGCTTCCAGAGCTCTCCTTGACGTGCAAGCCTTACAGCTGCATTCCAAACGCGGGTAGGCTGAGAGAAGACGAAGGCATTGATCCAGCCCAGACGAGCTGCAAGCTCCCACAGTGCAAAGATACCGATAAGAAGCAGTCCTTGACTGAGCCGGATGATCAGCTGCCTTCGTTTCAACTGACGCAGGTACGCTAGGTGTTCAGCAGATGTCTTGCTATGCATTGACATTCAACTCCTTCCAGATGGCGGTGAAGTATCTGCGGAACTCTGGGTGTTCTCTGGTCTGCAGCGGAGTCAAGCCTTCATCGCACATTCTGATGCGGTGCTCACTCTTGATAGTCCCAGGCCGAGGAGTCAGTACAATTACACGGTTGGCCATGCTGATGGCCTCTGAAATGTCATGGGTAACCATAATGACTGTCTTGCGCCTTTCTCTGAGAATGCGCACTACTTCTTCGCCAACGGCTAATCTATTTTGGTAGTCAAGGGCTGAGAACGGCTCATCCAAGAGAAGCACATTCGGTTGAACTGCCAGTGTCCGAATGAGAGCCACCCGCTGCCGCATTCCGCCGCTCAACTGGTTCGGGTAGTAGGACTCAAACCCGCCTAAGCCGTAGTCCTGCAGCATCTGCTTGACTTCCTGCACTCTCTCTGGGGTTTTCATGCGCCGAATCTCAAGCCCAAGGAGGGCGTTATCGAGGATGGTGCGCCATTCGTACAAGTAATCCTGCTGCAGCATGTATCCAACCTTGGGGCTCGGCCCTTGTACTGGCTCACCGCCTATAAGGACTTCACCGGTAGTAGGCTTTAGAAGACCGGAAATGAGGCTCAAGAGGGTGCTCTTTCCGCAGCCGCTCTGACCGACAATACTGACAAACTCCTCTTCTTCCACACGCAAATTCACGTTCTCAAGAGCAGTGGTCTCTCCCTCAAGAGTGTGGTATTTGAGCCCCACATTCCGAAGCTCGACTAAGGCCATGGTCATTCCCCCCTTCTAGGCAGAAGCCCCGCAAGCGGGGCTTCACTGCATCTCGTCCATTACTTTCTGGGCGATTTCAGTATTCATCAGCTCAGCAAACGGCACTGTGTTCTCCAACTCTCCTGCTTCGAGCATCACTGCCTGAAGGTGCATGAAATGGGGTTCCTGCGGCACTGGATTGGGAGTCCAAGCATCGATCTCTTGGTAGCGCCTGATGCTCTTTACCAAGACATCATGGTCTATCAGGGGGAAGTATGGGCTGACTACTTCAGCCACCTCTTCTGCGGTATGGTCTGCCACCCACTGCTGCCCGCGATAGATAGCTCTGGTAAAGCGGGCAAAGAGCTCCGGTTCACGCTCGAGCCGGCTTTTCTGAGCATGGTAAACCGTATAGGTGATCGGCCCTGCTTCGGCCCCAAGAGAAGCGACAATCTTGCCACGGCCCCGTGCCTCAATCTCGCTCAACGCTGGCTCAAATTGAGCGATATAGTCACCCAATCCAGATTCAAAAGCGCCGACGGCTGCTTCGAAAGCAAGACTGGTGATAATCTCCACATCTTCAAAGGGCTTGATGCCGTGTTTTTTCAAGACCCATTCCAAAACCATCTGAGGAACGCCGCCTATACGGGCACCTACGATGGTCTTACCGCGGACATTATCCCATTCAAACTCTTCTTCAGGATCCCGGGTCATGAAGAAAGAACCATCCCGTGCAGTAAGCTGCGCAAAGCCAACAATGTGGTCGACGGCACCCTGCTGGTAGATATAGATTGCTGCTTCGGGCCCAAAGAACCCAACATCCACTGAACCAGAAATCAGTGCAGCTGCTCCCTTGTCAGCGCCCCACGCTGTGCTGAGATCAATTTCAAGCCCTTCGTCCCTAAAGAATCCTAGTTCAAGAGCGACGTACTGAGGTGAATAGAAAACAGACCGCACTACTTCAGACAACCTTACCGTCTGCAGCTCCTGCGCCGAAGCTGTTGCGCCCAATAGAACCCCTACCACGATGACTGCCAGTGCCAATACGATCCAGGATCTCCTAGTCAAGCAAACTCCCCCTTCCTGTTACTCTGTATAGTATTCTGGTCATAAACAACGTGTGCATTGTGATAAAGAGAGTTTCAGCATGGAGCAACCTGGATGTTTAGAAAATCCTGTACGTGTTCAATGGGGTTGGCAATTGTAGCGGAAGGGGATCCGGCGAATAAGAGGCCAACGGCAAGATTGTCAAACGTTGTGATCAAGGAGCCAGAATCACCACTCTGCGACATAGCCGTAGTTATGATTTGGTCAGAAAAACGAGCAATGGTTCCCTGACCATAACTCACATCGACCGTTGCACTAATAACAGTCACTCTCCCCGTCGTATAACCAGTCGTCCTTCCCACTTTGCGGACCGGCATACCCACATTAATCTCATCCGCTGCCAGGAAACCTGTCACAAATCCTGTAAAGGCAATTTCTGGGGAAACGTCAATGGGATTGACTTCTGCTAGAGCTGCGTCAACGTAGTTGTTGTGCAGGTCTCTCTCCAAGGGTGGTTCTAGCTGTACCGGAACAAATCTATGGAGATTCCCCAAAACGTCAGTAGGCAGCCTACCTCCGTCTACAGTTCCGGGCTGCAGAATCGGATCTCCGATATGGGCTCGATTGCTGTTTGCAAGAACGTGGTTATTACTGAGAACGAAAAACCTGTGTGGAACGGTACGTCGATCCGAGACAGTGATTCCGAGAGTGCCCGCGGTAACCTTGGGATGACTTACGCTGACTCCACCTACCGCTGGCCTTACCTTTGTCCGCAGATCAAGCTGTTCGGCGGCTATGGCCTGGATTTCAGGTACTCCGATCTCCAGAACATCAGTCTGGACGCCATTCAGCGTGGGAGGAATCAGATCTTTTCTGGAGAGATGTTCTTTAGGAATCTTCTTGCTGACCAGTACCACAAACGCTTCTTCGCCCGTTGGTTGTCCATCTTTCCACTTCACGCCAATACCCATCCCTTGAACATTTGCCAAGAGGCCGCGTTTCTTCAGGAACTCAGCTGCAGCTGCAGGGCATCGCTGACGCATTTGATGCAAAGTAGACTCGGGCAGAAACATCTTTGTATCGTCAGATTGCAATTGACCTACCTCCCCTCCACGAATCTTCTAGCATGGTATGCAGAAGCGCTTCTGCAGGAAACGGGAGTGCTAGCCCATTTTTTCACTTGGGACGAAAGCTCAGTCGGTGTCACAGACATGAAACGACCCCTGAGTCAAGGCTCAGGGGTGCGCTTGTGTGTTCTTGTTACTACAGAACAATCACTATGAGAATGAGTATGGCAATGACCATAGGCAGCAGACAACCAAGTGGAGTGGGCGGTTTCTTCGCTCTGAACATCTTCGCAGGGGCAGAGTAGTACCCCACTTTCCTCTTCATCCTCCGCTTGGCATTCGAAGCCGCTCGCAAAGGCCTGGTGGCTGCGGTGATTCCTGTTTTCCGCTTGATTCTCTTCTTGGCCTTTGTTATGCCCAACGCAGTCTTGAGTGATGGTTTCCGGTATCTAAAAGGACGCATTTCACGACCTCCGTCTAGCGAAGTGAAGATGAGAAAGGAAGCTCCAAGACAAGTGGCGAAGCAAAGAGTACTAACCTAACTAGGAGGGAAGGAAATGAAAAAGTATTTGCTTGCGGTGCTGTTGATTGCTATCAGTACGGCTGTTGCATCGGCTAACAGCTTGGATCTTAGTTTGTCGAGAGACTTCTATATGTTGAGTGCTGATATCAGACCTGATCTTAGCCCGGTATCGGCCGTAATGGAAGCAGGCCGCACGTTTGGCCATACTGATCCTAGTCAAGTTAGAGCCTTTACGATAATAGGTTTGGGGTATGAATATGCTAAGTTCACGCCCTGGATCGGATGGGCACGGATCGTAGGCAATGGCAAAAATGGATTAGCCTTTGGAGTCAACAGCGAAGTTTGGCAGGACCGCGTCGGTTTCTCAGGAACCCTAGCAGTGATGTCCAACAACTTCCATACCGCAGGCCGTGTGAAGTATAAGTGGGAGCTCGCGACTGCTCATCTAGGATTTGTGTACAACTCACATATTGGCAAGGCACGGCTGGTGGCGGGTGTGGGGATTCACTATTAGTTCAGCATGCGCGCTGCTTTGGGCTGGTACAGCACCGTAGGCACAGATATGTCACTACGAAGGATCATGAGTAGAACACTACTTTGATATACACCATCAAACTCAGATAAGCAAAGAACGTAAACCAGACGAGCCTAAAAAGCCATCCTAAGACCACGTGCCTAAGCCGCCATAGGAGCCATAGTGCGGCCGGAATTAGAACCATCTTGTACACAAAGAAAAAGGGGCTGTATACGATAGGACGCATAAGGGGGTTAAGCTCTTGGTGCCCCTGCTGCACTACCAAGAGATCCGTGAAGTAGTAGTCAACAG
>JAAYMS010000084.1 GCA_012521295.1 Bacillota bacterium
GAAATATGCGCTGTCCATTTAGAAAAAATAACAAAATTATAAACCACAAAAAGAGGGTTTCCAGCATAGACCAAGAATAATTCGGGAAAGGTATTTAACTACCTGTTCTGTGACGACAGGGGGCGGGTGTAGATGACCAGGGGGGTGAACTCGCTTGCTTCCTGTCAGCTGTTATAAAAAAAGGCCGTGATGGCCTTTTTTTGCTATTTCAACTTGTCTAGCTTTAGCTCTGTGTGAGGGTCCACGATCACAGTTTGGAAGTTCTCGTACAGGACAAAGCCTGGCTTGGCTCCCGATGGTTTGCGCACGTGCCGGCGTTGGGTATAGTCCACTGGCACCTTAGGTGAGTCTTTCGCTTTTGAATGACGTGCTGCCAGAACCGCTGCAGCGATAATCGCTTCGTCTGTTGGTTTGCCTTCGGCTTTGAGGATCACGTGGCTTCCCGGGATATTCTGAGCGTGGAACCACAGGTCTGTCGGTGCGGCAGTCCGGAAAGTTAAGTTATCGTTTTGACGGTTGTTCCGCCCAACCAAAATGAGAGAACCATCACCCAGTCGAAACTTCTCTGGCTCCGAAACAGGTGCCGCCTTTGACCTGCTTTGTCCCTTGTTCGGAGGTTTCATGTATCCCTCACGCTCTAGTTCGTGCTTGATTTCCTGCAGAGTGCCTACCGAATCTGCTAGCTCTACATGGGTGAGCGTCTCCTCGAGATAATGTTTCTCGGCTGTTGTTTTTTCGAGCTGTTCAAGGGTGATGTCTAAGCTTTTTTTCGCTTTGTTGTACTTCTTAAACATGGCTTGCGCATTCTCACTGGGTGAAAGCATTGGATCAAGTTCTATTGTGATCTCAGCTAAGTTAGGGTCATGGTAGTCAACTACCTTCGCTGAACGTGCGCCAGGGGAGATGAGGTGAAGGTTGGCGGTAATCAGCTCTCCCAAGCGGCGCCAAGTGTGTGCCTGTTCGGCATCTGCGATAGTCTGGCGCTGCAGGCCTTCCTTCTTCTCAACCCTTTCGAGATGACGCTTCAAAACTCGGCGGAGCTGGCTCTTGGCTTGTTCGAGATCAGCCTTTTTGACGCGGCCTGTGTAGAAGAAATCAACAAGCTGATTGATGCTTGGATACGCCTCACAGGGGTACAAGGTAACGTCGTACGCCGCAAAATCCTCTTTGGGAGCGGTGATAAAGCTGCCTGCTTGGCGCTGCGTTACTTCACCCACCACGCGCTGTGCCGCTTGGATGATGTTCTTCCAGTCCTGATCATCAGTGTCGGCACGCAGCACTTTCGGATCAAGGCCTGCCCGGAAAAGGATTTCCTCGGCAGCCAGCTTGCTTAATCCCTGCAGTGTGTCCTGGAGGGTTTTCCAAAGAGGTAGATTAGGATCCGCCAAGCGCAGATCGGTGTGCAGCTCATCATGAGATATCAGACTCGGGTCTTTCTTACCCTGGTCGGGTGGAAACTGATATGGTTCCCCTGGAGCCAGAATACGATCCACTGCTGCTTCGGCCGGGGTTTTCCGAATAATCGCATCGAGAATTATGCCTGCTTCATTTACCAGCAGAATATTGCTCTGCCGGCCCATGATTTCCAAAATGAGGCGGTACTCACAGGGCGATCCGTCTGGGGCCATTCCTTCGAAAATAATTTGAGCGACACGATCAAAGCCGTGCTGTTCGATCTTGAGAATGCGGCTCGGTTCAAGGTATTTCCGCAGCAGCATGCAAAAAGCTGGCGGGGAGATGGGGTTTTCCCAGTCTGCGTCAGTTGTATGTATACGAGGGTAAACCGGGTCCGCGGATACCACCAGAGTTTCGTTACGTCCCGGCAGTCTGATGTTCATAGAAATAGTGTGGCGATCGGGCTGGTAGATCTTCATGATCCGCCCATTTCTAAGGGTCTGATCGAGGTCATCAAGTAATGCATGCAGCGTTAGTCCGTCTAAGGGCATATGCGGCACTCCTTTCTGGGGACATTATATCAGAGGGGACTGGGTCACTCAATTGGGAAGGTAATAACGTACCTTGTGGAGAATAGATGTCGAGAACATTATACTGAGAGAGGTCCCGAACATGCAAAAGACCCGTTTAACAGCTGTTATTCTCGTCTTAGTCATCAGCTTAGGTATGATTGCTCATGCTGCAGGCCCTACTCGGTTTTTGCAAAACAGCCTGCACGCCCTGGTGTACCATGCTATGCAAATTGAACGTCTCTTTCCAGAGCTCGACCCAGTAGGTGCTGCCATCGGTGAGCTTGGTAAAGCGATTCAAGAAGAGGAAGCCGAAGAAGCTTATCTGCTCTTAGGATTGATCTATCAGAACTTAGGACTGCACGAACGCGCCGCTGACCAGTATGGGCGCTTCTTAGAACGCAATCCGCAGGAAGGTTGGGTCTGGGCGCTTTTGGGTGATGCTTTTCTTGCCTTGGGTAAGTACGAAGAGGCAGAAGAAGCCTACCTGGCATCAAATGAACACGGTTCCTATGCCCGAACCTTCTATGGGCTTGGCAGTGTTTTCCTAGATACCCAAGACTATACCGCTGCAAAAGAGGCCTTTGAGAAAGCTTTGGAAGAAGCCCCCGAGTTTGTTGGTGCTAGAGTTGGCTTGGGAATCAGTTTGTATCACCTCGGTGAGTTTGAAGAAGCTGTTGAGGTGCTGGAGTTTTCACAGCTGATGGATCCCCGTTCTGTAGAAATCCACCGCTACTTAGCATTGACGTATGATGCGTTGGGCCGCACCGAACAGGCGCAGCACGCTCGCGAGAGAATTGCCGAATTAGCCCCCTGATACCAGGGGGTTATTTTTTGTCCACTGCCAGAATAGATATCACTGAGACTTTTGGGAAAGGTGATGTTTGCTTTGGCGGAACTGTGGCATACAAAATCAATCGCGGTAGCTGCACGTGAACTTCGCACTGATATCGAACAAGGCCTCAGCCGTTCAGAGGCCGCCCGCAGACTCAGAGAGCTGGGCCCGAATCGCCTCGCAGAAGGAAAGCGCATCTCTCCCGTGGGTATATTCATCAATCAATTTAAGGATTTTATGGTGTTAGTACTTCTAGCTACCACTGGCATCTCAGCACTCTTAGGAGAAGTTATGGATGCACTAGTTATTCTGGCGATCGTTCTGTTAAATGCGGCCTTGGGCTTTATTCAGGAATACCGCGCAGAGCGTTCACTGGATGCACTAAAGGAACTGACTGCACCTCACTGCAAGGTGATACGTGATGGTCAATGGCAGAGAATACCGGCCCAAGAAGTCGTCCCAGGTGACCTAGTAATCCTTGAAGCAGGAGACAGGGTTCCTGCAGACGGCCGCCTTGTTAACGTTCAGTCTCTGAGTATCGACGAGTCAGCTCTGACTGGTGAATCCGTACCCGCCAATAAGTTTGCAGAGAACCTGTCCAACCCAGATCTGACCCCAGCTGACCAAAAAAACATGGTCTTCATGGGTACGTTGGTTACACGCGGTATCGGAAAGGCTTTGGTTACAGCCACAGGAATGGACACAGAAATCGGGAAGATCGCACATCATATTCAAGCAGCACCGGAGATGGAGACCCCCCTGCAGAGACGTTTGAGTCAGTTAGGGAAAATCCTTATCTTGGCTTGTCTCGCAATTGTAGTGATTGTGTTTCTCACAGGCGTAGTGCAGGGATTCCCTGTTTACAGGATGTTCATGGTTGGAGTTACTCTAGCAGTTGCCGCCATTCCTGAAGGTCTGCCAGCAGTGGTTACAATCGCGCTGGCTGTCGGTGTACAGCGGATGGCGCGGCGGAGTGCTATAGTCCGCCATCTACCTGCTGTTGAAACACTAGGATGTGCCACAGTAATCTGTTCGGACAAAACCGGTACCTTAACGCAAAACAAGATGACTGCCCAGAAAGTCTGGGTTGACGATTCCCTGTATGATGTGGAAACCACCAAAGGGCTTCCAAACCTCGTGCGAGACTCGGATGCATTGAAGAGGCTCTTAACGGTCTGTACGCTCTGCACTCATGCGCAGGCATCGAAGAGGGGCGATGTTGTGGGGGATCCCACCGAGGCAGCCCTTCTGCGGCTTGCTCTCGACGGAGGCTTTGACCAGGAGAAACTCAAGGCTCAGTACAAGGAGCTGCGGGAAATCCCCTTTGATTCGGAACGCAAACGCATGTCGATCCTTTCGGCTGGGCCAAATGGGTTTGTTTCGTTGGTAAAGGGGGCGCCAGATATCATTCTGCGCCGCTGTACGCATATTCGCCTGTACGGGAAAGTAGTGCCGCTTGATGTGAGTATCAGAGATCGAATCGCCCGCCAGTTGGACTCCATGGCTGACGATGCGCTGCGAGTACTTGCATGCGCCGAAAAAACACTACCAGGGCCACATGTTCCCGACAGTTCCCTTGAACAGGGGCTGACATTCTTGGGGCTGGTGGGCCTAATCGATCCACCCCGGCCGGAGGCACGACAAGCCATTGCTACCGCCCGCCGGGCAGGGATCCGCACCATTATGGTTACTGGAGACCATAAGAAGACTGCTGCCGCCATTGGGGCGCAGCTTGGACTCTTTACTCCAGAATGCTCGCAAATTCTCACGGGAACTGAGTGGGAAATGCTTTCAGAAGATGAGCAGCGCATTGAAGTGCAGAGGACTGCCGTCTTTGCCAGGGTCACCCCAAGCCATAAGCTGTCCATTGTGAAAGCACTCCAAGCCAATGGTGAGATTGTGGCCATGACTGGTGACGGCGTAAATGACGCACCTGCAGTACGAGAGGCAGACATTGGTATCAGCATGGGCATTCAGGGAACCGACGTAACGCGTGAAGCCTCAGATATGGTCCTTACCGATGACAACTTCGCCACGATCGTCAATGCCGTTCGAGAAGGGCGCGGGATCTACGATAATATCCGCAAGTTTATCCGTTATCTCCTAGCATGCAACGTGGGAGAAGTCATTACCATGTTTGCCGCTACCCTGCTGGGCCTACCCCTTCCTTTGATACCCATTCAGATTCTCTGGATGAACTTAGTTACAGACGGGCTGCCTGCCATCGCTCTTGGCTTGGATGCGGCCGAGGAGGATATAATGGACCGTCCGCCAAGATCGCCGCGGGAAGGCGTCTTCGCAAGGGGCCTCCACCTTCGTATCTTAGCCACAGGGATTATCATCAGCGCCTGCACCCTTGCCGTGTTTGTCTTTAGCTTATGGTACTATCCAGGCGATGAACTGAAAGCGCGCACAATGGCCTTTACCACCCTTGTGCTCTCGCAGCTCGTCTATGTTTTCCAGTGCCGATCTGAACGACATTCCATCTTTACACTTGGTTTGTGGGGTAACCTATACTTGGTTGGAGCCGTACTGATCTCGGGCGGAATGCATGTGGCAATTCTGCACCATCCTGTGCTTAAGCAGCTTTTCCAGACTACTTCTCTCAGTCTTGATGATTGGCTCTTAGTTTCAGTGTTTTCTATGGCGTCATTGTTCATAGATACTCTGTGGCGGATGGTCAAAACCTCAGTTCGGAAGCATTTTTCGATGGTGAAAGTATAACTAGCAGGAGGATTTTCCAGGAAACTAGCGAAGCTACAATAAACGGGCAGGATTGTACCTGTTCGCGATTCTGCAAGCTAGGAGGCCTTACTGTGCTGAGGAGTATGACTGGATTTGGCCGCGGCGAAGCAGCGGGTGAAGGTTGGCTGGTTAAAGTAGAGATGAAATCGGTCAACCACCGCTATTTAGACTTAGCGCCCCGCATGAGCCGCGATTACGGAAGGTTGGAGGAAACGGTAAGGCGGGTAGTGCAGAATCGCCTCTCTCGTGGTAGAGTAGATGTCAGCATTGTGGTGGAAGAATTCGAGCCACAAGAGCGCACTGTGAAGGTTAATATGCCTCTGCTCCGGGGCTACTTGGCAGCCCTGGAGCAGATTCAGTCCGAGCTCCCAAAGCAGCAGGACATAACCCTTGATCAGATTCTGGATCTGCCAGGCGTTCTAGAACCCGAAGATCCTGAGATTGATTGGGAGCAATTGACAGCCCTAACCGAAGCAGCCCTTGACCAGGCATTAGATGAGTTAGAAACGATGCGCGCCCAGGAGGGGGCTGTACTCCAGAAGGATATTCTGGGAAAACTAGCTCAGATTCAAGAGATTATTGTTCTAATTGAAAAGAAGGCTCCTGAAGTGGTCGAGGCATACCGTCTGAGACTGCGTGAAAGACTGCGTGAGCTGTTGGATGGGACAAGCCTAACAGAAGAGCGCTTTCTAGGTGAAGTGGCTATGTTTGCGGAACGCTCCGCCATCGATGAAGAAATCGTGCGTCTGAAAAGCCACATCAAGCAGTTTGAAAAGACCCTGGAGTCGGACGAGCCCGTCGGGCGTAAGCTGGATTTTCTGCTGCAGGAAATGAACCGTGAGGTGAATACAATCGGTTCTAAGTCGAGCAGCATTGATATAGCTGGTGCCGTAGTCGAGATTAAGAGTGTACTTGAAAAAATCCGCGAGCAAATTCAAAATATTGAGTAACTACGGAGGAGGTGAACTTGGATGGCACTGCCTCAATTGACGCGGGAACAGAAGCTCTCGGCACTGCAGAAGGCACAAGAGATGCGCTCCAAACGGGCTCAACTTAGGGAGCAGCTTAAGAGAGGCGAACTTACTCTTAAGGAAGTCTTAGAGCGGGCTGATGATGAAGTGATTGCCAAGATGCGTGTGTCCTACCTGATCCAGTCTCTGCCCCAGGTCGGCAAAGTAACATCAAAGCGGATCATGGACGAGATTGGCATCAATGAGAACCGGCGTGTTCAAGGTTTGGGCAAACGTCAGGTCAGCGAGCTCCTGAGAAAGTTGGGCTAAACCACGCCCATGGCAGCAGGGAGGATCGAGATTGGATATAAAACTAGTTAACATAGGATTTGGGAACATCATCGCTGCTAATCGAATCGTCGGGATAGTCAGTCCTGAATCGGCTCCCATCAAACGATTGATACAGGAAGCTCGAGAAAGAGGCATGTTGGTTGACGCCACCTATGGCCGACGCACTAGAGCTGTTATTATCACTGACAGCGATCATGTGATTCTGTCTGCAGTTCAACCTGAGACAGTTGCGCATCGCTTGACACAAAAGGATCCAGACAATCAAACGAACTAATTAGGGGGCTATCACTAATTGATTGAGAAAGCAGACCAAAGGAGGGATAGTGGAATGCGGCGGAAAGGCTTTCTGATAGTATTGTCAGGACCTAGCGGTGCTGGCAAGAATTCAGTCATGAATGCTGTTTTTCCCACTATCCCTAACCTTAAATATTCGATCAGTGTAACTACACGGCCGCCCCGCAAAGGTGAAGTAGAAGGGGTTGATTATTTTTTCCGTACCGAAGAGGAGTTTGATGAGCTGATCCGTCAGGACAAGCTCTTGGAGTATGCCTCTTTTGTCGGATATCGCTACGGCACCCCCAAAGATTTCGTATTAGAACAGATTGCCGAAGGCAACACTGTTATTATGGATATTGATATCCACGGTGCCAGCCAAATTCGTGAAAAGATGCCCGAAGCAGTATTTGTGTTTCTACTTCCTCCCACTCGGGAAGAGCTGCAGAAACGTCTCACGCTGCGTGGTTCAGAGGCAGAAGAAGCCATAAAACAGCGTCTGCAGAAGTCTGCAGAGGAGCTTAAAAATATCATCCATTATGACTATTTCATTATTAATGATCAGCTAAGCAAGGCTGCCGAACAACTGCGGCATATTATTATGAGTGAATGGTCGCGTGTAAGCCGCGTAGACATAGAAGAGCTGCAGAAACTATGGAAAGGATGGGGTAACTCATGAAGATCGTTAGTGCTGGAGACATCAATATGCGCGGTTCAAGCCGCTACACCGTGATTGTCGCTGCAGCCAAACGTGCTCGCCAGTTAATTGATGGGGCAAACCCGTTAGTTGAACATGAATCAGTTAAACCAGTTACCATTGCTCTAGAAGAGATTAATGCGGGTAAGATTGCATGGTATCACACCAAAGAAGGCATTAAGTAGGAGGGCCTGTGGATAAACTACCACAGGTGTTTTTGTCTGAAGGAGAAGGAGAAGGAGAAGCCGCAGAGTTGATGGGAAGACGCTACGCTGGTGTTATAGTAGATATTAAGGCCGCTGCTGTAGACCGCATATTCACCTACAGCATTCCAGAGCACCTCGATATCTCTGTGGGTCATAGGGTGCTGGTTCCTTTTGGCCCGCGCAAACTCGAAGGATATATAATTAGCATAAA
>JAAYMS010000085.1 GCA_012521295.1 Bacillota bacterium
TTCAAGGTTCTCAAGCTAGAAATAAGCTCCCTGAGGAGCTTTCCGCTTGATTGGGCAGCGCCTTTGCGCTGGCGCCTTTTATAATATAGCACTTTCTGAGCTTTGATGCAAGTGTTTTTTTCTCAGTCTTTAGTCTGATGTTCAAACCGCCGATAGGTGGTTAATCGTCGCTATCGATCATGATATAATGAGCACGTGACAGAGGTTTTCCTGTTGTTTTGCCAAATACTAAATTATGGTCGGCGCAGCTTGCAGCCGAAACTTCCAAGAGGAGGCCTATACCTTGAACACCAATTCGTCTTATCTAGGACCTCTTTTTATCATCCTGATCGGAATTGGTTACCTGCTGTACAATATGGGGATTATCGCTATATCGCCGTGGCAAGCCCTCATTACCTATTGGCCGCTTTTTGTAATATATCATGGCTTAAAGACCTTCGTGCTCGGCCTGTTCCAATGGCGCGGTAAAGACTTTGGAGATATGCTGCTCGGTGCAGTGGTCGCGTTCTTCGGGTTCAACTGGCTTGCTCCACGGATCGGGCTTTCTGCTATCAGTCTGTCCTGGAGTATGCTCTGGCCAATCTTTATCATCCTTCTTGGGCTCTCTCTCCTTTTCGACTCCAAAAAGGTTCTTAGTGTTCAAGTCCTGGGAGACGATGACAAAGATCATGACAAGCTGCCAAGCGCATCTGCTTCGCTAATTGGTGAGGTTCGAAGATGGGCTACAAGCTGGGCTCTCGATGATACGACTATCCGCCACGCAATCGGTTCAGTTCATCTAGACTTGACGCAGGCTATTATTCCAGAAAGAGAAGTCAAGATCAACATTGCCGGTATGATCGGCGAAGCAACCATCTATCTTCCACCGGATCTCCCGGTTCGCATTGAGTGCCGCCTCTATGCCGGTGAAATGTCTGTACTTGATCGCAGCGAGTCCGGAGCAAACCTTGGCCCGATCACTATGGAGAGCCCAGGCTACGCAGAAGCAGTTAAGAAGCTCAACATTCGCGTGCACTGGAGAATTGGCGACGTGAAAATACGCCGCATAGGTTAGGGGTGTCGACATGCCAAGGATGCGGTGGATGTGGATGGTTTACTTCTCATATAGTAATGTGATAGCAATCGCCTCTGCAGCTGCACTAATTGTGTTTTTCGTTTTACCTGCTGACCTAACCGCTTGGATAACACCCCAGCTGATGATCGCAGTCAGCTTGGTTACAATTGCCGTTTCCATAGTATCTGGAGCCATTTCTGGGCTGAGGTTTGCCCGCAATTTGCGCCATCGCTTGGAAGAAATCAGCATAGGGACGCGCAGCTTGGCTTACGGGAATCTGCAGTATAGACTACCCTTCACCAATGATCCCGAGCTAGGCGACATTGCGCAAGCCTTCAATGATATGGCAGAGAGACTAGAGAGCCAAGTTGCTGCCCTGCAGAAGGTTACTGAAGAAAACGAAAAGCTGATTCAGCAAACCAAGCTAGCTGCCATTTCAGAGGAACGACAGCGGCTGGCTCGTGAATTACATGATGCAGTCAGCCAGCAGCTCTTCGCTATCTCCATGATGGCGGCCACGGCGGCCAAAATAGCTGTAGAGAAACCCGAGCAGTGTGCCAAATTGGTAGCTAGCATCTCTGAATCCGCATCTAGAGCTCAGTCCGAAATGCGTGCTCTCCTGCTGCAGCTTCGTCCAGTAACATTGGAAGACCAGCGTCTCGGCGAAGCACTTACTTCTCTGGTCGCAGAACTTGAACGCAAGCAGGTCATTAACTGCGATTTAGAAATCGATGATGTCGACCTACCCAAACATATCGAGAACCAGCTCTATCGCATCGCTCAGGAAGGTCTATCTAATGTCCTCCGGCATGCCGAAGCCAGCAAGGCCCGCGTTACTCTATCTGTTTCCGGAGATCATAGTCGTCTTCTGTTTGTCATTGAAGATGACGGGAAGGGGTTCCGGGAAGAAGAGCTATCGAAGACTACTATGGGCCTAAAATCTATCCGGGAACGTACCGAACTCCTCGGAGGAACAGTCAAATGGGTATCGATACCCGACAAAGGAACCCGCATGGAGGTACGGGTTCCCCTCTTCAACAACTGATGCGCAGTGACAAAGAAAGGGAGGAAGCGAAGTGTCCATCAAAGTCCTAGTCGTTGATGATCATGAAATGGTCCGCCGTGGAATAATCAGTTATCTCGAAACAGAAGATGACATCGACGTCGTAGGAGAAGCCAGCGACGGTGCTCAGGCGGTTGAGCTGTGCCAAGAGCTCAGGCCAGATGTCGTTCTCATAGATCTTATCATGGAGAATATGGACGGTATCGCGGCGACAAAGAAGATTACGGCAGAGCTGCCTGATACTAAGGTCATCATTTTGACCAGCTTTGTTGACGAACAGCTAGTTTTCCCGGCTCTTGAAGCAGGCGCTTTAAGCTATCTCCTAAAAACTGCCACTGCGGAAGACATCGTAAAGGCCATCCGTTCCGCCCAGCAGTCACAGTCAGTAATTGAACCGAAGGTTGCTGCCCAGATGGTACATCGACTCCAGTCTACTGCAACTACCAAAATGCCTCACGAAGAACTCACTGAACGGGAGTTAGAAGTACTGAGGCTGATAGGTGAAGGGCTGACGAATCAAGAAATTGCTGACACGCTCTTCATTGGCATCAAAACCGTGAAGACTCATGTCAGCAACATCTTAAGTAAACTTGGAGTCAATGATCGGACCCAGGCTGCCATTTACGCGCATCGTAATAAGTTGATTTAGAGCCGGCCGAATTCCTTAAGTACTCGGTAACGCTCGAGGGCAATAATCCCCTGCCAATATCGGGCAGCAATCGCATACTCACTAGGGTAAGCAGACCACTGCCAAGGAACAGGCCAGAGGCCGTTATCATCTACTTGATCAGCGTAGAAATCGAGGTTTTTCTCGACCAGGTCCCCCAGGGTATTACACAGAAAACTATCTGGACGTTGAACAAATGTGAGCGGCAGTGCCTTGTAGCCATTTCCCCATTCTGAGGGGTCAGTTTCTACAGCCTTGTTGACAAGTTCAGCCAGCTTATCTTTTGCCACACTCACAGTATAACCGGTGTTTTTGAGGAATTCTTCTTCACGCAGCTCCATCAATTCCAGCATCGCTAAGAAGTTGCTTATTTCATGCATATCCATCTCGTCACAGTCCATAAGTCGAACAATGGCAAGCTGCACCGTCTTCCAGCCTTTTTGAGCGTTGTCATTGTCCGGCCGGGACCAATGGATAAGGTATGCAGCCAGTTCGACACCGGGGTTAAACATCCATTGCTGCTCCACCCCTGGTTCCCAATGCCACCAAGGTGCATGAGGATATTCGTTATTTTCCGGCAGTACAGCTGGCCACATACCACTTCCATCCTGTGAGTGGAAGAGGTATCCGACTAGGGATTGCACCATTGGATTCTCTGGTTCCACATCGACTTCACTTAATATCCGGACGGCAGCCCAGGTGGCCATTGGTGACGAGGACGGAAGCCAGAAATCTGGCTCTAGCCCATGGCCAAAGCCGCCATCCTCATTTTGATAAGCTCCCAATATCTCCAAGACCCTTTCACGCGAACCACCTTCGAACAGATACTCCCAACGTGCCACTTCTAAAGGACGAGCACAACGCTTGATCCACCTTCCTGCCCTAATGAACGCCATCTTTAGTCTGTTCACAATGAATCTCCCCTCACATATTTTGCCTTTCTATCAGAGATTCAAAATCGCACTTGCCAGCTGGCTCAGCTCAGGTGAGTAAGCAATACGAATCGGTGAAATCAAACTAGTCTATTGCATACTCAACCCCAGAACCTATTTCAACGATTCCATATGAATTGTGGAACTCCTATAAAAAAGTCCCACCATTCGGTGAGTCTGCAAAAAAAAAGAACCTCACCACTTAGTGAGGTTCTTCAAATTCATTCCCGGCAACGAGTTACTCTCCCGCCACGAGATGTGGCAGTACCATCACCGCTGGAGAGCTTAACTGCTGTGTTCGGTATGGGAA
>JAAYMS010000086.1 GCA_012521295.1 Bacillota bacterium
ATAACATTAATTATGGAGAAATGTGTTCAATATCGGCGGTTCATGCTAAGGAGGCGGGATTATGAAACTGTCATTGCGGTGGAAGATACTTGTGTTGGTATTCGCACTGATAGCAGTTCCGGTACTTGCCCTAGGAGTAAATTCGTACATAGCATCAAGGCTGTACTTAACAGAAAACGTGCGCGTCAGCGCGAGGAACGGCCTGGCGAGTGGGATTGATGTGGCTGATGTCTTCCTAAAATCGGTGGAAAATGCTGTAGTGATGCTGAGTAGTGAGCCCAGTATGCAGCAGGTGATCCGGGACCCGCAAGCAGAGGACCGAGTTTTAGCCCTGTTTGAAGCTTATGTCAAGTCTCATGGAGATATTGAAAACGCCTATTACGGAACCAGTTCAGGTGACTTTTTCGTCTACCCGCCGGCCGAAGGAGGCCTTCCTCCCGGGTTTAACCCAACGACTCGCGGTTGGTATCAAAAGGCGATTGAAACTGGCAGTATTGCTTGGACCGAACCCTACATTGATACAGGCAGTGGAAAACTAGTGGTTTCTGTGGTCCATCCTGTTCGCAATCCACAGAACAACCAAATACTTGGTGTTGTAGGAATTGACGTGACACTAGACAGCCTCAGCGCAATTCTTTCTGGCACCACTGTAGGTCAGGGCGGGTACCTAGTTATGATCGATAACACAGGGCTGGTCTTGGCCCATCCACAGGCAGAAGTCGTCGGCAGCCGCTTACCTGACAGTAATGATATTTATAATATGCTGCTCACCAGCGAGTTTGGTGAACAGGACTTGACTCAAGACGGCGAAGAGAAGTTCATCGCCTTCACCTCGTTAGACCGTACAAATTGGGTCTTGGGCGCGATGATCTCTTACGATGAGGCCCATGTGCATATCCGTTCGCAGCTTGTGCAGACCCTTGTTATCGGTGTAGTACTCTTGGTTATCGCTTTCGGATGCGCCATCATTTTCGCTAACAGATTGATTATCAAACCGATTGCCCTCCTAGTAGCTGCAGCGGGTGAAATCGGCAAAGGCAACTTCACTGCAAGTGTAGATTTACAGAGCAGCGACGAGTTGGGAGTGCTGGCCGACACATTCAGGAAATTGCAGCACGACTTGGGTAAGTTGATCGGGCAAGTTATATCAGCCAGCGATGCCACTGCTGAACTGAGCCGGTCTGTATTCCGCTCCAGCCAAGAAATCAGCGCATCCACTGAGGAAATGGCTGCTACCACATCTGAGTTTGCCAGCTCCGTCCAACAGCTGAGCGACCGAGTACAGCACATCGATGAGTACAGCAACACCGTACAGACTATTTCTCGGGAAGGCGAAGGCCTGGTTCAAAAGGCAGTCAACCAAATGAGGCATGTCGAATCGAGCTTTGCTAGTCTCCATCAAAGTGTAGAAGAACTCAGTGTGCAGTCTGCAGAGATTGGTAAGATCACAGACATCATCAGGACCATCTCGGATCAGACGAACCTGCTGGCGCTCAATGCTGCCATCGAAGCTGCTCGTGCCGGTGAGCAGGGGCGGGGTTTTGCTGTAGTTGCTGAAGAAGTACGCACCCTCGCCGAGCAAACCGGCCATGCCACGGAGCAGATCGCTACTCTGCTGCAGGCTGTTTACGGCAGAATTGATCAAGTTCGAAATCAAGCTGATGGAAGCCTAAATGAAGTGAAGGTTGGTTCTGACAGCGTGCAGGTAGCCGGTAGAGCCTTCGGTGAGATTCGGGAAGCGATTAACAATATCAGCGCTCGTATCCAAGAAGTCGCTTCGTATGCGCTGGAGCTGAGCAGCGGCTCCGAAGAAATGGCCGCTGCCACCGAAGAACAAGCGGCCACACTGCAGGCTATCACTAGTTCTGCCAATGAACTAGCAGAGCAGGCGGAACTTCTTATGCAAATCACCGAGGAGTTTACGATTTAGAACGACTAGTACGCGAAGGGTACTGTTTCCTATCAAAGGGAACAGTACCCTTTTTCATTTGTCTGTCTCAGTCCTCAGCATCTTTTCTAAAAAGGCCTTGTTGCTGATCATGGCCTGATCGCCAGGCCGGTAGACTAGAGCAGCTTCGTTGTGCAGATATGCCAGCCGGTAAGCTCCAAGATGGCTGTAGCAAACGCAGAGCTGCAGATGGGGAAGCCAGGTCGAATAAGCTGTGTTATGAAAGCCCAGCTGCTCATGTTTGGGTCTAAGCTGGATCGCTAATCTATACCAAAAGATCGCATTAAGAAAATCCTTCTGCTCAAGAAAATGATAACCCAAACGGCAGCAAAACTCAGGACGAGGGCGGTCATATTGAAAAGACCGCAGGACGCTGGCGAGAGCCTTTTCTTTTTCCCCTAGGTGATAGTAGCAATCGGCGAGCTTACCGCAGCAGGCAATGTTGTCTTCGACCCAACCTTTCCCCTCTCGTAGGAAGCGTTCATAAACCGCGATTGCTTCTGCATATCTCTCGTGGTCCACTAGTTCATTCCCATAGTAGTACAGATCCCGAGGTGAAAAGTCTTCCCCTCTAGCCAGGCGGTTTTCGTAGATTCGCAGATTGCGATCACTAGAACCTCCTTTGCTCATATGCGTCACGGCAATGTCACTGTGGAAGATGCTGCCGTACACCTCTAGGTATTCATGTACGGCGCCTCGCCATTGGAAGTTTCGCGACCTTTTGACGAGGCGGTTTCGTCTCAGCTGAAAACTAACATTGCCGTATTCATCAAAAGCCAAGTTGTACAGCATGGTGACAGAGTCTACACTCGGATCCAACGTCTTCTTAAGGTCTATGAACTTCGCCTGATCCTCAGAGAGCAGCACATCGTCAGCATCCAGCCACAAGATATACTCTTGAGTCGCTTTGGCAAAGGCTGCATTGGGCGAGGACGAGGTATACAACCACGACAGTGGCATTATGGTTGTCTCCCAGGGGGATCTGCGCATCGAACCCGCATGCAGAGTCTGAAGATGTTATCTTTCTTGAAAGTCTTGACGCTGATTGCAACGTGTGTTACAATACAATTAAACAACCGGTTAGTTAATGCGGAGGGAACATAGCTTGGATGAACTTAAGCGAGAAGAAGCGCGAGAGCGGATATTGAAGGCTGCTGCCGAACTCTTTGCCCAGAAAGGCTTCGACGGGACACGCATCAACGAAATTGCCGAGCTGGCTGAAGTCAACAAGGCCTTAATCTACTATTATTTTGAAAACAAGCAAGCTATCCTCGACAGTCTCCTGGCTTCGGTCATGTCACAGCTAGCTGATATTTCTATGGAGTTTGTCCGTGAATGCATCATTCCAATGATTGATGATGGGCGGCTTGATATCATCAAGAACCGTTTCCACTTTGCCAGCGAAGAAGCGCGGCAGCGTTTTAGTGATGAAATGCTCGAGCACTACGCCAAAGCTATCGATTACATGTTGAGCAACAGGCTCTTGATCCGCATCATGGTACTCGAGTCCCTGAAGGATGGAAAACACCAATTCAGCCTATTTCGCTTTCTAGAGCTCCTAGAAAAGCGGCCCGAGAATATAATATATCAAACAATTAGAGATGCCGATCCAGACTACGATTACGCTGAGGATACTGTGTTCTTTAGGTTCTTCTTTTCGTTGATGCCCCTAGTAAGTATCGCTGCCTATTATGACGACTACAAAGAACGCAGTGCTCTAGATGATAAGGCAATGCTGGATATGATCCTTAAGGGAATTGAACTATTTAACATCCATACCTATTACGATCACACTGCAGGTTAAGAAGGCTTGTCCTACCATGGACTCCTTCTTTGCTCATCGTTAACCGGACGGTTAGTTAAGGGTTCACTTTACACATTTATATAGAACTGAAAGGAGAGACCGACTTATGGAATGGGTAAAGGAGCTGCTGCAGAAGGTGACGATCAAGGAAGTTATCCGTCGTGTGCGGAAAGACCCTGGGCAGGGTATAATGAGGCTGATCAAGACTATCAAGCCCTTTGTCACTGACCCTTGGCACAAAGAAGTTGTCCTTATGGCCGAGCAGGGGTGGGCGGATCCCGAGACAAGTTGGAGGCGGTTAGTGGAGCGGGGATTTGCTCAGCTGTCTCCTAATTCTCTCGAGAAGTTTGTGAACAACTTCCTTATCAACTCTGCCTTGATAGGCAATGCAAAGACACACGAGCTGTCCGCCAAATATGAGCGTAATGTGCCGTGGGCTGTTCTGATGGATCCCACCTCTGACTGTAATCTACGATGTGCGGGATGCTGGGCGGCGGAGTACGCGAAGGGTGACAACCTCTCCTACGATGAACTGGATGATATCATCAGGCAAGGCAAGGAGCTGGGCATCTACATGTACTTATATTCTGGGGGAGAACCTCTGATCCGAGCCGATGATATCGTCAAGCTTGCTGAAAAGCACAATGACTGCATGTTCTGCGCCTTTACCAACGCTACGCTTGTGACGCCAGAATTGGCAGAAAAACTAGGGGAGCTGGGTAATGTGGCACTGGCTGTCAGTGTCGAAGGTTTCTCGGATGCCAACGATTTTCGCAGGGGTAAGGGGAACTATCAGCGGGTAATCAGGGCGATGGATCTGCTGCGTGAAGCAGGTGTACTCTTTGGTTTTTCAGCATGCTATCATCGTCACAATACCGAGGCTGCTGCTTCTGAAGAATTTATTGACGCCATGATTGAAAGAGGTTGTATGTTTGGTTGGTACTTCACTTATGTACCGTTAGGCAAGAACGCTGATCCCGACCTCTTGGTGACACCGGAACAGCGCAAACTGATGTATGAGAAGGTACGAGAATACCGGAGCAGCAAAGATTTATTTGTGATTGATTTCTGGAATGACGGTGAATACGTAAACGGCTGTATCGCCGGTGGCAGGCGCTACCTGCACATCAATGCTCACGGAGATGTCGAACCGTGTGCCTTTATTCATTACTCGAATGTTAATATTCGAGAAGCTAGTCTGCTGGATGCTCTGGCTTCACCTCTCTTTATGGAGTACAGGCAGAAGCACCCATTTAATGAGAATCCACTTAGGCCCTGCCCTCTTCTAGACAATCCTGATGTTCTGCGGGTCATGGTCAGCAAAGCCGAAGCATATTCGACTCAGCAGGGTGACAATGAACCGGTAGAGGTGCTGGCAGATAAATGTGTGCTTGCAGCCAGGCAGTGGGGTCCAGTCGCTGACCAGATCTGGCAGGAAAAGGAGAGGGAAAGAATCGATGCAGCTCAGTAGCACACAAGAGCAAAGCAAAGAGCGTTTTTCCACGTCTAGATCGTGGTGGAACGCTCTTTCTTTTGGCTTCACTCTACAGTCTGATGTCCGGAGATCTTCCATTGATTGCCGATTTTGCGGAGCATCAGCGTCCCGGGGACTTCGTCCTCTAGAGTAACACCTAACATGGTAATCTTGGATCTAGCATCGACTTCAGCTGTTGCTTCATTGCCGGTGATTATCAGGCGCCGATTGATGAGTTCGAATTCATGAACCTCTGTCAGAAATACAAAGCTCAGTTCGTAGTAAGCAGCCGCTTCTGCGGCACTCTCAAAATGCGCTCCATCTATCTCGATGGGATAGACATACAAGGCTGCCAGTTTGTCAGCGTTCTTTGTCCGAAAGGCCTGTTCATAGGTGTTGAGGAGACGATGAACAACATCCTCTTCAGACGCAGCAGACCCGCCTCCAAGGCATCCAGAGAGAAAAACAGCCATGCTCAATACTAGTGCCGCCGCAAGGAACGATTTCAGCTTCATGTGCGTTCTCCTTTCTGCGGCATTATAACATTATTCCCCCAGCTAAGTTAACCGCTGCCACATTGGTAATTCTAGTCAAACAGGACTTCATAGTAGCGAGCGATCTTCTCTTCCAATTCAACAAGGCTGAAGTGCCGAGCAGCCCGGATGACCTCTTTTCCCTCCACAAATACGAGGATTACAGGGATGGTGAACACGCTGTACTCAGCAGCGGTTTCGAGGTATTTCTCTGCATCTACGCTGCCGCTCACCATTTTTGGATAGTCTCTCAAGAGCTCAATAAGCTTAGGCTTCACTGCACGACAGACTCCGCAGCTTTCTCCGCCAAAGTAGACTAAGGTCATGGCATTGGCGCTGATCAGCTCCTCGAGCTCACCACAAGTACGCAGAGATCTCACGCTATCAACTCCAAACAAGACTTTGGTTATACTTTGGCAGATCGGTTCCCAACTCCTGCGTACAGTTGAGTGCCTTGGGAATGACCGTCGAGGCTCAGGCTCAGTAGTATTCAGCTAGTTAAGCATCACGTATCGAGCAAGCGCTTCTGACCTTAGGAGCACTTGGCGCTTTAGGAGTGTTTGCTATTGTAACGCGATAATGATTCTCAGCGTCGTTGACAAACACTCAGGTTTGTGCAACAATATACAATGAAATAGTATGAGAATCAGTTTCAATTAACCTGAGATAGTGAAAGTTCTCCCAAATAGAAATGATAATTATTACTATCATGGCGTTGCCACAACACTTCACGAGAGGGGAAGGCTTGTGTTAGCAAGGAAACCTAGACCCAGTTCACAAAAATCATTTACAAGCCTCTATGATGCAGAAGACGGTAAACAATATGTCGTAACCAGTGTGCCTTCTGTAGGTATCCTGAAAAGCCTGGGTATTATGGAAAACACGATTATCCATAAGAAGATGACCTACAGGTTGGGCGGCCCGGTACTTCTTAAGGTCGACTCCAGTGAAATCGCCGTAGGCAAGGAATTCGCAGAAAAGATTATAGTAAGGGGATAGGTTGAATGGCCAGTTGTCATGATGTACAACTCGATTCAAGGGTGGACCATGATCCTAAAAGAATCCTTCTCATGGGAAACCCGAATGTGGGGAAAAGCGTGTTTTTCTCACAACTCACTGGTCTCGATGTTATCAGCTCTAACTTTGTCGGAACCACTGTTACTTATACAGAGGGTACGATTGAGCTGAATAACGAGAAGTACACCCTAATCGACGTCCCTGGGACCTATTCATTGGAGGCCACCTCCGAAGCAGAAGCGGTGGCAGTCCAGTTTGTCTCCAGCAAGCCCCGGGCAATCTTATGTGTACTAGATGCCACAAATTTGGAGCGCAATATCAAGCTGGGTTTAGAAATACAGAGATACAATGTGCCTGTCATCTATGCCCTCAATATGGTCGACGTAGCAAAGCGCCATGGTTTAGAAATCGATATCGCCCAACTGTCGCGGGAGCTGCGTGCCCCTGTTGTACCTACTATAGCTGTCAAAGGTGAAGGATTTACCGATCTCAAGGCCGAACTGGCCAAACTGGTCAGCCAGCCAAGTGCCAGCCCTCGCTTTGTCGGAACAGAACTAGATGCTTGGCGCCGAGCTAAAGACATAGCCCGGCGAGTCCGCAACCAAGCATCAGAAGAACTGAGCTTCCTGGATCGCTTAGGCGAAGCGATGCTGAAGCCGTTACCTGGTATTCCTATTGCTCTATTAGTTATTCTGCTCTCATTGGGCGCCATTGTAGGTGGCGGCAAAGCACTCCGGGCTTTACTACTTCTTCCCCTGGTCAACGATGTCTTGGTACCCTTTTTTAAGGGCCTATTCGCCATGTTTATTCCGGAAGGAATTCTACTCAATGTTTTGATTGGTGAGTATGGTATTTTCGTCATCGGATTTGAGTGGATCATCGCCCTCATTTTGCCATACGTGTTTTTGTTCTATGTCGTGTTCTCGTTCTTGGAGGACTCTGGGTTCCTGCCCCGTCTGAGCGTCTTGTTTGATGGTATTATGCGCAAAATGGGTGTGCAGGGCGGCAGCATGATCACTATTCTTCTAGGCTATGGCTGCGCGGTTCCGGCTATCATCGGTTCGCGTACAGCAACCACCAAGAAGGAACGGATCATGATTTCGGCAGCAGTCTGTTTTGCCGTACCATGCATTTCGCAAACAGGCGCCTTGATCAGCCTTTTTGCCGGGTTTTCGCCAATCCTGCTGGTCTTGATGCTGCTGATGTCGTTTGTGATCATGTTTACCGTTTCGTTTATTTTAGGACGGGTAATCAAAGGCGAAGTAGACCCAATGGTAATTGAAGTACCTAATCTGTTGATGCCTAACCCCAAAGCCTATGCCAAGAAACTAATGCTGCGCATGAAGGGTTTCTTGGTGGATGCAGAGGGGCCGATGCTGATTTCCATCGTGATTGCCGCGACACTGAAGGAGACGGGCCTCCTAGAGCTGATCGCTGGTTATTTAGAACCCCTTGTCAGCGGTTGGTTGGGCCTCCCCCGAGATGCTGTGGTCGCACTTATTTTGGGCGTTGTGCGGCGTGAAATGGCCGTAGCCCCACTCTTAGCAATTGAAGGCTTAACTGCTCTGCAGGCCTTTGTGGGTGGTACAGTCGCCCTGCTGTATTTGCCCTGCTTATCCGTCTTTGGAATCTTAACGAAAGAGTTTAGTGTCCGTTTCGCCGTTGCAATTGGCCTGGCCACTACAACCACTGCTTTCTTAGTAGCAGGGATTATTAACCAAGTAGCCCAGCTGTTGAGCTAGAAGGTGAGTGCAGTGAGTAGGGCTATACCAAGGTTAACGGGCATTGTTGAGCAGATGGCCGCGAAGAGCCGCTTGGTTTATCGCGGCCTTGTCTTGTACTACAAAGAGCTGGTCAGGGCAGAAGTAGAACTAGGGCGCATTAATTCATCTGATCGTGTGTTGTGCATCGGAGGAGGGCCTTGCCCTATCAGCGCCGTCTTGATGCATGAGTTTACAGGTGCTCTGGTTTGTGTGATTGATAATGATAATCAATCTGTGATGCAGGCGCGCGAGTTCGTTCAGAGCTTGGGCTATGAACATTCTATTCATATCGAGTACAGCGATGGGCGTGAGATCGCACCGCAGGACTACGATGTTATTCATCTAGCGGCTCAGGTTTCTCCTTTGGAGCAGGTTCTTCAACACGTTCGGGAACACAGCAGGGAGGAGACGCGCATCTTGGTTCGCTTACCACGAGAGCGGTTGGAGCACCTATATGAGATTGGCGATCGAGCTGCCTTTAATCAGTACCACGCTAAGACGGATCACCGCTGGCGTAACGTAGACTGTACAGCATTGTTTGCGCCGCTGGGAGAGTATCGCGGCCTATGAGAAGATTAGTCACAATTGTACTCATACTCCTCTTGGTTTTGGTCTTGCGACAAATAGATTTCCACAGCATTTTGGAAAGCCTAAATCAGATACCGTTTTCCGCCCTTGCAGTTCTGCTGGTGCTGCAGATTGGCACCCAACTGTTGCTGAACTATCAGTGGTGCCGCATAGGCAGAATTATGGGTGAACAACACAGCTTTTGGAAGATGTTGTATGTCAATGCCCGTGGAGCGGTGGTAGAAAGCCTTACACCAGGAGTCAAGGTGGGCGGCGAGGTCACCCGGGCAGTCCTTTTGAGCCGGGAGATGGGTTATTCTGGCCAAAAAGCAGCTGCTCTGGTTACGATCCAGAAAGCGGTGAGCCTGGCCAGCTTTTTCCTCGTGAACCTATTTGCCTTTGCGCATCTTTCCAGCCAACTTCACGGGCTCTGGGGCGCGGCTGTTAAGGCGGTAGTATATGCGTTTCTCATTGTGTTTATCAGCTTTGTAGTGGCCTTATTTACAGTGGCAGATAGGCTTCGGATACGTGTGCTGCGCAGTGATCCTCAGAGGAAGTGGACAAGAGTCCTTCGCAGCTACTTCCTTACGGTGTTGGAAAGCATCAAGGAGCTGACGAGTGTTAAAGGTGAGCTGTACAAGCAGTTTGGCTTATCACTATTCATTTGGCTCTTGTTCCCAGCAAAAATGATCCTGCTGGTGCGAGTCTTTACAGCACAGTTCAATCCGGTTGCGTTAGCGGAAATTACCTTTATCTCATACATGGTAGGAATGATACCGCTGCTTCCGGGTGGACTGGGAAGTTTTGAGGGAACAATGACAAGCTTGCTCATGACTGCACAAATTGCGCCCTATCAAGCCTTAGCTGTTACGCTGATCTTTCGTTTTGTGACTTTCTGGTTTGTGATGCTGGTCAGCCTAGCGTATTATTTATTCTTCCGGTTTAGGAGTGAAAAAGGGTGAAACCGAAGTGGTCAAGGCATCTGCCCAATATTTTGACTTTCTGTAATATGGCCATCGGGCTGGGCGTCATCTGCATGATGATTCATAATCACACGGTGATCGGGCTCCGCCTTGCCTGTCATCTGATCTTCATCGCAGTGATACTCGACTGTCTCGATGGGATGCTGGCTAGGCATCTAAATGTCTGTACCGAGATGGGGCGTCAGCTCGATTCCTTTGCGGATTTTATCTCGTTTGGGGTGGCACCAATTGTGGTGTTCGTCACAAGTGTCCCGTCGGTTTCACCCATGCTGATTATCGTGCTTTTGCTCTACCCTTTGGCTGGTGTCTATCGTCTGGTGAGACACAATCTTCAGCGCCAATGTGAGTATTTTACTGGGCTTCCCATTACCATTGCGGGTTTTCTGCTAGCCGCTGCCTTACTTGTCCGAAGTTCTGTTTACAGCGAGTTCAGCCGAGCCTTTACCGTCTTTTTCCTTGTCCTGACTACGGCGTTGGCCGCACTGATGGTGAGTACGTTCCGTATAAATCGTGTTTTCTGTAAGAGGATCTGTGGAGAGCCTACTCTGCAGGAGTTAACTTAGGAGACAAAACGAATCCCGACAGCTGTGCAGCTGCCGGGTTTTTTATGGCATACTTTCCGGTTCAATGGTGTATGTTCCTCGTTCGGTGTGCAGTTGAAGGCTGTGTTCATCGAAATGGCTTGTCCAGTGGCCTGTGAGAGCAATTTCATAAGTCTGCTGTGGGAGTGGTATTCTTCCCGCGTCTGTCATGATGGTTCCTTCGCCCATAAGCAGCAGGGCCTGCGGCGACAGATAATCATCGGTATCTTCGTGCTCTATAAGGTCTGCCTGCCGCAATTTGATGCTGGCCTCATCTAAATCGCCTTTTTCGACCTTTGTGATCTTCAAGACCTGATTCTTATACCTATCAAGCCACTTCTGAATCTGAATGGGAGATTGGTCCACTATGCATTCCTCCTCCTGCCTAGTCTAGCCCCTATACATAGTGGGCATACGCATCTCAAGGAGGATTAGCGGAATACTTGAGCCCATTTTATCAAGAGCGGCACTATGATTGGAACCAGCAGGGTCAAGACAGTTCCTGAATAAAAGGCAGCGATCGTTGTCTGGGCGTCAGTGTTGCGCGAAATGATTGGCAGCGTTACGTCCATCGCTGTGGCTCCGCCAGGGGCGACAGCACTTAAGTAGCCAAAACGTCTAGCTACAAAGGGGATAATAACAATTGCGATCAGTTCACGCATGACGTTGGCTAGAAATGCCAGGGTACCTAGAGCTGTGTCGTATGATTGGGCGATCAAGAGGCCTGATAGAGAATACCATCCGAAGCCGCTGGCAACCGCAGCTGCTTCGATAGGATGCAGCCCTATAAATAGGTTAACGATCACAGCACTCAATACTGAAGCCAAAGCGATCACGAAAGGAAGCAGCAGGACTGCTCTCGGCATGGAGCGGAGCTGTCTTCCTAGGTGTTTTGTAAAACCCAGTTCTACGCCGACAGCGAACAAAAGAAGGAGCAGGGCCCACTCTAAAGCCATTTCAAATCTAGGTATAAGAATTGGATCTACAAAAAAATGGCCGCATAGGATTCCGAGGATAAGTGTTAGGACGAGGTACTTAGTCACGGGCCACCCTCCTTACCAGCGCTGTTCCAGCCCAGACAGCAAGTATACTGCCGGTGACTGCTGCAGCTGCAATCAAAAAGGCTTTCAGCCCCAAGCTTCCTAGATCGGCCATCACTTCTGGATCAGCTCCAATGGTGATACCCATAATAAACAGCAGCAAAAAGATGGCGACTGTGCTCAGGTTACCGATGATATTCTGGGCCTTTTCTGGGAACCTTACCGCTTTGCTGAGGACGAACCCTAGTACTAATGCTCCGAAGATTGACGCCACTAAAGCACCCTCCTCCAAACTGATGATAAGCTATTCCTATATTCAACAGAAGGGTAGACGTTCCTTCGACAGCAGGAGAGTACCATCGACATGTGAAAAGGAGTAACAAGGCGGAACCTCGCTCTTGGAGCAAGAACTGGCCCAGGATGTGGAAGATGCGCAGGTGTGTGCTTATTGATGTACAGCATGTGAAGTTGACCCGCGGTTTTGGCATGAGGGAGGTGAGGCAGTGAACGTAAGACTCGTACAGCGCTTAAAGGCCTTATTTCTTGATTGGCTGCTGATTTCTGCATACCTAGTGCTGTTGGCGGTGTGCGCGACAGCTGTTTATTCTGTGCTGTTTGATGGTGTTCCGGAGATGACAGTTCTTCAGGCGCAGTTAGTAGCTGCGCTTACCTCGGTGGTTCCGGTTATTATCATTTTTTCTGTTATGGAATCTTCTACAGAGCGTGCTTCCTGGGGGAAGCGTCGCGTTGGGTTGGAGGTCAAGTACAATGGCAGCCCAATACGGGGTAGCATTATTCGGAATGTCTTGAAGTTCTTGCCATGGCAGCTTGGTCACATGAGCACTATCCATGGCATATATACGGGCTTTGATACTCCGTTTGCGATCATCTGTCTAACGCTGTCTGTTTTTCTGACAGCAGGTTATGTCTTGATGGTATCTATACGGCGAGACGGACGGCATCTGCCCGATCTCTTGGCCGGCAGTAGAGTTACAAGAATAGAGTCTTGACCGGATAATAGATTTCGGTCAGGCTCTTTTTGTTTCGTGTCAGTTGATTTTGTCAACCGATGTCAACTGCAAGTCGATTGTGACTCTTTCTGCCTCGTTCTATAATGGAATTGAGGTGGTCGCGGTGAAGGAAATCAACATTGGCCGGGCGATTGTCGAGGGGCGCCGGCGTAAGGGCATCACCCAAGAAGATCTAGCCCAGTACATGGGAGTCTCTAAGGCGTCTGTATCTAAATGGGAAACGGGGCAGAGCTACCCAGATATCACGTTGTTGCCTCAGCTGGCGGCTTATTTCAATATCAGCATTGATGACCTTCTTGGTTATGAACCCCAGATGGAAAAGGATGACATTCGCCGGCTGTATCATCGGCTAGCGCAGGATTTTTCTGCGAAACCCTTTGATGCTGTCGTGGCCGAATGCGATGCGATTATCAGGAAATACTTTTCGTGTTTTCCGCTGCTCCTTCAGATGGCTGTGCTGCTTCTCAATCATGTTCATCTAGCTCCAACTCAAGAAGTACAGCATGAAATGTTCGAGACAATCAAGGGACTCTGCGTCCGCATTAAGGAAGAAAGCGGCCACGTAGACCTAAACCGACAGGCTAATTTCATAGAGGCTCTGTGTGAGCTGAACTTAGGAAATCCGGCCGTAGTTATTGATCTGATGGCGGGTGTAAATGACCCTGTGCTGGGAGACGAGGTACTGCTTGCCTCAGCTTATCATCAAATAGGTGACATAGAAAAAGCGAAGGAGACAACTCAGATCGGCATCTTCCGCCACTTGATGGGTATTCTGGCTGATGTACCCAATTACTTGATGCTCAATTTGGATGATCCAGTCAAGTACGATCAGATAATTGGGCGTACTTTCGGACTAATTGAACTGTTCAATGTTAAGCGGCTTCATCCAGCTATTCTATTTGGTGTTTATCTCACTGGTGCCCAAGGTTACGCAATGTTGGGACGCAATGACGAAGCGCTTAACCTCTTGCAGGAATACGTAGACCTTGCTGCTTCGGGTGTTTTCCCACTTGAATTCACTGGTGATGAGTTCTTTGATAGAGTGCAGAACTGGTACAAAGACTTCGACTTAGGTGTAAAGCCGCCCAGGAGTGACGCGGTAATTCAAGAGAGCCTGATAGAGGGCATGACACAGAATCCTGCTTTTGAGCATCTGTCTCAGAATCCACGCTTTCGAGCTATGGTGACAAGGCTCGCCAGACACTTTGAGAGTAGAGGTGATTAGAATTGGAAACCTTGCGTGAGTATTGGCCTTTTTTAGTTCCTCTGATCATTGCTCAGTTGACCCTGGCTATCACAGCCTTCGTTCACGTGATTAGGCATCCCAGCTATCGGTTTGGAAACAAGGTCTTTTGGATTCCTGTCGTGTTGTTCATCAGCATCATCGGCCCTGTAGTCTACTTTGTCTTTGGGCGGGGTGATGCGGAGTGAACATCCTCGAAATCAAAGATCTACACATGAGCTTTGGCAGCAATGAGGTTTTGCGCGGCCTTGACATGGTTGTTCCGGAGAATTCAGTTTTCGGGTTCGTAGGGAAGAACGGTGCTGGTAAGACCACCACAATGAAGATAATCTTGGGGCTCCTAAAACCCGATCAGGGTACCGTCATGGTATGCGGTGAGAAGGTTACCTACGGCAGCAGCCGTACTAACCGCCACATCGGCTTTCTTCCTGATGTGCCAGAGTTCTATAGCTATATGCGGCCCCTTGAATACTTGCATTTATGTGGGGAAATAGCTGGACTCTCACGAGAGAGGATCAAGGAACGCAGCGTAGAGCTTCTCGAACTGGTGGGGCTCGGGGATGTTAACCGGAGGATAAGCTGGTTCTCGCGGGGAATGAAGCAGCGCTTAGGCATCGCTCAAGCGTTGATTACCGAACCGCGGCTTCTGATTTGTGACGAACCCACCTCTGCTCTTGATCCTATCGGGCGGAGGCAGATTTTGGATATTCTCGCTGCTCTCAAAGGGCGCACTACGGTGGTCTTTTCCACGCACATTTTGTCTGATGTGGAACGTATCTGTGATCAGGTCGCCATTCTTGATGGTGGTAAGTTAGTGGTCTCCGGGCCCATCTCTGAGCTGCGCCGGCGTTATCGGCGCAATAGTTTTAGTGTGAGGTTTTCCAGCCCAGAAGAGGCAGCTCGGTTCGCAGCATTGTCAGCGCTGCAGCAGCCTACCATCAGCGTCATCGTCGACGGTGATACCCTAACAGTAGCCAGCGCCGACCAGAATGGGACAGGTCAGCTGTTGATCAGCTTGTTCTCTTCGGAAGGCATTGTTCCCGAGAAGTTCGAAGTTCTCGAACCGACCCTCGAGAGCTTGTTTGAGGAGGTGGTACAGTGAACCACTTCGCTGTTTTTTTCAAGAAAGAGCTGAAGGAGAGCGTCAAAACATACAAACTCCTGCTCTTGGGCATTGTCTTCTTGATTCTCGGCATCATGAACCCACTAGTTGCCAAGCTTACCCCAGATCTTCTGGCTAGTTTCCTACCGGAAGGGATGTCAATTACTATTCCTGAACCTTCTTCTCTGGATTCGTGGGCCCAGTTTTTCAAAAATATTCAGCAGATGGGGCTCATTGTTGTTCTGCTAGTGTTCAGCGGTGTGTTGACCAACGAGCTCAGCAGGGGAACCTTGGTGCTGCTTCTGACGAAGGGGCTTCCCCGCCAGACCGTGATTTTGGCTAAGTACGCTGCAATGTTGGTGCTTTGGACGATGAGTGTGGCCATCTCTCATGTTGTCACTTGGGTTTATACAGTCTATCTATTTCCTGACAACCTGTCGCAGAATCTGTTTTTCGCCACGTTCTGTCTTTGGTTCTTTGGGGCACTGCTCTTAGCGGTACTCCTCTTGGGGGGAACCCTGGTCAGCAGCAGCTACGGAAGCCTGCTTGTTACAGGGGGGCTGGTAGTTCTGCTGAACCTCCTGAATCTATTCTCGGCTCTCAAGGAGTATAACCCTCTCGCACTTGCAACTAAGAATATGGATGTGGTGAGCGGCGCAGTCGCCGTCTCAGAGCTGTATCCACAGATTGGTATCACCGTTGCTTTGATTCTTGCCACCCTCGGCCTGACAGTACTGCTGTTCCGCAGAAAACTGGTTTAGGAACATCGACTGCGTCCCAAATGTAACACAGGGCTTCCTGATCAGGAGGCCCTGTGTTTTTCAATTCCTCTGCAGCCTCTCGGCTGGCAAGAAAGAGCCTTGAGTCATACAGACTATGACATCAGGTTCCAGAACATGGCGGTATTCGCTGCTGTAATCATCGTGAACAGGATACTGTTCAGGAAGGACGCAAGCCAGATGTTCCCTGTTGTGTCAAACAGCTTTCGAGCGTATATTGCTGCAACGGCGAGGATTGGGGTCAGAGCAAAGAGCAGAATGCCGTTGAGTGGCTCTGCTGGGTAACCTGCTACCCCTGTAATAAACAGTTTTCCATATTGATACAGCAGCCACAGTGCCAGGCCGCCTGCGTTCAAGAGTACCGCCACCAGACAGCTGCCCCGTTTCAAGCCACGAGTGTTCGCATTTACTGCAACAGTGTTGATCATGTAGAACACGAAGAAGTAAGGCAGGTAGCGCATGGCTGTGCGTAAGTGCTCTAGCTTAAAGGTGCGCACTGCTAGAGTCCAGATTCTGAAGTCGACACCGAAGATTAACTGCATGAGCCACAGTACGATGTAGCCCAGGATGATGGACACGACAGCAGAAGCTAGACTGGCAACGATAACCATCGGTTTCAATACGATGCCGTAGCTCGTGAATTCAGCACCCTTCTTCTGTCTGTCAACATAGTAAGCAATCACGTTGACCAACGCTGCAATCAAGCCGCTGGCCACACCCCAATAAGCAATTTGGTTTGTGGTGGGCTGATTAAAGTAGCTTCCCAGCTTGAGGAAGGATTGCGCCCTTACGAGCCAGATTGCCAAAGCAGCGGCAAAGATTATAATCACTACTGCTCTCCTGCCGATAGCAGCGGGAGCGTTTTCACCCTCACCCTTTGTTGCAAAGGCCCTGATCACCCAAACAATGCTCAGGGCGATTATGATATAGGTACCCCAAATAAGCGGCTTCATGGCCTCGGGGTTTTGATTGATCAGCCCAGGGAAGAAGATCGCTGGCAGAAGTGTGACTACAATAGCTATCAGCCAGTAAATTCTTCTGGCGCTCTCTGATTTGACTCCGCCCAAAGGTTTGGGGACAGATACCACGGCGTTCTTAAAGAATGGCAGAGAGATAACCATCTGGGCAACAGCCAAGACAGTGATGAAGAAGCCTATTAGAGATACAAGGTTGAAAGCTTCCTTGAGCCACCAGATTTGATTGTTCGGGCTCAGGTTCACCCGTGTCTGATTGGGTGAGGTCACCCCGGTAAACGCTTCGGTATAGAACTCGATTAAGTGAGCTGTAGTTGTCCGGGAGAAATGGTTCCAGGGATGGATTTCCCTTGGAGTATAGATGACTCGCTTTCCTTCCTCCGAACCACGCAGCGTCTGGCCACCCACGACTAAATCACCGGATTGGACTGTGTAGAACTGTCCCGCATTTCCAGCTGGAGCGTTAGAGGCGAGGCCTAAGAAAGCTTTACCCGAGTTTGTGGCAGGAAAGTCCTTGAATGTCACGGTACCAGTGACAGCCTTTTCTGCAGCGGTTTTTTCTCCGTCCGACTTGTTGAAGAAAAACTCGTCATAGTGTGCGGCGATCATGCCCACAGTCCGCGAACCAAAGGCTGCTTGGAACTGCTCCTGTGAAGCAACTGCTCCGGCATATGAGAAGTCAGATCCGACTGAAATGCCAGTATAGATTGTACGGTAGCCTTTCTGCAGAGCGGCCAGTTCGTCGAAGTACATGGCTATGAACGACGAGAACCCGCCCATAGAGTGACCGCTGACAGCGATGTAAGCATTTCCATCAGAATCTTTTTTGGTGTAGGGCTGATCATACATATAATTGGCTGCGTCGAACTGTGAGTAAATCCAAAACGTGCCGAAGTGTCCTCCCGGAGGAATATCATTAGCCCAGCGGGAGTCACCGTGATCGTACATATCCAGAGCAAGGACTATGTAGCCCCGCCTGGACATTTCGATGGCTGGTGCATCCTGCATTTCCTTTGAGTTTAAGTAACCATGCGTTGTGACGATTACAGGGCGTGGATCATCTGGCCCGGCACCCTTGGGCATATACAGCAGACCAGTGAGTGTACCTCGCTCTGTTTCGAACCCAATGCGGCTAATCTTAACGGAGTAGAATGATGTGTGGAATAAGCCAGCTAAAAAACTACCTATCAGAACAATCAGCAGGCCAACCACCAGCATACGTCGGCGGTTGTCAAGTCTTTCCCACAATCCCTTCAAAATCATCCCTCCAATTTCGATGATATTAACCTATTCTATAATATTTGTAAATACCCTGCTTGTGCCCGATTTGTAGGATTCAATCTCCTGCGGCGGCATCAACCAAGAAGTCCGATGCAGCCAAATAACAAACAAACTCCTGAAATTTGATCCGGATCATTTTTTCGTTGGACGCGGCATGCTAGAATGAGACTACAAACAGCAGAATCAAGCAGTCCAGAGAAAGGGAGATAGATTATGACCGTATTTGGCGAAGCAAGAGAAAGGTATCTACCAATGCTGGAGCAGTATGTACCTGTGGTAGCTCGGGTGCACGGCCCGACTCATCCAGAGTTTTACGATGTGAAG
>JAAYMS010000087.1 GCA_012521295.1 Bacillota bacterium
ATGACCGCGATCGTGATTGCGATCACAACCGCTTTCTTCATGTCTACTTCGCTTTCGAGGGCGGTGGCCGAGCTCTTAGGTGTGCTGCAGGCTGTGGCCAGTGGTGATCTTACTCAGGAAGCGGCCCTCAAAAGGGAGGATGAGGTAGGCCAAATGGCCTCCGCATTGAACTCAACGCTGAGCAAACTAAGAGAACTGATAAGGCGCGTGATGGATGGTTCCGGTGCAGTAGAGGGAGTCAGCCGCGATCTCTATGCGGCAGCACAAGAATCAAGCGCGTCCATTGAAGAAGTGGCGAGCACAATGAACGAGCTTGCCTCTGTTACCGATGTAGTCTCTCGCGATTCGCAGGAGGTCGCAGCTGTGGCACAGCAGGTGTCTGACGAAACGGTTCGCGGCCGCAGCGCTCTGGAGAACAGTATAGCTAAGAGTGAAGAGCTGCACACAGCAATCAACCAGCTCGCTGACGTAGTGGCAGACCTTGGCGAGCGTTCGGGTCAGATCGAGCAGATTATCAGCGTAATATCGGGTATTGCAGAGCAGACTAATCTGTTAGCACTGAATGCTGCAATTGAAGCAGCTCGTGCTGGAGAACAGGGACGCGGTTTTGCAGTTGTGGCAGAAGAGGTGCGTGAACTTGCCGAACAGTCTGGGAAGGCAGCGTTTGACATTGCCCAGCTGATTCGGGAGATTCAAGCTGATACCAACTCTGCTATCGACAGCATGCGTGTTGGTGCCGATAAAGTGAAAGAAAACAGCCAGGCTATTCAAGAAAGCGGCCAGGTGTTGGATAGTGTCCTGCGATCTGTGGAGCAGATGATCGTTCAGATCCAGTCCATCGTTGATGGAATCCAGAAGATTGGTTCCAACAGTCAACAGGTTGCAGCCATTACTGAGGAACAGTCGGCTTCGACGCAGGAACTTGCCTCTATTACTAGTGAACTCCACGATCTGGCTCAAAGGTTAGATGACCTGGTTGGTCAGTTCAAAATCGCATAAAAAATCCCCAGTAAGTCCTGGGGAATCAGCTTGCTTGTGAGAAATTATCGGCAGCAGCCAGGAGAGCATGGTTCACCTGGCTGTTTTTTTGTGCCCAGTACCTGATTTCTGAGCTGAGGGCTGCGAGAGGGTCACTCTCGTATTCACCGCACACATCCATACCCCAAACTTTTCGAGCTCGGCGCAGGCTGTAGAGGATAGTTAGGAGTTCGGTCAATGTGAGATTCCCTTGGTCCCAATTAGTGAAAACTTCTGTATCATGAAGCACATCTTTGTCAATGCTGATATAGACAGCTTGTGTAGGGATAGTGCGTGCGATGGTATATTTCAGCCATGGGCGCTCTCTGAGCTGAGTCTGCGAGAAAACAGCGACTCTGTTCCGCTCCATTAGTGGTATTTCCGCCGCATATTCGTCGGCTGTACCGATTAGGATAACCTGCTTGAGGAGAGGTAAGGTTTGCAAGGCGAGAGTCACCCATGAGCCACAGCTGACTAAGGAGTCACCTAGAAGAGGATCCATATCAGTGTGGTTGTCTATCAGAATCAGGGTAAATGGTACCCTGACTCGTCTGAGGAAAAGCAGGGTAACGTAGTGGTAGTTACCGCTTCCAATAAACGTGACCCGGTGCCGGGCGTTGCTGAGGCGCCGGTCTATCTGCTCCAGAGATGCCAGCTCGCAGCAGCGGTTTACGTTCTTGAGATCCGTTAGGTCGACCCATGTGGTCCTGACGGTCTCGTAAAACCGCTGACTGAGATAGACATTGTCAAAGTTCAAGACATTGATAGAACTTCCCAATTTAGGTTCCCCTTTACAACCAGAGTTTTTTAGGGAAGAATATTTCGAAGTTCACCTGGGTAAATCCTACTTTGGGCTTACCTGAGAAAGCTTTTTTGTACTGTCGAAGAAGTAGAGTGCGGCCTAGGGAGGAATTTTGATGACTGATATCCCAAGAACTAGAGGAAAGATCGTTATCGTTGGCACCGGATTTGTGGGCGCAACTTTTGCATATGCTCTGATGATCCGGGGCTTATGTTCAGAAATAGTTTTGATTGACCAGAATACGGAGCGGGCGGAAGGCGAGGCCATGGACCTGAACCACGGTATGGCTTTTGCCCAGCCAGCCGTGATCCGCACTGGCACGTATGCTGACTGCGCAGGTGCGGATATCGTTGCTGTCACTGCGGGTGCAGCACAGAAACCAGATGAAACAAGACTGGATCTAGTTCATCGCAATGTTGACATTTATAAGGAGATTATTCCTGAAATCACTCGGTATACTAAGCAAGCCATCTTGCTGATTGTCACAAATCCCGTTGATGTTATGGCTTATGTCGCCTATAAGCTTTCGGGGCTGCCGGCGCATCAGGTCATCGGGTCTGGTACCGTACTAGATACGGCCCGTTTTCGTTTTCTGCTGAGCCAGCACTGCGGTGTGGCTGTCCATAATGTGCATGCCTATATCGTGGGTGAGCATGGCGATACCGAAGTGCCCTTGTGGAGTCTCGCAAATGTGGCAGGAATGAAGTTTGATCAGTATTGTCTCGCTTGCGAGCGCGCTTGCCATCAGGACGAGCGTGAAGCTATCTTTACCCAAGTGAGGGATGCGGCTTACCACATCATTGAAAAGAAGACGGCAACCTATTATGCCATTGGTTTAGCGATGGTGGAGATCTGTGAGACGATTCTACGCCATGAAAACTCGGTTCTGACAGTCTCAACTCTCCTTGACGGTCAACTGGGAGTTTCGGATATATACCTGTCAGTACCGGCTGTGTTGAATCGGCGAGGAGTCCAGCGTCTAATTGAGCTGAACATCAGCGAAGAGGAACGCCGCGCTTTCCACCACAGTGCTGAGACAATCGGTAAAATTGCCTGGAATTTGGGCCTATAGATTTTGTGAACTAGGCACAAATACCATCCAAAGGAAGTTACAACGAAATGTGATTGCACGCACATTCCCTATTGACTTTATATAGATGCACCTATATAATGAGCAAAGGATAAACGCGTTTATCTAATCCAGTAGATATTCATTCCAAATCCAGGAAGGGGTTTCACATGAAAAAGGCTCTTAATCTTGTACTCGTTGCAGTACTCGTACTTGGCATTTTTGCTTCTAGCGCTCTCGCTGCTGACCTGAAGGTCGGTAAAGTTGAGTGGGCAGCTCACGGTAATAAGTGCTTTACCATTGCTTTTGTTGTTCTTGATGGTGATACAATCATCCGTGCATACATCGATGAGTATCAATTCCTGCCTGCTGCTGAAGCAGTTGGTGTTCCTAACTCTGATGTAGCTAACGGCTTTGCTGCTGACTTTGCTAACCCTGAGCGTGTTCTCGCTTCCAAGAAGGTTAACAACGAATACTACAGCAACAACATGGCTAAGGCTGGTTCCACCGTTGCTATTGCTGACAACTTCCGGGCTATCGAAGCTTTCGCAGAAGGCAAGACCGTTGCCGAACTGGAAAACATTCTGGCCTCTTACAGCAAGACTGAGCTTGTTGACACCGTAACCGGTGCTACCCTGGTTGACACCGACGGATACCTGAGAGCTATCGTCGAAGCTGCCAAGGTTGCTCAGTAATTTGGTATACAAGAACTATAACCATGGCTTGAGGTAATACTAACCCAAGCCATGGTTTTTTTATATGAAGGAATAAACTATCATGAGGCGAAGAAAACTGTCACAGCCACATTTTGGGACATATGGGCCTTAAAGAGGAGGTTTGTTGATGGAACTGTTCGAAGTGTTGAAGCAGAGACGTTCTGTACGGAAGTTTGCAGACCGTCCAGTCGAAGAAGAGAAAATTATGCAGGTATTAGAGGCTGCCCGCCTTTCTCCTTCTGCGGTGAATTATCAGCCTCGGCATTTTATTGTGATAACCGATCCTGAGCTAAAGGAGAGGCTATCGCAAACATATTCTCGCGACTGGTTTAAGAAAGCCCCGGTGGTCATAGTTGCTCTGGGTGATCACAGCCTTTCGTGGAAACGAGCAGACGGCAAGGATCACTGCGATATCGACGTTGCTATTGCGGTCGACCATATGACCCTGGCAGCCACAGCACTGGGGCTTGGAACCTGCTGGGTGTGCGCTTTCGATGCAGAACTGGCGCATAAAATCCTTGAGCTTCCTGATCACCTAGAAGTCGTTGCCCTCCTGCCTATGGGGTATCCGGCGGAAGACGATTTTAAGGCTCGGCCTCGCAGAGAACTCGAGGAGATGGTCAGTTGGAACAGCGCACCTCGCGAGGAGTCAGGGAGGGCCCATGAATAAGATAATCGACCTCAAGAAATCAGTATATGAAATCTGCCAAGAATACCCCGATGCGGTGGGGATCTTGGCAGAAGTGGGATTTTCTGAGATTACGAAACCGGGCATGCTGAGCACGGTAGGCCGGGTTATGACTATCCCAAAAGGTGCGCGGATGCGCGGCGTTAATCTAGCTGAAGTAAAGAGCGCCTTTGAACGGCATGGTTTCCAGGTTGTGGAATAAGCTCTATCACATCGCCGTCCTTCAGCGGCGTGGTAAACCCTGCTATCTGGTTGTTGACCAGAATTTGACCACCGGATGCAGTGAACTGGGGATCAGGTTCATAGAAACGGAACACGTCTGTGACTATGAAGGAATAGCCCTTTTCGTCGTATGTAATCTGGTCCCCATTGTGGACGGTGTAGTCGAGGGGTTGGGGTTGGCCGTTCACTTGAGCTTTGATGCCTTCGGGCTCTAAGGTCACAAGCTGACCATTAACGGTCACGCTAATTGGTTTTGCGAGATTACCCGGCAAAATGTCATGCAGTGAGATGCGGGGTACTTCATAGTCAATTGCCATGTTCGGAATCAGCTCGGTGTGTTGGCTGACGGGTTGGCCTGCAACCATGACCTTAAGTGGTTGAGAAACGGTACGCGCCTCGCCATTGAGGAGGTAGCTTACCTGGTAGTAGAGCTCAATATTCTGGTCCTCGAGAAGTTCGCCGATCGTCTTAATAGCGATAACTTCGACGTCATCACCGTCATTCAGCTCATAGTCCATGCTCTGTCGTTCGCCGTTTACCGACGTTATGGGTTCTACGTTGATTGGTTCCCCATTAAGGTGAACGGTGAAGCACGCTGCATCCGAGTCCAGCAGGTCTGCGAGTCGGATTGGTGCAAGATTCTGCGGATCAGCCGGGAGCAGTTCGATGACTGCATTGTCTGAAATAGGAGCCGATAGCTCAGATATGTGCCCGTTTACCATTACACGTGCGCTGGTACCCTGGATACGGGGGAGTTCCAACGAACGTCCGCCGATCTTTACGTTAATGTAGTGTCCGTCAGCGCCCACAAAATCTTCTTGAGTGTAACCCGCTTGAATTAGGGCGTCACCCACAGTAGAGCCAGGCATTTTCAGAAGCTGAATTCGCCGTCCATTAACCGTTACTGAAATGAGCTGCATAGTGATGCCATCGAGGTATGAGCAACCGATTCCGATCGGTGTAATGACTTGAGGGCCTGTGAATTCAGGACAGCCTGTCACATTTGCGATACTAGTACGGTCACGCATTCGCACCAGGTTTGGAGGCAGCTGTAAGCGCTCTCGAATAAGCTCTGCCAGCTTTGGCGTTTGACTGCCGCCGCCAACAAGCAGCACTCCTTTCGGCGGGCCATCGTTGAGTAGAGTGATGTGACTGGCAATTTCATCAGCTAGCAGTTCCGTATGGGGAAGCATCGCTGCGAGGATATCGTCGTAGGTGAGCGACAGGGCATTTCCAAAAACATCGTGGCACTCTACGCTTGTCTCGGGGACAGCCTGCTGTTTAACGGTTTCTGCGGTTGTGAGATCAAGCAGGAAAGTGTGAGCGATTTGCTCCGTTATCTCATCGCCTGCTGAAGCTACCATGCCGTACGCCTTGATGGTATTATCTGCAGCGATTGCGATATCGCTTGTGCCAGCACCGATGTCCACCAGCGCTATGTTGAGCATGCGCATTGTTGGCGGAACGATTACGTGCATAGCAGCGATAGGTTCAAGCGTGATCGAGGCCATTCTTAGATCGGCCATTTCTAGGGCCATAGTCAGCGAATCGACTACGACACGGGGAAGGAACGTGGCGATTACCTCGACCTCGGCTTGCAGGCCTCTGTGGCCCACCAGCGAGCCGATGGGCGCACCGTCAAGCCAGTATTGGACGACACTATAACCAACACAAAGGTAACTCTCTAAAGCACCTTGACCAGCTGAGGTAGTAAGCTCATCCATTGCGTAAGCTACCGCCTGCAGTTCTAAGCTTTTTACATCATCGCTGGACAGTGGTTCAGCCGGGTGCAGTGCTCGAGCGGCTTTCGCCCGGCGTGTTTCAAGAGCCCGGCCTGCGGCTGCCACAGCCGCTTCCTCTAGGGTAGTGCCGCTGGCTCGTTCTAGATAAGTTTTAACCTCACGCACCACCTGTGCCACACTGGCAATTTGATGGATCTGCCCATCACGCATGGCTTGGGGAAGCTGATCTAACATAATGGCATGTTCGATCACATACCCCTGCGTAGAGCGGCTCATCAGGAGTCCAGCGATCTTGTGGGTGCCGATGTCCAAAGCAAACACTCTAGCGTCACTCATGCTAGTCACCTCATCCCATGTTTTCCACTTGAGGGAGGAGGTTTCCTGCCCAAGACTTGGTGAACTGAAAGGGGAAGTGCAGTTTGTTCTTTGTAGGAATCTTTGGTGTACAGCCAGGGCAGAAAGTCCTCTATGAAGGCAGCGGCGTTTGTCCTAGCTGTGAAGCGTTTGACCGGCATAAGGTGATTCAGGCATATACTTATTTTCATTTCTTCTTCATACCGCTTTGGAAGTGGAACAAGCATTATTTTGTCGAGACGCGGTGCTGTCGGCATACACTCGAAATAGATCCCGCGATAGGAGAACGCTATGCCCGTGGCGAGGCAGTTCAGCTGAAGCCTGAGCATATCGTAAGGCGCACAGACTCTTATCGGGAACCGATTTGCCCGAGTTGTGGGGCAAGAGTGCGTTCTGATTTTCAGTTCTGTCCGCACTGTGGTACTCAGCTCAGTTGATGGGAGGTAAGCGAAATGGCCGCAAAGGAGTGGGGCCTTGACTGGAAAGGGCAGTCATTGAGGGGCTTGGTGTGGCAGCCCCAGGGTGAAGTGAAGGGTGTAGTCTCAACGGTGCACGGCCTCGGTGAACACATCGGCCGCTATGATCATGTGGCTGAGTACCTCTCGTCTCATGGGTATGCTTTCTTGGGAGTAGACCTTCTCGGCCACGGCCGATCTCCTGGCGCACGGGGACATGTGGGGAAGTACGAACATATCATGGAGCAAATCGATACGTTGCTGTACCGTGTCTCTAACGTGTTTAGTGATGCTTCTTTGTTCGTCTACGGGCACAGCATGGGTGGGAACATCGTGCTGAACTATCTTGCACGTCGGCAGCCTGAATTGGCTGGTGCGGTCGTAACCAGTCCATGGCTTCAGTTGACAAGGCCGGTACCGCGGGCTGCGGTGGCGCTGATGCAGCTCATGGCCAGGGTTAAGCCCGAGCTGGCAAGGCCTAATGGGCTGGCAAGCGCACTCCTCAGCCGCGACGAACGTGTTGCAGTTGACTACGAAGCCGATCCCCTAGTTCATAATCTCATCACAGTCCAGACCTTTGTGGAGCTTACGAAAGCGGCAGAGTGGGTAATGGCAAATCCTGATAGTATCAGGACTCCGCTGCTTTTGATGCACGGCAGTGCCGACAACATCACTGACCCCACAGCGAGCCGCAGACTCGCTCAAAGAATTGGCCAAAGCTGCACTTTCAGGCTCTGGGAGGGTTCGTACCACGAACTCCATAATGAGTTGGACAAAGGCCTTGTCTTAGACACGATTAGGCAGTGGTTGGACTCAAGGTGTGGAGGTTGACAGTTCATGGGCCTTTTGCTATCCTTAAGGCAGTCTGGGAGTGGTTGTACATAAAAGTACACATTCTAGAGGGCGCAAGGGCGGCGCAGCGCGGGCCTGCAGCTTGCGTCTCCAAGCGAGGGGGGTACGATAGTTGAAAGAGAAATTGCGGTTGTATGGTTTTAACAACCTCACTAAGGCGCTGAGCTTTAACATCTATGACGTCTGTTACGCAAAGTCACAGCGAGAACAACAGGACTATATTCAGTACATTGATAAAGAGTATAATTCAGAACGTTTGACAAACATCCTTACTGAAATGGTAGAAATGATTGGTGCTAAGATCCTAAACATCTCAACGCAAGATTTTGAACCGCAGGGCGCTTCGGTTACGGTGTTGATTGCGGAGGATGAGCTTGTTCCTGTAGGCGACACAATTGTGGCTCACCTCGACAAGAGCCATCTAACCGTACACACCTATCCCGAGTATCACCCCGAAACGAGTTTGGCTACCTTCCGCGTAGATATTGATGTGGCCACATGCGGGGAAATCACCCCTTTATCAACTCTAGACTATTTAATTAACTCGTTTGACTCTGACATTATAACCATTGACTATCGGGTACGTGGCTTTACCCGAGCAGTAGATGGGAGCAAACTGTTTATTGACCATAAAATCACCTCTATTCAGGATTTCATTAGTCCGGAAATCTTGGAGAAGTATGATGTGGTCGATCTCAATGTTTACGAAGCAAATCTCTTCCACACCAAGCTTCTCATCAAGGAAATCGATCTGCAGAATTACCTTTTCAATACGGATGCTTATGAACTACCGCCGAAAGAACGAATGGAGATCATGACCAATCTGCGGCGGGAGATGATCGAAATTTTCAGCGGACGCAACGTTTACTAGAAGGAGTGGATTGGTTGGAACTGTGGTTTACAGAGAATCTATCGGGCCATGTGCGTTTCTCGATGCGTGTTACCGGCCATCTCTACAGTGGCGAAAGCCCTTTTCAGAAGATCGACGTTTTCGAGACTGCTGAGTTTGGACGTGTCTTAGTAATCGATGGGTACTTAATGACTACTGAACGTGATGAGTTTATTTATCATGAGATGATCACTCATGTGCCCATGGCAGTGCATCCCAATCCCCGCAGCGTGCTGGTGGTAGGTGGGGGTGACGGCGGGACAGTCCGTGAGTTGTGCCGCTATAGGAATATTGAAAAAATCGACATGGTCGAGATCGATGAGCTGGTAGTGAAAGTATCAAAGGATTTACTGCCGTTTACATCGAGTGCGCTCGCTGACCCTAGAGTAACTCTGTATTTCCAAGATGGCGTTGAGTATATTAAGAACTGCAGCACTAAGTACGACTTGATTATCGTTGATTCTACTGATCCGATCGGGCCTGGAGAGGGCCTGTTTACGCGAGAGTTTTATCAGGGTTGTTATAGCGTTCTTAATGACGACGGCATAATGGTTAACCAACATGAAGGCCCATTTTATCAAGACGATGCCCGAGCTTGCCAGCGTGCTCATGCCCGCATCGTGGAAGTGTTCCCCATCAGCCGGGTCTATCAGGCGCATATTCCCACATATGCTTCTGGGCATTGGCTGTTTGGATTTGCTTCGAAGAAGTATCATCCTATAAAGGATCTGCGCGCCGAGGCCTGGGAAAGCCTTGGGCTCCAGACCCGCTATTATACAACAACTCTCCACAAGGGTGCATTTGCACTGCCAGCATACGTAGAGCAGCTCCTTGCTGAGGTGGAATAAGGAGACGAGAAAGGCTTTGGACATTTTAGAGAGTCTGCGTGGCGGACTGATCGTATCTTGTCAGGCGTTGGAAGAGGAGCCTCTGCACGGCCCAATGCTGATGGCAGCGATGGCCCGTGCAGCGGCCATTGGCGGAGCGGTCGGTATCCGCACCAACGGAGTACAAGACGTTGAAGTATGCAGCAAGATTACTGGTTTACCGGTAATCGGTATACAGAAGGAAGTTTCGGAGAAAGGTGAACTGTGTATTACGCCCACTTTCCAATCCGCTGAGCCTCTAGCGAGAGCAGGGGCCTGCATCATCGCAGTAGACTGCCGTCACGAGCGCCCTTTTGGAGACCCTCTCTCAGAGCTGATTCCCGCTCTTAAAGAGCGGTTGAATGTACTTGTTATGGCTGATTGCCGTACTGTGGCTGATGCGGAACGCGCAGTGGCGTATGGTGCAGACTTGGTTGCTTCTACCTTTGCGTTCCAGGAAGGGAAGTGGGGAGCAGAGCCAAGTTTCGAGGTAATTGAGCAGATGGCAAAGCTTCCGGTACCCTGCATCGCTGAAGGGGGCATATGGGTTCCGGAGCAGGCTATCCGGGCTCTAGAAGTCGGAGCATGGGCAGTGGTTGTGGGCAGTGCCATCACAAGGCCTCAAGATATTACCGCTCGCTTCGTGCGTGCTTTAGGGACCATAAAAAAGGCAGAAGACTCGCTATGAGCCTTCTGCCTTTTTGCCATTTCTGCCGTCTAGCGGCACATGCCTAGGAGTGAGAAATTGGGAACGGAAACGGGAGTGAGGAGGATTTATGAGTTAACTGCCTCTGCATATCGGGCAGCTACTTCGTCCCAGTTAACTACCTCAAAGAAGGCCTTTACATAGTCGCCTCTGAGGTTCTTGTATTTCAGATAATAGGCGTGTTCCCAAACGTCAATGCCGAGTATTGGGGTGAACTTGCCTCCATCAGCCATCAGTGGGTTATCTTGATTTGGAGTAGAAGTAACCTGCAAATTACCCTGGGCATCGGTAGAAAGCCAAGCCCATCCGGATCCGAAGCGCCCGTTAGCTGCCGCAGTCAGCTTTTCTTTCAGCTGGTCATAGCCACCAAACTGGGCGTTTATCTTTTGAAGCAGGTCCCCTGTTGGCTCCTTGCTGCCGCCCGGTGCCATGATGGCGAAGTACAGGTTGTGGTTGTAAAACCCGCCACCATTGTTCTGGACAGTCGTGCGCAGGGCTGCATCAGAAATCTGATCTAGATTCGAAAGAATCTCTTCGATTGTTTTGCCCTGTAGTTCAGGGAGCTGTTCAACAGCCTTATTTAAGTTAGCGGTGTAAGCCGCATGATGTTTTCCGTAGTGAGTTTCCATCGTTAGAGTATCAATATATGGCTCTAGAGCATCGAAGCCATATGTGAGCTTTATCTGTTCAAACATATGCTCAACTCCTCTCGGATTCGTTGCTGATTTTAGTGTAGCACAGCCGGGAAGAAATTGCAAGTGATTCTCATTCTCATTCCGGAAATATTATCCTAAGATCACCAATACTCCCTTTCCAAGGCAAAACAAAAACGCAGTGCCAGTCAAGGCACTGCGAAAAAGGCGTATCAATGGTCTCTTAGTATGTTTCAACAAATAGCTCGAAGTGGGCGCGGGGATGAATGCAGGCAGGGCACTTTTCGGGCGCCTCGGTGCCCTCGTGGATGTACCCGCAGTTGCCACATTTCCACCGTACAGTCTCATCTCGCTTGAATACCGTACCGTTCTTGATATTCTCAGCCAGCTTTTTGAAACGGGCGTCGTGATTTTTCTCTGCATCAGCGATGCGGCGGAACGCTTCGGCGATCTCGGGGAAGCCTTCTTCGTCAGCAATATCTGCGAACGCGGGATACATCTCGGCCCATTCTTCGTACTCGCCGCTGGCGGCGGCTTCGAGATTTTCCACGGTTGTACCCTGCGCTACAGGGTAGCTAGCTGTGATTTCAATCTGTGTTGGCGGTTCCTCTCCTAAGCCAGCCAGAAGAAACTTATAGAAGCGTTTGCCGTGTTCCTTTTCATTGTCTGCTGTTTCTAGAAAAATATTGCGAATCTGTTTGTATCCTTCCTTATCTGCAACCGACGCATAGAAAGTATACCGATTGCGCGCCTGCGATTCTCCGGCGAATGCTGTGAGTAGGTTTTGTGCAGTGCGTGTACCCTTCAGGTTTTTCATATAAGTGTTCCCTCCATAGAAAAGTTCTGTCTATCACAACTTCGATTTTCGTACCGGAGACCCCTGCTCAGAAGTTTAAGCCAGTGTTACCGGCCCTTTCATTTTTTGTAGCGAAAAGGTTGTTCGGAGTTGTTTACGAAGTGATCTATTGCGCAACCAACTTGCAGGATTTCCGGGAATAGTGTTAAATATTACATGAGACGGAATACTCGGTTTTTGCTCAAAGGAGTTTGAATTATGGATGATCTAGCCATGCATTTACGTCGGGGGATGCTGTTGGTCATCACATTCGTCTTGGTATTCGGGGGTGTATGCCTAGCTCAGGCCATCTCTTCCGGGCAACCTAACGATAGGACTGTGGTGGTCTTCGGCGATGATCTGCACTATCCACCATTCAGCTTTCGGGATGCTCAAGGCCAGCCCGCCGGTTTTTCGGTGGAGCTGGCCATGGCTGTCGGTGAGCTGATGGGGTGGGAAATAGAGTTTGACCTTGATCACTGGTCCCGTGTTGTCGACAAGCTTGAAAGTGGCGAAATTGATGTGATCGCTGGCATGTTCTACACGCCTGAGCGCGCACAGCGTTTCGATTTTGCCATCCGGCATGCTGTGGCCAGTGGGGATGTGTTTACCAGATACGGGGACGGGGTACGTAGTTTGGAAGAACTGCGTGGTCAGCGTGTGGCTGTGCAGGAAGGAGACATCGTCCACGAATATTTGCGCGCCCAAAACCTGGACATTGAGTTCTTACAATGTCCGACAGTTGTCGAAGCTCTGCGGATGGTTGCCGATGGTGAGGCCGATTACGCAGCCGTGTTAAGAGTTCCTGCCTATTTCAGTATTGCCGAGTATGGGCTGAACGATCTAAGAGGCAGCGGGCTGATATTAGGCGAATACGATTACAGTATGGCTGTGCGTAAAGGGGATACAGCCCTTCTTTTGGCACTAAATGAGGGACTGCAGGCACTCAATGCCACCGGCAGGTATGCTGAGATCTATCAGAAGTGGATCAGCGTACACGAACCCAACGCCTTCAGGGACGCTCTAAGCCGTTATGGGATCGTGATGGGGGTCTTGGCGGCGCTTGCGGTGGTTGCATTCATTTGGGTTGCGTCGCTGCGTCAGGCGGTGGAAAGACGAACCAGTGATCTCGAAGCTGCCAATCAGCAGTTGAGCTCTCAGTTTGAACTATTGAAACAGACAGAGCAGGATTTGGCGAGTGAAAGAGACCTTCTGCATACCACACTCCTTTCGGTAGGTGAGGCAGTTATTGTAACTGACTGCCTGGGCGCGATTATTATGTTTAACCCGGCGGCAGAGTCGCTGACGGGTTGGTCAGCCAAGCAGGCGATCGGCAAAGATTTTCACGAGGTTTTCCGGTTGGCATCGGGACTCGATCCGCTAACTCATGTGCTGACTAATGAGTGCTCCATGGAGCTAGAAAAAGAGTCCCTCATCTCCCGTAATGGGCAGGAGATTATTGTGGCGGGAACGTTTGCCCCTATTCTAGATCGCGGCAATCAAGTACGGGGCGGGATCGTGGTGTTTCGTGACATCACCGCCCAGGTTGAGTCTCAGCGCCATATTGAGTATTTAAGCTACTGTGACTCTCTCACCGGGCTCTATAACCGGCGCTGGGTTCAGATGCAGCTCAAGCACTTCAATGATGCAGCTTTCCTGCCGTTCAGTGTGATCATTGCTGACATGAATGGGCTCAAACTCACAAACGATGCCTTTGGCCATGCCGTGGGTGATGAGCTCCTGAAGTCAACGTCGGCAGTTATCCAGGAAGTGATTGGCGATTCAGGTGTTTGTGCGCGTTTAGGTGGGGATGAGTTCATTGTCCTACTGCCGAATACAGATCGCCAGACCACCCAGAACCTTGTACGCAGAATTAGAGAGATTGCTTCACAACGGCAGGTAGCGGGGCTGGTTCTGTCAGTGTCCCTAGGCTGGGAGACGAGAGAGGATTTGGACAGGACGATCCATGACGTGATCAAGCATGCCGAAGATGACATGTATAAACATAAACTGCTTGATCAGCCTGTTTACCGAGCTCGGGCAATTGCGGTTATTCTCCAGTCCCTGTACGATCGGACACCGCGGGAAGAGGACCACAGTTTGCGTGTTGCGCATATCTGTGAGCTGATTGGTGAGGCCTTGGACATGGATATGGAGCAGATCGAAAAACTGCACACCATCGGCATGCTCCACGACATTGGCAAGATCTCCATCGAGCGAGAGATCTTAGAAAAACCCGGGCCTCTCACCAAGGACGAATATGTCCACATTCAGCGGCATGCTGAACTTGGTTATAGGATTATTGGGGCAATGAGCGAAATGGTGGACATTGCTGAATACATCTTGGTACACCATGAACGTTTTGATGGGTCCGGGTATCCAAGAGGATTGCGGGGAAGACAGATCCCATATTACTCGCGTATCGTAGCTGTTGCCGACGCGTGGGATGCCATGACAAGCCCCCGCCCCTACCGCGATGCTATGACCATCGAACAAGCTGCAGCGGAGCTGTACGCCAATGCGGGGACCCAGTTTGATCCGCGTATTGTCGAAGTCTTTCTTGAAAAGGTACTGCCCAAGCTTGCTGCCGATGAGGCAGCGGTTGGGGGGCCTTCTCGGTAATAGAGGCCATCAGCGGAGAAGGTATAAAGCCCCAGAGGCTGGAATTAACAGTTGAATAGTAGTATACCTGAGAAATTGGCCTACTTAGATGGCCAATTTCTTATGATCAAAGCACGGAGAGGGAGCTTACGATACCTTCCTCTTCTGTTTTGACAGCTGCAGGGGGGATTTAGATGGAAACTATTTCAGTTCATACGACCACGAGATCAGAGTTTGTGCCAATATCCCACTTAGTAGAAGAAGTGGTCCGCCGCAGTGGAGTAACGGCGGGGGTGTGCATAATCACGACAACACACACTACTGCCGGCTTAACCATTAACGAGGGAGCCGATCCTGATGTTGTCTCTGATATGCTGTATCTCTTAGACAAGTTGGTTCCCTGGGATGATCCAAGATACAAACACCTCGAAGGAAACACCGCAGCCCATTTGAAGACTTCTCTCATGGGTACCAGCCTGCAGGTAATCATTGCGGGTGGCCAGCTCCGTTTGGGGCGCTGGCAGGAGATCTACCTCTGCGAGTTTGACGGCCCTCGCACCCGCCAGGTTAGTGTTCAGATTCTGCCTGCCGCTGAGGAGAAGGATAGGCAATGAAGAAGATCAGCATGGCAGAGATTGCCCGTAAGTGCGGCGTTTCCAAAGCTACGGTGTCGCGCGCCCTTGCGGATGATCCTCGGGTCAAACCCGAGACCAAAGCCTACATTAAGGAAGTAGCAAGGCGCTACAATTACCGTCCGCATGCAGTGGCCAGCAATCTTGCCCGGGGCCGCTCTAAGACTATAGGTATGATGCTGCCCGCAGCTCCGCGAACTATTGCCGATCCCTTCTTTCTTGAGTACCTCAATGGAGTCAGTACTGTCCTTTTTGAGCATGGCTACAGTATGCTGCTCCCGCAGGTCAGCCCAAACGATGTTCAGGAGACGATTACCTCACTCTCTGCGCAGGGAAGGGTTGACGGAGTTGTGCTGACTGAGCCACGTCTTGACGATCCCCGGATTGAGTTTTTGAAGAACAGCAGGATTCCCTTCGTTTTCCTCGGGAGTACTAATGCACCAGATGTGTCTTGGGTAGATGGCGATAACATAGGCGGTGCCTATAGTGCTGTACAGGAACTCTACCGCCTTGGACACCGCAGAATTGCCATCATCACAGGGGAAGAAGGGTTGGTCTCAACGGCTAACCGCTGCCGGGGCTATGAGCATGCTATGGCTGACCTAGGCCTAGCTGTTGATCCTGATCTAGTGTGGCATGGAGATTTCACTCGCGAAGGCGCGTACCGTGTTGTGAGAGAACGTCTCATGGCCGATGGAGGGATGAATGCTACCGCTATTTTTGCCAGCAACGACCTGATGGCTATTGGTGCTATCCAGGCACTGCATGAGGCGGGGCTGCGTGTGCCAGAAGATGTCTCCGTAATCGGTTTTGACGGCGTTGAAGTAGGAAAATACTTGACTCCGCCGCTCACAACGGTGCAGCAGCCGATTCATGAGTTGGGCAGGCAGGTGGCATATACCCTATTGGGCCTGTTAGAAGAGGGTAAAAGGTGCCGCCAAATTACACTTCCTGTTCGATTAGTTAACCCAGGTAATACAGCTGGGCGAAATATGCGCAAATAATCTCAAGAAAGTTCCATAACTTAGCAGGAAATTATCAGCCCGCGTCCAATAAAGAAAATGACCGGGCTGTATTTTATTGCCCAGAATACAACCGGTTACATTCAGAACTTTACACAGGGAGGTCATACAGAATGAAGAGAAGTTGGTTGTGGGCACTCAGTTTTGTACTCATTGCAGCTTTGATAGTTCCCAGCGCCGCACTGGCTCAAGGGACTGTCACTATCCTTGGTGTATGGGGAGGACAAGAGCTTGAGGTCTTCCAGCGAGTAATGGATGCCTTTACGGAGAAGACGGGCATTAAGGTACAGTTTGAAGGAACTCGCGACCTGCCAACAGTTCTGGAGACTCGTCTTGCTGCAGGCAATCCTCCTGATATCGCTGCGATTCAGGGGCCTGGCCAAATGCATCAGTATGCCGAGCGGGGAGCTCTCGTCGACCTTTCCAAACATCTTGACATGAACAACATTGCCGCTGACTTAGGCCCTGCTTGGATTGAACTGGGTTCGCATGGTGATGGTTTCTACGGCCTGATGATCGCCGCCGACCTGAAGAGCCTTGTATGGTATCGTCCTGACCAGTTCGCAGCCAAGGGTTATCAAGTTCCAACCACCTGGGCTGAAATGGAAGCCTTAATGGAACAGATGGTAGCCAACGGCGATACACCGTGGGCAATTGGTGTCGAGTCAGGTGCTGCTAGTGGTTGGCCAGCAACAGACTGGATCGAAGACATTATGCTCCGCACTGCTGGGCCGGAAGTCTATGACCAATGGGTCAATCATGAGATTCCTTGGACAGATCCAAGAGTCAGAGAGGCTTTCGAGGTATTTGGCAAGATCGTCCTGAACAGCAATCTGGTATACGGTGGCCCTGTCACCGTTTTGTCTACCAACTTCGGTGACTCTGTAAATGAGTTGTTCACCAATCCGCCTAATGCCTACATGCACCGCCAGGCAAGCTTTATCACCAGCTTTATCCGTGAAGCTAATCCTGATGTAGTAATCGGTGAAGACGTTGACTTCTTCCTGTTCCCACCGATCAAGGAAGAACACGGCAATCCGATGCTCGGCGCAGGTGACATGATGGCTATGTTCAACGAGACGCCTGAAGCGGTCGAGTTCATGAAGTTCATGGCCTCTGCCGAAGCCCAGGCGATCTGGGTAGGAGGCTTGGGTAAGCTTGGTACAAACAACAAGATCGACCCAGCTGTATATCCTGATGATGTAACTCGCGCTATGGCTGAGGCATTAAACAGCGCCGAAGTATTCCGGTTTGACGGCTCTGACTCTATGCCAAGTGCAGTCGGCTCCGGTGCATTCTGGGAAGCCCTGGTAATGTACATCGGCGGCGAAGATCTGGATAGTGTCCTCGAATATATCGAGAATGCAGCACAAGAAGCTTATTAAGAAGCATAGGTGGGCTGGTCTTACGACCAGCCCCCTTCAGCCATTGTGAAGGGGTGACGGAATGAAGCGCAGGGCTGGGCGCCTTACGCCAATACTCTATGTTGGTCCCGCCGTACTCTTTATGGTTGTGTACCAGCTGTACCCAGCCATACACACGATTATCCTCAGCTTTATGGACCGCCGCTCGGAGACGTTTGTGGGTTTGGACAACTACCGCTATGTTTTCACTTCGTCCACGATGCTGCGGGCTTTCCGAAACAATCTGCTGTGGGTGGTTTTCTTTACGGCAGGGACGGTAGGCTTTGGTTTACTGCTGGCGATCTTGGTAGACCGCGTTAAGTATGAGAGCTTGGCGAAATCTGTAATCTTTATGCCCATGGCAGTTTCGTTTGTCGGAGCAGGTGTGGTTTGGAAGTTCATGTACAACTACCGGCCGCCTGGTGCCAACCAGATCGGGCTCTTAAATCAGATTCTCGTCGTTTTAGGCCTTGAGCCCAAAGGTTGGCTGCTCGAATCACCGCTGAACAATTTTGCCCTCATCGCGGTAGGACTGTGGATATGGACTGGTTATTGTATGGTGATCTTATCAGCCGCGTATAAAGGGATCCCAGCTGAGCTCTTAGAAGCAGGCCAGGTTGATGGTGCTAATGATCTGCAGCTGTTCTGGCATGTAATAATTCCAGAGATGAAGCCTTCTCTCACTGTGGTGGTCACAACGATGCTGGTAAATGTCTTGAAGATCTTTGACATTATCTACGTAATGACCAACGGCAACTACGGTACTGAAGTTATTGCTAACCGTATGTATAAAGAGATGTTTCAGTTTGCCAACACCGGCCGGGCGAGTGCCATCGCTGTGGTTTTGTTCCTCATCATTATCCCGGTGATGTACGCAAACGTCCGGGAGAAGTTGAAGGGAGAATCGTAAGAATGGGTAGATCCAAACTTAAGCGTATGATGCCTCGCATCGCCATAAATGCCTTGGTCATTTTTGCTATGGTAATCTGGATCATACCCACGCTGGGTTTGTTCGTCACGTCCTTCCGTTCGGCCAGTGATGTGGCTAGTACTGGATGGTGGACGGTTCTTACAAGCCCTCTGAAGTTCACCCAGTTTACCATCGAGAATTACCAGACTGTGCTGTCAACGGGCGGCATGAGTACCTCTTTCCGCAACAGCTTTACTATCACTATTGGTGGTACGTTTTTGTCAGTTTTTGTGGCCGCTCTAGCAGCCTTTGGTTTGTCAAGGCTGAATTTCGGAGGTAGGACCTTCTTCTACGGTCTTATTGTAATGATGATGGTTGTACCAACTCAGATGACATTTGTGCCTGTACTGCGGCTTTACAATAAGCTTAGTTTGAGCGGGACCTTTTTCGGCCTCTGGCTGGTCCATACCGGATACGGGCTGCCCTTTGCCGTGTTTATGCTGCATAACTTCTTTGATTCATTACCAGATGATCTTTTTGAGGCAGCCTATATCGATGGAGCATCCGTTTGGACGACTTTCGTACGGCTTGCCATTCCCTTGTCGGTACCAGCGATCGCATCGCTTGTAATCTTCCAATTCCTCTTCATCTGGAATGACCTCTTGGTAGCCCTAATTTATCTGGGTGGCCATGAGTCGGTTGCTCCGTTGACAGTTCGTCTGTCAAGCCTCGTCGGCTCTTTTGGCCAGAGCTGGCACCTCTTGACTGCAGCAGCCTTTGTTTCGATGTTTGTCCCTTTGATTGTGTTCTTCTCTCTTCAGAAATACTTTGTCAGGGGAATTCTTGGCGGGGCTGTAAAAGGCTGATCACATTACGAAGTACCCCTACGCACTAAGGAGAGGCTGTCCGATTGGGCAGCCTCTCTGGTTTCTTGTGCCGCTAAATAGCGGCGGCTTTCTTTTGTTCGATGGTTTCAAACGCACTCGATAACATGAGCTTAATTCGGTTGAGCTGGTTGATCTCACTTGCTCCGGGATCATAGTCAATTGCCACAATGTTGGCCTGTGGGTAGAGGCGCTTGATCTCTTTTATCATACCTTTCCCGGTAATGTGGTTCGGTAGACAAGCAAAGGGCTGAATACAGATGATGTTTTCCACACCTGATTCGATCAAGTCGACCATTTCGCCAGTCAAGAACCAACCTTCACCTGCCTGATGTCCTAAGGCGAGCACCTTCTTTGCTTTTTGTGCAAGCTCATAGATGGTGCGTGGTGGTGTAAATCGCTGGCTGTTGGTAAGGGCCGTCTTGAGTGGCCTTCGATAAAGCTCCAGCACGGAAGTGGCTGCTCGAGCAAGCACCTGCTCGAGCTTGGGCCCGGCTAGATAGCGGTACTTGAACTGCAGCCCGAACAGAGAGTAGTTAAGGAAGTCAATCAGATTAGGGACCACCGCCTCGGCCCCCTCTTTTTCAAGGATCTCCACCAATTGGTTGTTCGCGGTGGGATGGTACTTCACCAAGATCTCACCGACAATTGCCACCCTTGGTTTGGCCTTGCTGATGATGGGTAGACTGTCGAATTCGTGCACCATCTCGAAGATGTTGCGCTTGAAGGCCTTGATGTCGATCTGTGCGAGGGAACGCTTGCAGATTGCGTTCCATTTATCGAAGAGCCGATTGGCGGCGCCTAGCTCTTTTTCATAGGGGCGGGTCCGGTGGAGGACCTGCATCAGACAGTCTCCGTATACTGCTGCCATCAGTCCTCGGTGGATCAAAGACGGTGTGAATTTGAATCCGGACTTCTCCAAGCCCTGTGCACTTAACGAGATGACTGGAACGTGGCCGAATCCAGCTTCGAGGAGCCCTTTTCGGAGAAGACCGATGTAGTTTGTGGCACGGCACTGTCCTCCGGTCTGGGTGATCATGACAGAGGTGTTGTTCAAGTCGTACTTTCCGGAGCGGAGAGCTGAGATGATCTGTCCGACCACGATAATTGCAGGGTAGCACGCATCATTGTTCACGTATTTAAGGCCTTCTTCGACACATGTGTGGTCCACCGACGGAAGAACCTCTACGTTGTAGCCTGAGTGGCGTAGAGCTGCTTCTATAAGGCCGAAGTGGATGGGTGACATCTGTGGGGCCAAGATGGTATGCCGGCCCTTCATCCACCGCTGGAAAACGCGTTTCTTAAAGACGTACGATTTTTCGTCTGGTTTCTCGGGCTTCTTGGCCCGTTCTCGCACAGCAGCTTGGAGAGAACGCAGACGAATGCGTGCTGCACCTAAATTACTCCCTTCGTCAATCTTAAGTACAGTATAAAGCTTGCCCTTGGCTTCGAGGATCTCTTGGACCTGATCGGTTGTAATAGCATCCAAACCGCAGCCGAAGGAATTTAACTGTACCAGCTCCAAGTTTGGTTGAGTTGTGACGAAGTCGGCAGCGGCGTAAAGCCGGGAGTGGTAACTCCATTGATCTACCACCCGAAGAGGCCTGTCGACATCTCCTAAATGGGCAATGGAGTCCTCAGAGAGGACAGCCATTCCTAACGAGTTAATCAGCTCCGGAATGCCGTGGTTTATCTCGGGATCAACGTGATATGGCCTCCCAGCCAACACAATTCCCGTCAAACCCTCCTTGTTGATGCGTTCCAATGCGGCTTCGCCCATGGCCCGTATGTCGGCTCGAAAACGCTGTTGTTCATCCCACGCCTCTTCTACCGCTTCTTCTATTTCCGCAACGGAAAGACCCAAAGCTGGGCCGAGTTCCTCGATGAGCCGTTCAACCAACCCCTCCTTGTCGTGAAGAGGAAGGAAGGGTATCAAGAACTTGATGTTCGCTTTACGCAGGAGTTCGACATTGTTCTTAAGTACCTCTGGGTATGAGGTTACAATTGGACAGTTGAAATGGTTATCCGCATGCGACACTTCCTCTGCCGCAAAGGTGATGCAGGGGTAGAAGATCGTGGTGCATCCCTGATCAACCAGACTGACGATATGACCGTGAGTGAGTTTGCCTGGGTAGCAGACGGACTCAGACGGCATAGTCTCGATGCCCTGTTCATAGACACCCTTCGAGGAGTCGGGTGAGAGTTCGACACGGAATCCGAGCTTGGTGAAGAATGTGAACCAGAATGGATAGTCTTCATACATATTCAGTACACGCGGGATTCCGATCTTACCCCGAGGTGCTTGGGCAAGAGGTAGTGGTTCATAGCTGAACAGTCGTTTATAGCGCTCCGCATAAAGATTCGGCAGCCGGTTAGGATTACGGGCCCCTCCAGCCCCGCGTTCACAGCGGTTACCAGATACAAACCGTTCTCCTTGCCCGAAACGGTTGATGGTGAGGAGACAGTTGTTCACACACAGACCGCAGCGAGCTTTAGAAGTCTTGACTTCGAGTTTTGCCAGCGACTCGGGCCCAAGAATGGTGGAATGGTGGCCCTTAGGGGAGCGTTCACGAGCAATGAGCGCTGCACCGAAAGCACCCATGATCCCAGCAATATCTGGCCTTACAGGGGTGCGCCCGGTCAGAATTTCAAAGGCACGCAGCACGGCATCGTTGTAGAAGGTACCGCCCTGGACAACGACCCGTTCTCCAAGTTCTTCTGGACGTCGGATCTTTATCACCTTGAACAGCGCGTTCTTGACAACCGAGTATGAGAGGCCGGCGGAAATATCGGAGACGTCAGCGCCTTCCTTTTGGGCTTGCTTGACACGAGAGTTCATAAACACTGTGCAGCGCGAGCCAAGGTCAACGGGGCGCTTGGCTGTGAGAGCTTCTTGAGCGAATTCCTCAATAGACATGTCCAGCGATTTGGCAAACGTCTCCAAGAACGAACCGCATCCTGATGAGCAGGCTTCATTGAGGAGGACGCTCTCAATCACGCCATCGCGCACGCGCATGCACTTCATGTCCTGTCCGCCGATATCCAGAATGAAATCAACGCCGGGGCAGAAGAAGTCAGCGCCTTTGTAGTGAGCAATTGTCTCAATCTCGCCAATATCCACACGCAGTGCAGCCTTGATGAGCCCTTCACCATATCCCGTTACCGCAGTGCAGCGGATCAAGGCTCCTGGAGGCAGCTTGGCGTATAGATCTTGGAGAGCGGCGATGGTGGTATCTAAAGGACTGCCGTGGTTGCTGCTGTAGTACGAGTACAGCAGGGATCCTTCGGAGTCGATTAGTGCAAGTTTGGTTGTGGTAGAACCTGCGTCGATCCCTAGATAACAGTCGCCAGAGAACTCGGAGAGTTCTCTGCGCTTCACTTTATGTCTTGCCTGCCGCCTGCGGAATTCGCTTAACTCAGCTTCGTTGTTGAACAGGGGGGCGAGGCGTGGCGCTTCTTCTACGGTAACACCAGCCGCAGCTTTCGCTTTCTCGATGAGCTCTTCTAGGGTGACAACTTCTTCCTCTGTTGAGGACAGCGCTGCTCCGATGGCGTTGATCAGCTGCGAGTTCTCCGGAACTATCACCTGATCAGGAGTCAGCCTGAGAGTTTCGATGAATCTCTGCCGCAGTTCTGACAGAAAATGCAGCGGGCCGCCCAAAAATGCCACGTTTCCTCTGATGGGGCGCCCGCAAGCCAGGCCGCTGATGGTCTGAATCACAACAGCCTGAAAGACAGATGCAGCAATATCTTCCTGTGCAGCACCTTCGTTGAGAAGCGGCTGAATATCTGTCTTCGCAAAAACTCCGCAGCGGGCAGCAATGGGGTAGATCGTAGTGTAGTTTTTAGCAAGCTCATTTAGGCCCTGCGCATCAGTACTGAGCAGTATTGCCATTTGATCGATGAATGCCCCCGTGCCCCCGGCACATGTCCCATTCATCCGCTGCTCCATGCCATCGCTTAAGTAGATAATCTTGGCATCTTCGCCGCCAAGCTCTATGGCCACGTCGGTTTCTGGGCAGACCGCTTTAATCGCGGTTGTACCCGCGATCACCTCCTGAATAAAACCGGCACCGCAGGCCTGGGCAATCCCAATTCCTCCAGAACCGGTAATCATGAAAGTTGCATGGAAGTTACCAAGCTTCTCGTACGCAGCCTCAAGCAGAGTCAGCACTGACGTTCTTACATCAGAGTAGTGGCGGCGGTAATCGGCATGGATCAGCTCATCGTTTATATCTAGTACGGCAATTTTGACGGTCGTTGATCCGATGTCGATTCCAACTCGAAAAACATGCACCGTTGAATCCTCCTAGACTTTGAACATAAAAATACCTTAACTAATTATAATACCTGAAAATGCCGGCAGTTCCTGCTTTGAATTGCGGAAATTTTCACTAATGGTGTATCCTGCCATTGTGGCAGGGAAATGTTTCTGGGGAGCGAAATTGATTATGCAAGAGGGGAGTGAATGTCATGGAAGCAAAGAGTTTTCGTAAAGTCGTAGAAAAAGAAGTTGCGCTGGATTATCTGCTATATCTTCCTCCGGAGTACGATCATGATGAACAGAAAAACTGGCCCTTAGTTTTGTTTCTGCATGGGGCTGGCGAGCGCGGCAGCGACCTTGAGGTCTTGAAAAAGCATGGCCCACCACGGCTGATTGCGGAAGGAAAGCAGCTGCCTTTTATTATGGTGGCGCCACAATGCCCTGTAGACTCTTGGTGGAACTTGCACGTGGAAAGCCTTGATCTGTTGCTCGACGAACTTGAGGCTCAATACCGCGTTGACAAGAGACGCATCTATCTCACCGGCCTGAGCATGGGTGGATATGGTTCATGGCACCTTGCCGCACATAATCCGACTCGCTTTGCCGCTGTTGTGCCTATCTGCGGAGGAGGCCTGCGTTTCTTTGGCTTTCCAGAGCGAGTCCGGGTGCTGAAAGACGTACCGATCTGGGTGTTCCACGGCGCTAAGGATGAGGTTGTGCCGCTGAAGGAATCGGAAATACTAGTAGAAGAGCTTCGCACGGTGGGAGGCAATGTGCGGTTCACGGTTTACCCAGAGGCAGATCATGATTCGTGGACCGAGACCTACGCCAACCCAGAACTGTATGAGTGGCTGCTTGCGCAGCGTTTACCCTAGGGGGTAGGAGTGATCAGGTGAAGCTGCTTCATTCGAGGCTTTTCCAAGGCACAATCTGGCTGCTGCTGCTTTTTGCTGTTATTTGGCTGGGACAGCAGATATCTTTTGTATTTCAGCCTGTGGTTGTGCTGATAACTACGATATTTCTGCCGTTTTTGGTAGCGGGGATTCTGTTCTACTTAACTGATCCAGTTGTTTCTGGACTGCAGCGTCTGCGCTGGCCGCGCACCGCCGCTATTCTAGCCGTATACGTCGTGTTAGGAACCTTGCTTCTTCTAGCAGTGCTCTGGCTTGTGCCGCTGTTGGAGAGGCAGCTGACTAACCTAGCCACTAACGCTCCCACGATTCTGCGCCAGCTTGATACCTATATACGGGAAGTTCAAGAATCGACGTTCTTCTCTAAGTTCCATCGGTTTGAGTTTTTCCGTAAATGGAGCGAAATCGATTATATTGGTGTTGTTGATTCGGTCTTAGAAAGCGTTGCAGCTAATTTTGTTGGCTTTATTGGTTCGGTTGCTAACGTAGCCGTTGCTCTCTTTACAGTACCGATCCTTCTGTTCTACATGCTGCGGGATGGCCATAAGCTCCCTGACTTAGTGGCCAGAGCGGTCCCGGAAGACTATAGGAAGAAGGTCATAGATGTATTCTACAGCATCCACATGACTATCAGTTCGTATGTACAGGGCATGATAGTCGTATGTTTCTTTGTGGGTCTGATTGTCTATATTGGCCTGCGGCTTATCGGCCTTGACTATGCGCTGCTCTTTGCAGCAGTGGCAATGGTGACAGAGATCATTCCGTATTTTGGCCCTGTGGCCGGAGCCATTCCTGCGCTAGTCGTTGGGCTGATGGTTTCTCCATGGACTGCCGTAAAGGTGTTGATCGTGTTTGTCGTCGCCCAGCAGGCCGAAAGCCATCTTATATCTCCATTAGTTTTGGGTAAGAAGCTCAACATGCATCCGGTGACCATCATCGTAACCCTTCTGACTGCGGGCAGTATGGCCGGGATTGTGGGTATGATTTTGGGTGTACCAATCTTTGCTGTTGGTAAAGTCCTTATTACTCATCTAATTGATTTGGTGCGTGAAATCCGGGGTGCAGAGGTTTAGAAACAGCTAAATAAGGAGGGCCAAGCATGAAGCAGAGCAAGCGACTGACGAACAACGTTACTTGGGTCGGTAAGGTGGACTGGGAGCTGGCGACTTTCCACGGAGAGGAGTATTCCACCTGGGAAGGCTCGACCTACAACTCTTATCTCATTCGGGATCAAAAGACTGTGCTGATAGACACGGTGTGGTTGCCTTATGCTAAGGAGTATGTCACAAACCTCAAGGACGAAGTTGACCTGAAATCCATTGATGCCATCGTGATTCTGCATGGTGAGGTGGATCACAGCGGTGCCTTGCCCGAGTTGATGAGAGAAATCCCTGACACGCCTATCTACTGCACGAACAATGGGGTGAAGTCTCTGAAGGGGCATTACCACTGTGACTGGAACTTCGTTCCTGTCAAGACAGGCGATACGC
>JAAYMS010000088.1 GCA_012521295.1 Bacillota bacterium
GACATGACGGAATACCATGAATGGAAAAAACAACAGCAACAAGCAAAAAAAGTAAGTAAGGTTACCCCAATACGCTGAGTTCATCTAACCGAGGGATTTTACACACACTTATGGACTTGATCTTCCTCCTAGGCATGTTTTTTAATGGCATATGTTACTATATCATATTTATTAATGGTTATCAATCCTATTTATGTAACACACTTCCAATCTTGCTATACATTCTTAATAAGAGGAACCCCTACAAGTTGACTCCGAACAACTGTTTTACGCGGAATGTTGTGGGTAACCTGTGTATACTGTGGATAACTTTTGTTAGTCGAGTAGTTTGTAGAGCAAAAGGTTGCCTGTTTTGCCTGCCAGTTGTATAAACCCAGCTTCTCGCAGTGTATATGTGATCGGCCGCACACGAGAAAGGGGCAGGCCAAGAAGGGTTGCTAAATCCTTATTTGAAAAAGGACACGGAAGATTGTCGGGCAGAAGAGCGAGATAATCCTGTGGTGAGGCAAACATTCTCCGATCCACCACCTCTGCTAAGCGTCTCCCGACAATACTCGCCTTATTCCGGCGCCAGCTTCCCTTACCATCAGGGCAGCGAAGTTCTTCCTCTTCGATTAACACTACTTCGATGCGTAGATTGGGATGTTGAAGCAGCGTGGGTATGTAAACAAGCTCGCCAAAAACGTCATATACTGTGCCTCTCTTCGGTGATCTGCGCCGCTGTATTTCAGAACCATCCTCTGGAGATAAGCTAATTATGTACTTTACAGCTGCCACTGGATAAACCAGATGCACAACATATTTCTCGAGAAGCGCCTCGAGCTTCCCGCGTATGGAGTAAAAACCACCGCTTTGAATTTCAACTAAGCGATCTGGTTTGGCAAGATCGACCAGGTATGGCCCTACCTCTGCCTCAAAGACATCACCAGGTTGATAATAAAGCTGCTTTAGGGCAGAGTGGACGGCCATTTCATTCATGACCCCAATTCCACCCGAGGAGATTTTGGTCAACGGTATCGCTCCTCCCTCCACAGTACGCATTGAAACAACCCCTGCCGACATGCAGCAGGGGTCTATCTAGGCTATTTCCTACCCAAACGCGCGTCCAGCTCTTCAGGGTGGAAACGTACAGAAATGATATAGGGTTCCTCACCCTGGTTCCAGTGTCCGTAGGTGATCGCAACCACTGTTCCATCAGGCAGAACCTGCACTCCTGGGTATGTGGAGTCGCAGTCGTAGTAGTTTTTGCCAAGCCGAACGCGGTAATCACCTTCACCGCCGTTCTTGAGGTCCTCATAGCTGCCGATCCAAGCTACGAAGTCACCACGAGTTGGGCTCACATGGCACATATCCCTAAAGACAGCAACGATGCGCCCATCTTTGAGATAACGGATAGTATGCCGATCGCCTGTCAAGGCGCCATGCAGCTCGCGTGGCTCGGTCCAAGTTCTTCCTTCATCGGTGCTGAAGCTGACCATCGAGTTGAACTGGCGTCTATTTTCCCGCATGACAAGCGCCATCTCTTTTTTGTCTGGAGAATAGACAGCTCCAGCTTCACAGAGATGTCCTTGTGGATGCTCAACAATTACGTGAGGCTCACTCCAGGTGAGGCCGCCATCTTCGCTGAATACAGCGTAAACCCGCATGCCCCCATCATAATCTGCTGCGGGCGAACCCCATACCTCGCCTGGGCCACCCTTGAAGAAGCGCCCATCATCATGGAAGAATGCCACGTAATGGCCTGGCTGAGATAGCGGTAGGAGATCACTCATTGCAACAATTCCACCGTAGTCGCCGATCGGTTCAAGCTCACTCCAGGTCTCACCCTTGTCTTTCGATACAGACAGCCTGATCGAGTATAGGCCCGAGAAGAGCAGCCACAACTCGTTCCCATCGGGATCAAAGGTACGGAAGATAGTGGGTACTTCGCGGGAGGTTTCCCAACTCTTGGGCGTCGGAAGCCTGTCGCTCCAGGTCAATCCGCCATCAGTGCTGCGCTTCATCACAATCGGGCCGCGGCCATGGCCTTTTGGGTACACTGCCACAATTGTCTTGCCATCATCGTCCAGGATGCTGGTTACATGCCCTAAGTACTGTCCTTCCTCTTTATCGACAACGGTTACACGCTCTGTTTCCCAAGCCAAGTCGAACAGAGGAATAGTATAGCCCCGCTTCACACCTGTACGGGTACTCTGACTATGCATAATCTCACCTCTATGTTTCTCCAATGTTGGGCTCGCCTCTTCTATTATGACACAAAAACACAAATAAGCTATACCATTTCTGCGTTTTTTTGGTACCATTTTGCCAAGTGGTATGGTTATGGTACGTTGAAAATACGACAGAGAGCGGGTACTATTGACTTTTGCAGACATACTTGCTAAAATGAACGAAGATAAATTCGGTAAGAAGCAATGATTGGGAGTAGTAGGGCACATCTACAGAGAGCTGCCGGGTGGTGCAAGGCAGCAGTTAAAGCCTGAACTCGCCCAGGAGCTGCTGGGGTGAATAAGAGTAACCTCAGCCGGTAACCCCGTTAAAGGTTTTGAGTGAGCACAGTTTCCTCGTGAGAGAACTGTGCTAATTAGAGTGGTACCGCGACCCGTTCGTCTCTAAAAAGATGGACGGGTTTTTTGTCTGTGGAGTCTGTCGAGGAGGTAGCTGCAATGGAAAACAGGTATAATCCCCATGAAATCGAGCCAAAATGGCAGGGATTTTGGGAGCGGGAGGGCACTTTCCGCACATCAGATGACTACACCAAACCTAAGTTCTACGCTTTAATCGAATTTCCTTATCCATCGGGCGAAGGCCTTCATGTGGGCCATCCACGTCCTTACACTGCTCTGGATATTGTGGCCAGAAAACGCCGCATGGAAGGCTATAATGTCCTCTATCCTATTGGTTGGGATGCCTTCGGCCTACCCACTGAAAACTTCGCGATCAAGCACAAAGTACATCCTCGGGAAGTCACAGAGCGCAACATTGCCCGATTCAAGCAACAGCTCAAGAGCTTGGGTTTTTCGTTTGACTGGTCTCGTGAAGTCGATACAACCGATCCCAATTACTTTAAATGGACACAGTGGATCTTTTTGAAGCTGTTTGAACATGGCCTTGCCTACAAACACGAAATGCCCATCAACTGGTGCCCATCTTGTAAGATTGGGCTGGCCAACGAAGAAGTCGTAAATGGTGGCTGCGAGCGCTGCGGTGCTGAAGTTGAAACACGCATCAAGAACCAGTGGATGCTGCGCATCACCGCTTACGCAGACAGACTGATCGACGACCTGGAGCTGGTGGATTTTATCGATCGGGTCAAAGTTCAGCAGCGCAACTGGATCGGCCGTTCCGAAGGTGCCGAGATCGATTTTGACGTAGTAGATACCGATCACAAGTTGCGGGTCTTCACCACCCGTCCAGATACTCTATTTGGCGCAACATACATGGTAATTTCTCCGGAGCACCCCATGATCGACGAGCTGAAGGATCGTATCGAGAATCTCTCTGATGTAATGGAGTATCGGGAGAAAGCCAAGAAAAAGTCGGAGTTCGAACGGGCAGCCCTCGCAAAAGATAAGACCGGCGTTGAGCTCAAAGGGCTGAAGGCAATTAACCCTGCCACTGGCCAGGAAATTCCCATCTGGATCTCTGACTACGTGCTCATGACCTATGGAACTGGTGCTATTATGGCGGTCCCTGGGCACGACGAACGTGACTGGGAATTTGCCAAGAAGTTCGGCCTGCCTATCGTAGAAGTTGTGGCAGGCGGCGATGTGGAGAAAGAAGCCTACACAGACACCGAATCTGGTATTTTGGTGAACTCTGGCTTCCTCGATGGGCTAGAAGTGGCCGATGCTAAGAAGAAGGTCACGAACTGGCTTGAAGAACAAGGCTTAGGCCGCAGCAAAGTGAATTACAAACTGCGCGACTGGGTGTTCTCCCGCCAGCGCTACTGGGGCGAGCCAATTCCCCTGATTCACTGCGAGAAATGCGGTTGGGTACCAGTGCCAGAAGAACAGCTGCCTGTGCTCCTGCCAGATGTAGAAAACTACGAACCAACAGACACTGGCGAATCACCACTGGCTAATATTCGGGAGTGGGTTGAAACCACTTGTCCAAAATGCGGCGGCCCGGGCGAACGCGAGACTGACACCATGCCGCAGTGGGCCGGTTCGTCATGGTACTTCCTGCGCTATACTGATCCGCACAATGATGAAGCATTGGCCCGCAAAGAAAACCTAGATTACTGGCTGCCGGTAGACTGGTATAACGGTGGAATGGAGCATACCACACTCCATCTGCTGTACTCCCGGTTCTGGCATAAGTTCTTGTATGATATCGGGGTCGTTTCTCACCCTGAGCCATACAAGAAGCGTACATCCCACGGGATGATCCTTGGCGAAAACAACGAGAAGATGTCTAAGTCCCGGGGTAACGTCGTCAATCCCGATGACATTGTCAACCAGTACGGCGCCGATACACTTAGGCTGTACGAGATGTTTATCGGAGACTTTGAAAAGGCAGTACCTTGGTCCGAAGATGGTGTGCGCGGCTGCCGGCGTTTCTTGGATCGCTTCTGGAAACTGCAGGAGATTGCTGTTCCCGGCGACGAGTACAGCAAAGAGCTAGAAACCAAGTTCCACCGCACCATCAAGAAGATCAGCGAGGACTATGAGAACCTGAAGTTCAATACTGCTATCGCTGCCATGATGGCTCTGGTCAACGATATCAATGATGTGGGCCAGATCACCCATGGTGAACTGAAGACCCTGTTGATCCTGCTTAACCCTGTGGCACCTCACATCACCGAAGAAATGTGGGTCCGCATGGGCTTCCCAGGTTATGTGCATGCTCACACCTGGCCGAAATGGGATCCAGAAAAGACGGTTGAAGATACAGTCGCCATCGCTGTGCAGGTTAACGGCAAAGTTCGTGGTGAAATCACCGTTTCTCTCACTGATACGGTAGAGAAGGCTCGGGAGCTGGCAATGGCCAACGACAATATTGTCCGTTTCACTGAAGGCAAAACGATAGTCAAAGAGATCTATGTCCCCGGCAAGATCTACAACATTGTGGTTAAGTAACAGCACAGTATGCAAAAGCCCCATCTGCATGATTCCAGATGGGGCTTATTTTTGTCTTAGTTTGGAATCTCCACTTCGATTTCTGCGAAGTAAACAGATTCGGGATCTTTGCGTTCTTCGAAGTGTTGAGCGATGGCCGCCGCGGTACGGGAAACCGTTCCTTCAAATAATACTTGATCTCCCATAACAACCCGCACAGGCTCATCTAGGTTGAGCATTTTGTCATGGAGGCGGATCTTCAGTCTAGGAACATCGCTCCGCTCAATGATGATATCCTGACCATCGATGCTCGCGATTACCATTGTCCGCTCCTGTTGAAGTTCAGGATCGATAGCCAGCCAGTAGAATCTGGTGTGGGTCACATCGTCCTGAAGCCACACAACTCTATTAGGATACGGATTGCGGGTGTACTTTGCCATCCACGGTACTGCAGTGGCATCGGCCCTGTTCATCCAATGGCCATAGGTTGGATAGATCACTACCCAGTGTTCATAGCCTTCTGGATCCTTCTCTTTCAGTTCGGCAAGCCAATCGCGCCACTCAGCGGCAACCTTATTGCGGTCATAGGCCGAGTCCTGTCCACCCATGTGCAGAGTGAAGGGCAGATTTCTGAGGCCATAGGGCTGGGTCTCGTTTGGATGCCCGGCTGCCATCGCCGCTGCGGCAAAGCGATCAGCCATCCGAGGTGCTAACTGGTAGACTCCGTCACCACCGGCAGAGTAGCCCATCAGGTAAACACGGTTTGGATCTACATTCTCGAGTACAACCAAGCTTTCAATCAAATAATCAAAGAGAGGATCGATGTGCTCTTCATGCCACATATTCCATGTGTTGCGCGGTGCACGAGGTGCCAGATAGATGCCTTCCTTCGGCTGATAAAGCTGTTTCTGGTTCTCCCACTGTTGATCATTTAGCTCAGCCGGAGCGTTTCCACCACCATGCATGGAAATATACAAGCTGCGCTTGCCCTCCACTGGCTCTCCGTAAGTGGTGTACCAGAATTTCATCGATACATCGTTGACTGTGATCTCTCGCTGTTCAATGGCCTCACGGCGTTCTTCAGCGATTTTGACCTTCCACTCTTCCCACATCTGATCAGCCAGGGATTGCGCTCCCTCAGCTGTAAGTGCTTTATTCATGTTTAGTTCTTCCACAGATAATCCTCCATATACTATGCTGCTTGTCCCGGTTATTAACAATAATACTATGAGTGCTGCAGTTGTACAAGTGCGCATCCTACTCCTCCTCTAGGAAACCCTCGGCCAGAGCATCGCAAATCAGCTCTTCTACAAATTCGCCCAGCTCCACTGAAGCTTCTTTTATCGGCTCCAAGCGCTTTCTTACCTTCGCCAGCGGCACCTTGTATTCTACCCACGTTCCGCCCTGAGTGTGGTAGTTCTGCAAGATTGGCTGTAGGCGATCCAAGCAGGCGGCGAACTTGGCTTCGGGAGTTCGATGCTCCTCGAACTCCCGCCAAATGTCCAGATATTCCTGGGCTTGATCCTCAGGCAGAAGCCCGTACAGCCGCTCTGCTGCCTGTGCTTCTCGTGCGGCTTTGCCAATGTGGGCTTGATCGTCATAGCAGAACACATCGCCAGCATCGATTTCAACCAGATCATGCAGAAGAACCATCTTCAGGACCCGAGTTAGATCCACAGGTTCCTCCACATATTCTTGGAGCAAGCAGGCCATCACCGCCAGGTGCCACGAGTGTTCCGCATCGTTTTCGCGGCGCGAACCATCGATGACTAAGTTACGGCGCAGGACATGCTTAAGTTTATCTATTTCAACTATGAACTCGATCTGCTGGCGCAAGCGTTCTTTGGCCACAATGTCACTCCCAGGCTTAAGATTCTTTTGTGAAATAAGCAACCGTTTCCTTCAGTCCGGTTGGGAAATCTACTTTTGGTTCCCATCCCAGGACTTCACGTGCACGAGTAATGTCTAAAGCACTGCGGCGCAGGTCTCCTACCCGTTCACCTGCTGGAACCAGGGGTACATCATACTTACCGGCGGCCTCCTGCAGATAACGGTATACCTGAGCAGTCGAAACCTCGATACCGGTACCAATGTTGATGATTGTGTTATCCCCTTTTTCGAGGGCGAGAACGTTTGCCCGGGCCACATCACCGACGTAGACGTAGTCCCTAGTGCATCCATCGGGCATATCGGAATAAGCGTAAAGCTTGCTGGGCCGGTTGTTGAGGAGATTATCCAAGAAAATCGGGGTCACGCCGCATTCGCCTTCGGCAATCTGGCGAGGCCCATAGACGTTAGCATAGCGCAGCACCACGTAGGTGAGGCCGTGCGTGATGCGGTAGAAGTCCAGATATTTCTCACTGGTGTATTTGGTAATCGCATAGGGCGAAATTGTCTGTACAGGCGAATCTTCAGGGGTAGGAATTACATCTGCGTCGCCCAAAAGCGCGCCTCCAGTAGAGCTAAAGATAAACCGCTTAACACCGAATTCCACACTCAGTTCTAAGAGGTTTAGAATCCCTAAGATGTTGATCTCAGCATCTAAGACGGGGTCTTCTACCGAATGGGGCACGGATTTTTGAGCAGCATGATGGTTAACTACATCAATGTTTTCCAGCTCAAAGACTTTCCGAAGATCCGAAGAGCGGACGTCCATCAGGTAGAACTTTGCCTTTGGATTGAGGTTTTTGAGCTGTCCTGATTCAAGGTTATCGACTACTACTACATCATGTCCTGCAGCAATATAGGCGTCCACTACATTAGAACCGATAAAACCTGCTCCACCGGTAACTAGAATTTTCAATGTCAGCACTCCTCTCTTAATACCAATCTGCAGGTATGGGTGACTTGTCTAGGAATATGTCAGGGTTTCTCTGCAGAAATTCACTAGTTAAGTCAGTCATAGGTACTACATCCACAAGCACACTGCGGGCGTTACCAATATAGCCTTCTACGGCATAGCCCCGCTTCAACAGCGGTTCTTCTAGCTTATCGTAGTTCTGAGAAATATCAGGCACAGGAGCTGAGTGACGGCGCATGGGGCGCTCGATCAACTCCCCTGCGGGAGTCTTAATCCTGAGCAGCTGATGACCCTCCGTCAGCCTATTGGGAATATTATTCCACTCTTCTACACCATGAATAGTAGTATTACGCGTCAAAGGACACCCTAAGAATAAGATTTTGGCTCGGCGGTCATACAGCTTCCCGTAGCATCCTTCCCGCGGACAGGGAGTATCGAACTGCTCCTCACCCCGCACGTAATCCTCCGCATCCTTCCCCAGAGCAGCGACTGAATGAGTCGGATGCCACGAGCGCACGACACCAGGTCGCTTGCGAAACAGCTCCGTAAGAATCCCCACACAAGACGGTTCATTCACTACATCGAATACGTTGTACTCTGAGTTGATCTGCCACCAGGTGTGAGTGGGCAGAATCATGAGGCCTTCATTCAGATATTCGCTGAAAGCGTCAAGTACGGTATGCGCACCGCCCTCAACCTCACCAATTGCTTTCATAGAAGAATGGATGAGAAGTGTGTCGGTGGGCTGAATGCCCAAGGCTGCAATCTGCTCCTTCAACTGTTCCTTGGTAAACATCGCTTCAACTCACTTTCGCTTATCCATACGATTTTTATGTCAAGAATATGACCTTGACAAACCTCTATCCACTGCCGGATTGGAACTCTGGAGGAAATCCAACACATCCGTCGTCCGCACCCGGCGGACAAACTGATCGACGAGTTCGGGATCGTATAGTGTCCCAGCTCCGACTTTCAGCTCTCGCAGCGCGCTGGTGAGGCTGACTGCTGGACTATTGGGGCGCCCAAAAAGGAGTGTATCAAACCGATCAGTAATGGCATGGATCCGCGCAGTGATCGGGATCTCCGCCCCTTGTAACCCCTTAGGATAACCACTGCCGTCCCAGCATTCATGATGTGCTAAGATGGCATCAGCCGCCTGCTGAAAGTCAGGCACTATCGAAGCAATGCGATAGCCTGTCTCAGTATGTGTCTTAAGGATCTCGACCTCTTCTGGCGTGAGATTGCCTCTCTTACGCAGAAGAGATTCAGGAATCCTAACCAGGCCAATATCATGATAAACAGCCAAGAGCTGCAGTTTATAGAGATGCGAGTTGTCTAGCCCAATAGCTTCGCCTAAAACCTGGCCGAGAATCTGCAGATTAGCCATATGGGCTTCGGTCTCGTCGCTTCTTTCGAGCAGGATCCGCTTGAGAGACAAGGCAAACGCTGCACGTGTATCTTTGGCACTCAAGGTTTTGCGCTTATACATGCGTTTCTCTGCCTCGGCAAAGACTTCACTCATAGTCTGTCTGCGGTCCAGTCTCGTTGCCGCACCCAGCGATGCAATTAAGGGAATGGGGTTTCCAGTGAGCCCTTCACACAGATAACCAACGCGGTTGATATAATGTTTTGCCTCGTCATACGAGGTCTCGGGCAAAAGCACGACAAACTCATCGCCCGCCCAGCGCGCCAAAATATCGCTGGGCCGGCTCGCCCGGCGGAACACATCTGCCATAGCACAAAGGAGCCGATCTCCTTCTTGATGGCCAAACGCATCATTAATCAATTTCAACCCATCAAGGTCAGCGATAACCACACTTATGGGCAGCTTGCCCCCTTGATCCAGGCGGCGCATTTCTTCCTCTAAATAGCGGCGGTTGTACAGGCCAGTGAGAGGATCAATGTATGTACGCTTCCAAAGCTCTTGCTCTGCCTGTTTCAGGGCTGTGATATCAACCCCGATGCCCAAAACCCCGATAATCTCACCATTATCTTTACGCAGCACGCTCTTGATCGTGCGGAGTGTATGCTTCTTTCCATCCCTGAAAGTTAGCTGCTCTTCATATTCTTGGGGAGTATCAGACATCAGAGTCTTCATGTCTGTAAGGCGGCACATTTCCATTTCCTCAGGAGTTACGCTAGGATGCGGAGTACCTATGCCCGTATCCTCCATGTAACGCTTGTTTACCATAATGCGGTTCCCATGCGGGTCAGTAACCCAAATGCTGACCGGGGCATTGTCTAGAATCGTCTGGAGGAAGTTCTCATTTTCCCTGAGTTGGATTTGAGATTCAGCCAACGCCGCTGCAGTCTCAATCCAAGGGGTCACGTCTTCTAGCACCAGGCCTACAAGATTTGGAGCTGGGCTGTAGAAGGAGATCTTCAACCATGCTTCTAAACCTGGGTGCCAAGTCTCCATCTCTTGCTCCCCATTAGTCTGAGCCGTCTCTACTAGAACGGCATGCCAATCCCGGAAGAGCTCAGGCATCGACTCGGATATCCGAGTGCGCATGACGTCTTGAACATTGGTGCCGAAAAGCCCTGCAAAACTGTCGTTTAATCCTACAACGACAAAGTCTACCGGTTGCTCATCTGCGTCCCAAAGCACTTCAAAAACGGCCAATCCCCTACGAGATTCGCCTAAGTAACGCTGATGGTGCCGGAGGACATTTCTGCCTCCTCGAACCATCACCCTACCCCCCTTATGTGCGCGTTCTTTAGTAACTTCAACACCAATTGTCAAAAACCTGTCAGATGATATAGCGAATTCGTAAAGACAGCCCTTGGCCGCGGTTTTCCACTGTTGTGATACAAACGTCGCATCGGGGCTTTGTTATAGGAAGCATTGCTGAAAAAAACAGGATTACCCAAAGAGTCCGCCCCCATGTCGAGATTGATCCAACGAAGTTCTGTAATATATGAGAGTTTGATCAAAGCCTGGGTACCGGCTGTGCCGCATCGCAATAACCCCCCAAATCGTCCAGGTGGCGATACTCGAACAGAGTTCATGGGCGGTAGTACAATCTGATTTACCCAGTTCGTCACAGAACGCGTTGAGAGCATCGGAGCGTAACCAGTCGGAGAAGCTGCTCAGTAGACGAGCGGCAGTGCCTTCCCAGGCTTTTTTCCAAGAACACTTCTTGCTTTGGCCTCCTCAAGGCGCGAAATAGTCAATCTAGTCCCCCAGAAAAGGCCGCTGAAAACAAGCGGTCTTTTCATTTATTATTAAAATCAAACTTTACCTTGCTTATTGCACTAGTGGTGCTATAATGAAAAATAACAGCCAGAAAGAAGGGAGGACGGGAAATGAAAAACATCAAGCTTTTATGGAATCATATGGATGGAAATAGGCTGATATATCTGGGAGCCATTGTTAGTGTGGGTTTGGCGGCACTTTTTACGATGCTGGGTCCACTTGTAATTCGCGTTACAATCGACTCAATAATTGGCGGCCAACCGGTTACTGCACCCTTCCCTATACTGAAATTCATAGAAGGGTATGATTTTCAGCAGTTTCGAAGCGCACTATGGGTCCCCGGATTGATGCTCATCAGCATTACAATTCTCCGGGGACTTTTTATGTTCCTGAGAGGAAAGCTGTCAGCACAAGCAAGCGAATCAATTGCCAAGAATCTGCGCGACCGTCTCTATGATCACCTACAGCACCTGCCTTACAGCTATCACAAGAAGGCTGATACAGGTGACCTTATTCAACGCTGCACTTCAGACGTAGATACCATCCGCCGCTTTTTGGGAGCACAGTTGGTTGAGGTCGGGAACGCAGTCTTTATGATTACCCTGGCGACCTACATTATGGTCTCACTGGATCTGCGCATGACGCTCATTTCCCTGACTGTAGTTCCCTTCATCTTCGCCTTTGCTGTCGTCTTTTTCTGGAAGGTAAAGAAGGCTTTCCAGGAAACAGATGAAGCCGAAGCTGAGATGACTACTGTGCTGCAAGAGAACTTGACAGGCGTGCGTGTAGTCCGGGCTTTCGCTAATCAAGCTTATGAAATTGACAAATTTGAGGAAAAGAACTCCACGTACCGGAAGCAGGTTTACCATCTGGTCTGGCTGTTAGCCTGCTACTGGGGAGCTTCAGATTTTCTTGCCCTGGGTCAAATTGCCGCAGTGGTAGCCTTTGGTACCTATTTTACTGCTCAGGGTACGCTCAGCATCGGTACCTTAGTCGTATATACATCATATATCGGAATGCTGCTCTGGCCTGTCCGCCAGATGGGGCGGATCCTCACAGATATGGGTAAAGCACTGGTCGCTGTAGAACGCATACAGCAGATCCTTGATGAACCAGCAGAGATCTTGGAGGAAAACCATCTCAAACCAGAGATCAAAGGGCAGATCACTTTTGAAAACGTCTACTTCGGCTATGAACCAGAAAACCCTGTACTTCGGGGAATCAGTTTCTCCGTTAAACCCGGTCAGACCGTGGCCATCTTAGGTCAAACAGGATCGGGCAAGAGTTCTCTTATTCACCTCTTGGCCCGTCTGTATGATTACCAGGCAGGATCCATTAAGATCGACGGTATCGAACTGAAATCCATAGACAAAAAATGGATCCGGAAACACATCGGCGTTGTTCCACAAGAACCATTCCTGTTTGCTAAGACCATTCGAGACAACATCACACTTGCCCGGTCTGATGCCAGCGACGAAGAAGTCTTTCAGGCCGCGAAGGAAGCAGCCATTCACGATGTAATCCTGAAGTTCGAAAAAGGCTATGACACTCTTGTGGGTGAACGGGGAGTATCGGTTTCGGGTGGCCAGCGCCAGCGCATAGCCATTGCTAGAGCCTTGATTACTCAGAGCCCTATCTTGATCTTTGATGATTCTTTGAGCGCGGTCGATACCGAAACGGAACTAGCAATTCGAGATGCGCTCAGATCGCGTACTCGCCAGGCAACGACGTTTATCATCTCGCACCGTATTACCACTCTTATGCATGCTGATTTAATCCTCGTGCTGCAGGATGGTCAGATCGTGCAGTCGGGGACTCACGCGGAGCTGAGTACTCAGTCGGGCCTGTACAAACGGATCTGGGAACTGCAGAGCGCTCAAGTACTACAAGCGATAGAATGAAGGTGAAGCAAATGCACGACCTTTTTGAGGAACCGCAACAAGAGAAAATAGACCTTAAGCTCTGGCGGGAAATCTTGAAGTTCGCAAAGCCGTTTAAGCGTGAACTCTTGACTCTGATCGCATTCGTCATCGGTGTCGCCTTAATTGATGCGATCTTCCCGTACATGAGTAAAATCGCGATTGATCGATTTGTTGTACCTCAGACCACGAGCGGCTTGGGCTGGTTCGCTGCAGCCTTTGCGGTCATTGTGACAGCCCAAGCGCTGAACGTTTATGCGTTTATTATGACCGCAGGCAAAGTGGAGTCAGGAATATCTTACGAAATCCGCAAGGCTGGTTTCGCCCGCCTTCAGGAGTTGTCGCTCTCCTTCTATGACAAAAAAGCAGTCGGCTGGCTTATGGCCCGTATGACCTCAGATATTAACCGGCTGGGGGAAATCATCTCATGGGGATGTGTCGATCTTTTCTGGGGAGCTGCCAGTATGGTAACTTACTTGGCCGTGATGTTCTCCCTCAATTGGCAGCTGGCCTTAGTCTCTATGACTGTCGTGCCGGTCTTGGTAGTCATCAGCCTCGCCTTTCAAAAGCGCATTCTCAGAGAACATCGCTTGGTCAGGCGGATCAACTCACGCATTACAGGAGCATACAACGAGGGTATCAGCGGCGCCACTACCACCAAAATCATGAGCCGCGAAGAAGAAAACCTCAAGGAATTCGCGGAACTGACTGGATCCATGAGAGCGTCCGCCATTCGCGCTGCGGTGTACTCATCGCTGTTCATGCCCATCGTGCTGGTCCTAGGCAGTATTGGAACCAGCCTTGCCCTCTGGTATGGAGGCAGTGGTGTCATGCGCGAAGCGATCTCCTACGGCGTTCTCGTAGCTTTTATCTCGTACACGATCCAGTTCTTCGAGCCAGTACGGGAAATGGCGAGAGTGTTAGCGGAGCTCCAGGCGGCTCATGCCTCGGCAGAGCGGGTGATATCACTAGTTCTTACCGAACCAGAAATCAAGGACAGTCCAGAAGTTGTGGCTAAGTACGGCAACTCACTTAACCCAGACCGATCGCTCTGGCCGCCCATCAAAGGGGATATCACGTTTGAAAACGTCTCCTTTGCATACAACCCTGAAGAACCGGTACTGACCAACTTCAACTTGGAGGTGAAGGCCGGCGAAACCATAGCTCTCGTGGGCGAAACAGGCGCCGGAAAAAGCACTGTAGTCAACCTGGCTTGCCGGTTCTATGAACCTACAGAAGGGCGCATCTTGATAGATGGAATCGACTACCGCACAATGCCGCTTCTGTGGCTGCACAGCAACTTAGGTTATGTCCTGCAGAGCCCGCATCTGTTTTCGGGCACGATTATAGAAAACATCCGCTACGGCCGGCCGAACGCCAGCGACGAGGAAGTAATCGAGGCAGCAAAACTGGTGAACGCTCATCAGTTCATTATGAAGCTGGAGAAGGGTTATCAGACAGAAGTTGGAGAGGGCGGTGGACTGCTCTCCACCGGCGAAAAGCAGCTGATCTCGTTTGCCCGAGCAGTGCTCGCCGATCCGCGCATCTTTGTGCTGGATGAAGCAACGTCATCGATCGACACCGAGACAGAGCTCTTGATTCAAGAAGCCATCCGCACTGTGCTGCAGGGACGGACCAGTTTTGTAATTGCCCACCGTTTGTCGACCATTCGGTCGGCAGACCGCATCCTAGTGATTAGAGACGGCGCAATACAAGAACAGGGCACCCACGAAGAACTCATGGATGCCCGAGGTTATTACTATCGTCTCTATACAAACCAGTTTGTCGAAGAAAACCAGGAAAAGCTCCTAGGAGCATAAATAAAGGGGAAAAATCCAATTACCTGATGTCAACTGGTAGTACTAGTCACATAACCTGGACTGGTGTCGGCGAAACGCTTAGTCCAGCAATGGCTGACAGGTAGTTGGTTCTTCCCTAGAATTATTCACTTTGTGACTGCGGAGGTTCTGCAGGGAACGTGCTTGGCACCCCACACGTCCCTGCTTCTTTTTTCCCATGAGTCCGCCGTTTGGAGAGCAGACATTTCTTTCCACTCTAAGTCATCCGCGCTCTGTGAACGTCTTGCAGCATGTCGCCATACACGAATCAGCCGGTGTATCGCCATACATGTTCACTATGCTCTGTGTCTGCTGGTAATCAATGGACTCTGGGAGCTCCGCTCCAACAGTATCTGTTGTTATCAAGATGGATTCAGCTGCACAGTAGTTATTATCCCACCACTGGCAGTTGCTGACAGTACAATGAACTTCCATGCGCAGCCTCCTTTACGGGTTTGCTATTATGCTTCCCCAGCTGCGCGGCAGTTAATTCATCAATCTTATTCTCGTGAACCCAAAGAGTAGACCTTACCGATGGGTACGGAAAACATAAAGCCTATTCCTCTAGGAGGAAGATCTTTCAACACATCCTGTACCGCGGCCGCTGTCTTTTCTACCATTTCTTCGTTCTTTAAGACTGTAAAGATGGTTTTATTGTACGGCCTCGCCCCATCCATCAGGGTCTTCAATGACCCAAAAAGCGGCAGGCTTCTCTCACTGTTCGCAATGGCACCGGCCATGCCCTGGCTATCCAGGACTGTAGCTCCGGTAACACCAATCTCTACAAACCGCTCTAAGATTACATCTAGGTAATCGGTTTGGTTAAGCACAATAAACAGGGCATACATGGTGGCAACCTTCTTTCTCTCAGATTCTAGAACACAAGCTCCTCAACAACCGGCACCTGCTCCTTGCGAGCTCGATCCATTCCATTTATTTCTCCGGCCTTCTGAATAGCGATCTTGGCAAAGATCGGGCCTGATACCTCGTAGACTAGAACACTGAACATGATAATCGTCGTAATTGCCACAGCATATTCAGGGAGCATCTGTCTAACCAAGACCGACAATCCGATGGAAACTCCACCTTGCGGCAGCAGTGCCAGCCCAAGATACTTTGTCACAGTCTCAGGTGATTTCATCATCTTTGCCCCAACGCCTGCTCCCAGCATCTTTCCACCAGCCCGGGCAAAGATATAGGCTATACCCATAGCGCCCACACTTAAGAGAATACTCAAATCAAGGCTTGCTCCTGCCAAGGTAAAGAAGAGTACATATACAGGCGATGCGAAATCGTTAACCGAACCAAATACCCTGGCAGAAGTGGGCATCAAGTTGACCAGCATGGTTCCCATCATAATACTTGTGAGTAGTGGCGAAAGGCCTAGATAATGAGAAAGGCCAGTCGCTAGAGCGATTGCTGCTAGAGAAATGCCCTGAAGTTCATCGCGATCTGATGCCCGCTTCGCAATCCATGTTAGTGCTACACCCAAAGCAGCACCTAGTGCCAGCGAACCGACAATCTCAATGAACGGCTGCTTCAACATCTGCAGAAGAGTGTTCGAGGCGTTCCCCATGGATAACCTCGCCAGGGACATGGCAATACCAAAAGCCATGATGCCGAATACATCATCTAGAGCTACTACAGGAAGAATAGTCCTCGTCAGAGGACCATTTGCCCTATACTGCCGAATAACCAACAGTGTGGCAGCTGGGGCTGTAGCGGCCGACATAGAAGCGATCACAATACTGAAAGCAAAGGGCTGCTTAAAACCAAAATACATTAACGAAAAGACGACACCGATAGCACCAATCACTTCAAGCAGCGTAATCACCATCACAGATTTTCCGAGTTTGCGCATATCCTTGATGACAAACTCGCTGCCGATGCTAAAGGCAATGATCGCTAAGGCAACTTCACTAATCACAGTAAACGAGTCTATGTCTTGGGCACTGACAAACTTGAAGAAGGACGGCCCCAAGAATAAACCTGCTACTAAGTACCCCGAAACGTTGGGCAGCTTAAAGACGCGGGCAATCTTACCCCCAATTAGGCCAACAAAAAGTATAATTCCGAGCTTCAATAATACATTCATCTCCGAACCCTCCCACCTAAACTGCTTTCGGCTCTGATGAGCATACTTCACCTGTTCATCAAGCGCCGCCAGCCTGACCCCAGGAGAAGACAACAAAAAAAGCGCACAACGACTCACTTCGAGCCATGATACGCTTGGTGCACTCCTATGGGGTTAGCTGTCGGGTTAGGACGCCCAAGTCGCCCCTCTTGAGAACACTCAAGATTCACCCCAAATAACGGTGGGTCCCCCACGTCCATTACGGATTCGGAGATAGTCTATATAATTTGTCCTTAAATATCATAGCACAGGCAGAAAAAAATATCAACACTACCAATAAAGAAATCTTACTGAAGGTTTTCTGGGTATGCTGACGAATAATCCCTCAGGGCAATTAATAACTAGGCGACTTATAAATTATCATGAAAAGGGGATGGTCATGGCTAAAATCCTCTATGTCAAAGCAAATCCCAAGCCCGAGCAGTCACGAACGTTTCAGATCTCTGAAACTTTCATCCAAGCTTACATGGAACACAATCCAGGTGATGAAATCATTACGCTGGATCTATATAAAGAGGGCATCAGCTGGCTCAAAGCAGACGACATCAAAGCAGCGGCTGATCTCAGCATCGAAGAACAGCGCCAACACCCTGTCTTGAAGTATGCTTACCAGTTCGCCGAAGCAGACAAATACGTCTTTGCCGAGCCGATGTGGAACTTAAGTGTTCCGGCGATTCTCAAAGGCTATTTTGATTATGTCTGTGTCTCTGGAATTACCTTTAAGTACACCGCAGAAGGCCCTGTCGGCCTCTGCACAGGTAAGAGGGCAATCAATATTGCAACCCGGGGCGGGCTCTACTCCGAAGGGCCTGGCACCGACTACGAGATGGGTGATCGGTACCTGAGAACAATTATGGCATTCTTAGGAATAACCGATTATGAGACCATCTTTGCCGATGGTCTGGACATCATCGGCAATGACGTTGATGCGATCATGAATGCAGCGATCAAAGCTGCACGAGAGAAAGCTCGTGTCTTCTAAGAGCGAGGTTTCTCACATATCCGCCTAGTTATTTTGCCTAAGGCTGCTCGTTAAGGGCAGCCTTATTCTATGATCCGATTGTCCCCCAAAATCTCAGGCTTATAGATCATGCTGTCTGCCTCAGTGATTTCACGTATCACCCTACAGGGGTTGCCAGCAGCAAAGCTGTTGCTGGGAATATCTCGTGTCACCACACTGCCTGCCCCGATAACACAGTTATCGCCGATGGTTACCCCTGGACAGACCACGACGTTCGCACCAAACCAGCAGTCATTGCCAATCTTCACTGGTTTTGCGTAGCACATATGCTTAGGAACTCCGTCTTTATCTAAGAGAGCGCGCCGCTCGTTAGGAAGCATGGGGTGCACAGGCGTCACAATAGTTACGTTCGGGCCGAAGCTGCAGTGGTCGCCGATCTCGACCCAGGTGTCATCTTGAATGGTCAGGTTGAAATTAGCGAAGAAGTTCTTCCCAATTCTGGTATGACATCCGTAGTGAATATACATGGGGCCTTGGATAAAGCCGTTCTCGCCGAACTCACAGAAAATCTGGGAGATCAGCTTCTGCCGCCTTTCGAGCTCATGCTCGAATGTCTGGTTATACTCCGTACACAGGTTGTGACACTTTAACTTAAGTGCTCGCAGCTCTGGATGACCTGGCGCAAACAACATACCGGCAAAGATCTTCTCTTCTTCCCGCATTTCGTCCCTCCGTTCTCTTCCTTCATCATATCTGGGAATAACTGCTATTGCAAGGCAACCAGAGCCAGGAAAACTAAAAAAGGTACCATTCCCCATCGGGAACAGTACCTCTTAGAAAGGCTAACCTTATAACTTACCGACCAGCTCAATGCTGGGAGTGAGGGTGTCGGCACCTGGACGCCATCTTGCTGGGCAGACTTGATCGCCGTGCTTGGCCACAAACTGAGCAGCCTGAACCTTGCGGAGGAGTTCGGAAGCATCACGGCCGATACTGTTGTCGTTGATCTCGTAGGAGACAACCTTGCCCTCTGGATTAATGATAAAGCTGCCGCGCAGAGCTACACCCTCATCCTCGATGTAGACACCAAAGTCTCGGCTGAGCTTACCGGTGGGGTCAGCCAACATGGGAAACTTAACCTTCTTTATAGTGTCAGAAGCATCATGCCACGCCTTGTGTACATAATGAGTATCGGTAGATACAGAATAGATCTCTGTACCGATCTTCTGGAATTCCTCATAGAGGTCAGCTAAGTCACTTAGTTCTGTTGGGCACACAAAAGTAAAATCAGCAGGGTAAAAAACAATAACAGACCATTTCCCCAACAGATCTTGTTTGGTGATATCTTTGAAATCACCGTCTACAAAAGCTTTTACCGAGAAATCGTTGATCTCTCTTCCGATTAGAGACATATGTAATCCCCCTCTTTATTGTGATAATGAATTCCATTACTATTATACTTGCAGGGAATTACATGTCAAGTATAAAAGATCATCATTACCAATAAGGAGCATCTCGCGCCCTAAGAAGGGAGGAACTCTATGCAGTTCCACAGCAAACCAGCAGTTTGGGTTGGTGAAGTTAAGCTTCGTGTCGAGAATCTCGCAGAAGCTCTTGCTTTTTACGTAGACATACTGGGATTTAGGGTTCTTGAGGAAACAGACAACAGCGCCGGACTGACAGCTGATGGCAGCACAAGACTAATTTCTTTGGTTCAACCAGAAGATATCATCCCGAAAACAGGTAGAAGAGCCGGTCTATACCATTTTGCGGTGCTTTTGCCTCACCGCTCAGACTTAGCACGCATCGCGATTCACTTCGCCAAGAAAGGCATTCAGTTTGGCGCATCAGACCATCTAGTCAGTGAGGCGCTCTACCTTGAGGATCCAGATGGTAACGGTATCGAAATCTATATTGATCGCGATCCCGCGACTTGGCGTTGGTATGGCGACATAGTCAAAATGGACACCATCCCCCTAAACTTCGAGAGCCTTCTCCAAGAAAGGGGCGCCGGCCAACCATGGCGCGGAATGCCTGAAGGAGCTATCATCGGCCACATCCGCCTGCATGTGTCTCATCTTGACGAGGCGGAAGGATTCTATACAACAGGCTTGGGTTTTGAAGTTGTGAGCAGAATGGGTGGCAGTGCCCTCTTCATGTCAACTAACCGCTACCATCACCATATCGCTGTCAACGTGTGGAACGGGATTGGCGCC
>JAAYMS010000011.1 GCA_012521295.1 Bacillota bacterium
ACGACCTCGCCGGTGGTGCGGTCGATTACTTCCCACCACTTCTTTGGATCGTGGTTGTAATCAGGGCGGATCTGCTTTCTAAAATAGCCTTCCATAAAAGGAATCTCAAGCTCGGTTGATGTGGCGAGGATATAGTTGCTTAACAGGTAAATCTGCTGGACCTGGTCCATGTTTTCCTTGACCCAATCGTTGTGGCCCCGGCAGACGAAGTATTTCTTGTAAACCTTGGCATCCAGCCGCAGCAGATCTTCAGAGAGCTCGGTACCATCGCAGTCCCGAATAGCATCCGCACCCCATCTCTCAAACAGCTCGATCGACTCTTTCTCAAAACCAGCTTCTGCTGGAAGAGTTACCCTTCCACGTTTCTTCCCCATAAGATCACTCCTTAATTCCTCCGATAGTCATTCCCTGCGTGAGTCTCTTCTGCGTCATGATGTACAGAATGAGGACGGGCAGCATTACAATCACAAGTCCTGTGTACAGTGGCCCGTAGTCAGCTGCAGCCCTCTGCGCTTGGTTCAAATTGACAAGCCCCACCGGCAGGGTCTTTCTAGGGCCTGGCATGAGAGTGAGGGCGATGATGTACTCATTCCAGAAAGCCAAGAAGTTGAACAGAATTACTGTAATGATGCTGGGCTTGGCCATCGGAACCATGACGTGCAGCATTGTCTTGAAGTGGCTCGCCCCATCGATATACGCTGCTTCCTCAAAAGAACGAGATAGCGTCCTGAAATAGTTGCTGAGGAGGTAAATCGTAAAGGGTAGGTTGGTGGACGCGTAGACGACAGAAAGTACCACCAAATTGTCCAGAAAGATACCTCGGCCTAAGATTTCCCATGCGATATCATTCCAACCCAGCAGCATTAAGAAGATGGGGACCACAATGTAGTTGACGTTGACAAACAGGCCAGCCATAAACAGCAAATTGACGATTTTTCTTCCCTTGAAGTTGAACCTAGCCAGGACGTAGGCGCACGGTACGGCAACCGCAATTAGGAGGGTTAACGACAGAGCGGTCACAAATACCGAGTTGAAGAAATACTCACCAAGTCTGGCCTTCCGGATCGCATCGCGATAATTCTGCCAGTGAAGTCCTTTCGGTAGGCTCCAAGGATTGCCATAGAACTCGGAGTTTTCCTTAATAGAAGCACTGAATACCCAGAAGAGGGGCACAATGATCGAAATGGCCAGGGCAATCAAGAGAATGTATATAATTGCTTTGGCAAATCTCTCTCTATAAAGTGCGCGCTGTGTGTTCATAGGGACCTCCTAATACTGCACCACATCTCGCTTGGTCACGAGACTAACCAATCCGGCAAGAGCGAATGAAAAGAGGAAGACGACTACTCCAATGGCCATGCCGTAGCCGTAGCTGGCGTTGTTGTAAGCCTGTCTGTAAAGGTAGCTCAAGAAGACTTCCGAAGCACCGTTGGGCCCGCCGCCAGTCAACACGTTTACCAAGAGGAAACTGATATTAATCGAGCTGATGATGAAAAACACCAAAGTGGTGCGCACCGTTTCCCAGATGAGGGGAAGAGTGATATCAACGAACTGGCGAACCCGGTTGGCACCTTCGATCTGGGCTGCTTCGTAAAGGTGGGTCGGAATCGATCCCATGCTGGCCATGTACATCACCATGTAGTAACCGATGGCCTGCCAGACCATGGCGCCGATCACCGAATAGACGACCAGCCTTGGGTTCCCCAAAAACTGAATATTGACCCAAGTATCAGGGTTAAGGAGCCTTCCCAGTCCGTTGATGAGGCCTTGATCTGGTGCATAGATCGCGGAAAAGACAGCGGCGATCACCGCAATCGAGAGGATATTGGGAATATAGAACACAACACGGAAGAAGTTTTCCCCTTTGATTCTTTCCCGGATAAGAATATAGGCAAAAATGATGGCGATGCTCAAAGTGATAATCGTGACCAAGGTAATAATGAGGACGGTATTTTGAAAAGAGCGCAGGAAAAACCGATCGTCTAGAAGGACTTTGAAGTTCTTCAACCCCACAAAGGTGCGCCTGGCCGAGAGGCCGCCCCACTCGTAAAGCGACATGCGAAAAACGCTGATGGTGGGGTAAATCATGAAAACGGCAAACAGAAGCAAGGCTGGGGCTATGCAGGAGTAAACAAAGATCTTAGAACCTTTTTGCTTCATCTTGATCTCCCCCTAAACCAGCAATGCGCTGGTGAACAGTAGTGGTGGACTAGGTCCACCACTACCGCTGAAAAGTCTTATCTAATTACTGAGCGTCAATGGCCGCCCGGATCTTTGCAACAGCGTTGACTACGTCCTTCTGCCATTGTTCTACGGTGACATCACCGTTCACGACCGAGTCAATGGTGCCGAACAGGATGCTTGCCAGGTCTACACCAGCGACTGGAGGTGCAGCAGCAAAGGCGCCCATAGACGCTTTAGCGCCGTCGTCGTAAATGGTGTAGAAGAGCTTATTCGGATCATCATCAGCCATGAGTTCAGATGCTCCGAGGATGGGCTGCACGGCGCCCGCCTTTTCGTAGATCACTTGCGCTGCTTCGTCGGTGTACATGAAGGCGATGAACTTCTTCGCCAGGTCAACCTGTCTTGCACCTTTGGGGATATACATCTGTTCGAAGAAGGTGTAGGAGTAAGAATCTCCATCCTTGGACTGCTTCGGCAGTGCCATGAATCCCCACTCAAAACCATCTGCGCGAGGAGCATCCTTCATTTCGTTTGGCAGCCAGGTGCCGTTTGGAATAAACAGAGCTTGGTTGTCCAGAATGAGCTGTTGGTTCTTGGTAAAGTTAGCTACGTTAGCCTGGGCAACAGTGTTGGGATGAGTGTATTTTGCGATTTCCCCGATAATCTCAAAAGCTCTGGTCGCTTCTGGGCTTTCCCAAGCAGCTACATCGTAGTTCATGGCCCGGTTGAACAGTTCAGGGCCACCGAGTTGAGTCAGGAGTGCGTAGAAGAAAGCGTCGAAGTAACCTGTGGTTGGATAGGTAAACAGAGCGATACCATCTTGTTGAGCTTGATTGCCAAGTTCGAAGAACTCATCCCAGGTTTCAGGCAGCTGGTACTTGCCAGGGCCGAAAAGGTCGGCGTTGTAGAACAGGCCGCAGGGAGAGTAGAAAAGCGGCGCCAAATAGGTTTTTCCATCTCCGTATGGATTGGTGATCAGAGTATCTGTAAAGCCAGGAACGATCTTGTCTCTTACCTTAACACCTTCACCAGGTACTTCCATATCGAGGACATCGGTGATGTCGAGGATAGCTTGTTCCTTAATCAGGGTGTCGGTCAGGCCACCGGCAGAACCAACCGCAAGATAGATGATGTCGGGATAGTTACGGGCGATGATCTGTGGCCTGAGGATGTCAGCGATATTCTGGGCTAGAGTCAGCTCAACAGTAACGCCAGGGTTTGCAGCTTCAAAGCGGCGAGCAAGCTCGTCCCAATGCTCTCGGCCCCAACCGCCATCGAGGCCGGCGATCTTCAGGGTTTGAGCCTGAACAGCGCTGCCAATAACAGCAAACAGCAACAATCCTAACAAACAGATGGATAGACTCTTTCTCAACATGTTTTCCCCCTTTAGTAATCTTCGCTCTGTGAAGTTAACCCTCTTTGTATTTGATTGTAATCCTTGTTAAAGAGAAGAAGCTATCAGTATGTTGTTGATCTATTTAGGTTTCTTGCTGTTCGCGCCATAAAACAAGATTAATAAAGAAGACCGGCGCGAATTTTGTCAGCCGGTTTGCTGATTATGCCATGATTTGGAAAGGGTTCACTACGTTGATGTAGAATAATGTGAAAAAAGATAATGACGTTATTAAAAGTATAGAAAGGAACGACGCCTATGCCGGACAATCGAAGAATCCTCAAGCGTTTGTCCACAGGATTGATCGTGGTTGTGTTTGCTTCGCTAGCGTTGAGCGGGTATCTCTTGAGTTACTTCAATGAACCGGTCAGTTCTGAACCTGTTGATTATGAGCCCCTGAAGATATCATTGACAGAGGAGCTGGATCAGAGGCTGACTATCATTGAGGAGAGGATTATGACTATCTCTGCAACGCAGCAGGGTGCTGTGGAACGCGATGAAGAGCTAGCCAAGTTGGACCAGAGGTTAGTAGCAATTGAGCAGCAGCTCCTGGCTCTGATTGACGAAGTGAGGAAGCCCGAATCTGTGCGTGAGGTAGAGGTCGAAGTTCCGGTTCTCACTCCTGGCCCGGTAGAGGTGGTTGTCCAGCAACCTGATTATGTTCTGGTGCGTCTTCTGAGGGGTGATTCGATTTGGACAACGCTGCAGCGGTGCGGCATGAAGCCAACGCCTGAGCTGATTGAGCAGGTCCTTGGGTTGAATGGGATTTCTGATCCGGCAAGGATTCCTGCGGGTACATATCTGCGCATCCCGGTTTCTAATACCGCCACAAGTGATGAGGTGAGGAACTAATTATGGCAAAGAAGGAACGACCAAGGACGGGTCTTTTCTATTACTCGATGCTGGGGCTGGGAATAGCTCTATTGGCGGTTGCCATAACCTGCTTGGCTATTACTCTCACCAATGTGAGCAGCTTTGAACGGGCCTTTTCGTTTGTTTTGCTGACTGGTTCCTTTGTACTGCTCTTTTCAGGTGCATTCCTAATAGTGTGGGCCTTTACGACCCTGTGGGTAGGAGAGCTGCGGGAAGCGGATTATTCTCTATACACAGCGGCGGCTTTAGAGGCGATGGCAAGTGGTAAAGAGGAGGCATCTGCTCCTCAGGCTTACCAAGAACTTGTGCAGCACTTCAAAGATGAGTTAAACGAGCTGCGAAAGATCGTTGAACAGCAGCAGGAGAAGCTCGCGGAAGCTCGATCGTCTGTCGAGAAACTAGAAGGAACTCTTGGCCTGTGGCTGGATCAGGCGATTAAGATGTTCCGCTTGATGGAGCGCACACTGACCCATGGCGAGCAGCTTAATGCAGACTATAAGCGGGCGGTCGAGGACCTTCTGAAGCAGTACACTGCACTCGTCGAGCATTTGGGCTTAATACCTATAGTCCCTCAGCGTGGTGACAGATTTGACGAGCATCTTCACTCTATATATGCGTTAGAACCCAGTCTGGAACTAGCTGGCGGCCAGGTGATTTCCTGCGTCAGCTGGGGATTTGTCGTTGACGATCAGGTCAGGGTACCTGCTGAAGTGGTAGTTGCTCAAAACTAAGACGTAACAGTCTGAAAGGTGGTCATGAAGTGCATACCGTAGTAGAAGACATCGGCACGGCCATCAGAGGTTTTCTTAACGAGATAGCTGGGTTTCCAGTAACCAATAAGGATGTGCCGCTGTGGATGGATGATTACATAAGTAGAGCTGTACAGCTCAAGAGAACCAGGAACTACCACGATGCAGTAGAGATCTATATGCACCTTGTCCGCACTTCTCGAACTGTATATGCGGCACTCATGATATCTCTCTATAAAACTGTGGCTAGTGCTGGATATTTGGCAGAGGGTCTGCGGGTGCTTGAGATCGGGAAACACATCTATGACAGTGACCCACTTGAGCCGGCTGCTATGTACGGAATGCCTTCGAACTATGATTTCCACCTGCACAGCCTTTTTCAATCAGTGCGGTCTCGCTCGGAGTTGACTGCTTATTTGAAATCCATTTCTGGCAATTTCCAGTATCAGCTGGAGCGGGACTATGTAGTTATGGTCACCGAGCTTGTGGATTGTCTAGAGTTGAGGAGTTGCGTGAAACACTAAATGGAGGGTGCGGGATGCAACCTATAAGACCTACCGATGCTCAGCGGAAGTTCATTGAATGCGTTGATCGAAGCATTCTGCTCCATGCCTGTGTCGGTACAGGTAAGACATTCGCTTTGGCAAATCGCGCTGCCGAAGCGATCCGCCGCGGGATTCTAGCTGAGCGGATTCTCTGTGTGACCTTTACAAACCGTGCTGCCGAAGAGATGCGCCAGCGGATCGAACTGTACTGCCCCGCAGACAGTCACAAGGTCGTTACCCGCACTTTTCACAGCCTGTGTGCCTGGATCATCCGCCAGGGTGCCGTGAAGTTGGGTATTCCCCAAGATTTTTGCATTATTGATGAAGATGATGCTCAAGACATTATTGATGATCTCAAGTTGCCAAAACTGGTGCATTTAAGCGCCAGTACTATTTATTATGTGCTCGAAGCGTACAAGCTCTACGGAAGGGTAGTACCTCCTGAGGAAGGGCCAGCTCTACAGAGAAGCACCGTTGAGAGGCTCTATGCCTTGTATCATCGGGAATTGGCCGCATACAAAGCACTCGATTTTTCCGACTTGATCCTATTAACTCACCGAGCCTTCAAGCCCAACGGCCCTTTAGCCGATGAATGGAGCACTCGCTTTGATCTGGTACAAGTTGATGAGATGCAGGATACTACGTTGATGGAATATGAGGTGGTTGCGCACCTGGCTCGTAAAGCGCAGAACTTGGTTCTAGCAGGTGACTTCGACCAGACTATCTATGAGTGGCGAGGCTCGGTACCGGAAACGGTGATAGATCGGTTTAGACAGGATTTTCCTCGTCAAGAGTATATGACCTTTGTGGAAAACCACCGGGCAACAGAGACCTTGGTCCGCGCTGCGGGTTCTGTGGTTTCTGCTCTAAGCAAAACAGCGCCTCGTCCGGCCAAAGCCGCGACAAAAGGAGACCCGATTATGATTCACTCTGCCCCCGATGAGAGGAGCGAGGCAGGGTGGATTGCTCAGGAAATCAAGCGGCTCCGCAGGCGTGGTGTTCCCTATAAAGACATCGGCGTTCTCTGCCGCTCCAACAAGAGAGCCCGTGCCGTCTCGGGAGTGCTAGAAGCGGAGCAGGTTCCGCATATCACTGTGGAAGCCTATGAGTTTTTCCGCCGTCAGGAAGTCAAGGACTGCATGGCCCGTTTGCGATTTCTCCTCAATTCCGAGGATCGTGTCAGCGCACGCCGCATTTTGCAGAGGCCTGCCAGTGGAGTTGGAGATGCCACTATGAAGCGCATTGAGGATGCAGGAAAGAGCGGGCTTCGGCTGACTGACCTTTTCAGTCTATCAGCACTAGACTATGGTGACCCCTTTGAACTAGTGCTTAACGCTGTACAACACAGCACTCTAATCGTGTTCGACTGCGAAACAACGGGGATCGATCCTCTAGAGGATGATATTATCGAGCTGGCTGCCTATAAGATCCACAAAGGGGCATTGGTGGATACCTTCCACCGCTACCTAAAACCGCGGAAACCTGTGGGTAGAAGTGTATACGTGCACGGCATAACAGATGCTTTCTTGACTGAAAATGGGGAAAAACCGCGGGATGTACTGCGGGATTTTGTGGATTTTATTGGTGGCGGAATCCTTGTTGGGCACAACGTGGTGTTCGACATTCGTATGCTAGAAAGTGCCTGCAGTCGCAACGAGATTGCCTTTGTGCGTGATAATTATGCCGATACCTTGTCTCTAGCTAGGCGCTTCATGGAGACTAATTCCTATAAATTGGGCGATTTAGCCGAGCGATTGAGTCTTTCTCATAGACCGACTCACAGGGCAATTGATGATGTGGCGACAACGTGGGAGCTTCTGAAATACTTGGTTCCTAGAATAGAGCGGGGAGCAGCTGAGCGGCGGAGGACTGTTCAGGCCGCGGCCCATGTCTTTAGGCCTCTGGCAGAACAGATCGATAGGTGGCGTTCTCTCATGACCGAACTGCGTCCCTATCAGCTGTTAGATCTCATTCTCGAGGAAAGCGGGCTCTTCGATTACTATCGTCGCGAAGAGAACAGATTGAGGAACATTGACGAACTGCGCAATACAGCGCGGGAGATTGATGATCGCAAGCTGCCACCTCTGCAGGCCTTAGAAGCATTCGTAAGTTTTGCCGCTCTAGTACGAAACATTGACCGTATCGACCGACAGGATCGGGTGGCGGTGATTACCATCCATCAGGCGAAAGGCTTGGAGTTTGATGTGGTATTCATGCCAGGACTAGTGCACTATGAGTTTCCCAACTACGGTGCCATGCGGGAAGGCAGAATCGATGAGGAAACGCGCATTTTCTATGTGGGGCTTACGCGTGCAAAGCAGAAGCTGTATATGAGCTGGCACGCAACTGCAAGCCCACAGAAACGACGTGAGCCTAGTCAATTTCTTCGCCTTCTTCCTCGGGACATTGTGGTGAGGAGTGGTTGAGAGAGAGGCGTTACCATGTGGTTCTGGTATTTCATGATGGCAACAGTGCTCCTCATCCCAGGGGCCATGATTGGCTTTGGCGCTGCCTTTATGAGGAGATCACCCAAAAAGATTAACAGTATCTATGGCTACAGAACAGCTATGTCAATGAAGAACAAGGAAACATGGGATTTTGCGCACCGGTACTCCGGCAGGTTCTGGTTCCGAACCGGGTGGATTGTCCTTGTCATCTCAGTTTTGGCTGTAGTTCCACTGCAGGGCAAGGATACTGATACGATTGGCCTAGTTGGTGGCCTGATTTGCGTGCTGCAGTGCATTCCGATGCTTTGGGTTGTATATGCAACAGAGAGAGCACTGAAAAGCCATTTTGACAAAGATGGCAAGAGACGAAAATAGGGTTCCTTTTGGGAACCACGAGCCGTTGCCTCCGCAGATTCTTGGGCATAGGGTGCAGCAGCAAGCTGTGGAGGTGATTAGATGAACCCAGTACTGGATCCAGAATCCAGCTCATGGAGCGCCCTTCTGCGCGACGATTTCCCATTCTTTTGGCCCAGGCCGAGGCCGCGTCCGGGCGGCATCAGCCGTGCAGCACTAAACTTGAGCAATCAAATGCGCGAGTTGTGGGAACAGCATGGCACCTGGACGAGGATGGCTATCATGAGCATAGTGTTTGAACTGCGAGACGAGCAAGCCACGCTGCGTAGGCTTCTCCAGAATCCTGCTGATTTCGCCGATGCGTTGCTGCCGTTCTATGGTAAGAGGAATGCCAGAGAGTTTGACAGACTGCTTACCGACCACCTCGTGATTGCAGCCTTCCTTGCTCGGATTAATCCGTTCTGGTCCGAGCGCAGGTGGCGAGAGATGCTCTTTGAGCACTTACGGCAGGTTACCCAAGAAGCAATCACGATGCTTCAAGGCCAGTATGAGAGAAGCGTTCGCACCTACGATGCAATAGAAACTCAATCATTGGGAATGGCTGATGAAATGTGGCGGGGTATTGTAAGGCAGTTCCCGCGAAGGTTTTAGGCTTAGGCACCTAATGGAGACGGTTGCGGCTAATAGAGCTGTAACCGTCTTTTCTGTTAGCAAGTTCAGCAAAACCAATACATAACATTTGGTATCGAAAAGGCATTCTTTCAACGAATTTATAACTAAATAGAAGGTTTTTCATACAAGTTGGAGAATTAATACTCATGTCAACCGTATGACACACGTTGCGTGATGTAGGGGGGATCAGTGGGAAAACCAGATCGAAGTGATGTGTGGGTTGTGGTAGTTAGGCCAAGCGAGCACATACACAGACTCAGAGAGGAGATGGTTTGCGCGTGAAGAGATTTTTCGTATTACTCCTTGCAGTATTGGTGTTGAGTGTTCCCGCATTAGCAGCAGATTATTATCCAGCCTACAATGGCCCAGAAACAACAATTACCATGTGGGCATGGACCAGTAACGAAAACTATTCCATTGAAGAATTCCAAAAGGCATATCCGAACATCAAGGTTATCTGGGAAGACTTCGGTGTGCACTATGAAAAGGCTCAAACAGCATTAGCAGCTGGTTCTGGTCTTCCTGACGTTCTCATGGTTGAGTACTCTTTTGCACCAGAGTACATGGACCTTGGCGCATTCCAACCAATCAACCAATGGTTGGACGTTGATACTTTTGTAGAACTGTATGGCGAAGAAGCTCTTGGCTGGTGCTCCTTAGACGGCGTAATCTACGGTACTCCACAAGACAGCGGCGCCATTGCCCTGTTCTACCGTCAAGATCTGTTTGACAGGTACGGCATTGAAGTTCCCGAGACCTGGGAAGATTTTGCTGTACAGGCCCGTAAGTTCAAGGAAGTTGCTCCAGAGCTTCTGTTCAACGGACCTCCTGTAGGCTACGCCCTGTGGTGGGTAGGTATGGTCTGGCAAGCTGGCGCTAAGATGTTCGACTACCATGATGGCGACTGGTATATCAATTTCACCAACCCGACAGCTCAGCAAGTATTCGAATTCTGGGGCGAGCTGTTCGATGAAGGTATCATCGAACCTGTGATGTGGTGGAATGCTGACTGGTACAACTCTCTCAACGAAGGAACAACCGCAACTGTCCTCAACGGCGCTTGGTTTGCCGAGTGGCTGCGGTACAATGCTCCTGACTCTGAAGGCCAGTGGCGGGTCATGGCTCCTCCGAACAACGACCCATCCAATCCTCACAACGGTATGCTTGGCGGTTCGGGCTTCTACGTAACCGCTCACTCCAAGAATCCTGAAGCTGCAGCTATCTTCGTAAACTGGCTCAACTCGCATCCTGATTCGCTCAGATGCCTGAACCAGTACAGTAACCTGCCGGTCATGGTATCCACCAGGTATGCCGAGATTCTCGATGAGCTGGCTGTAGAAGACAGCTTCTTCGGTGGCCAAGTAATCGTAGAGACTCTGTGGGATGCACACAACCGCATCAACACCACATTCGTCGGCCTCCCAATCTGGTCTAACCTGGACAGCAGCCTCAGCCTCCTGATTCAGGATTACGTTGACGGCAAGATCTCTCGTTTCGCCGATATCCTGCCTATGTGGGAACAGGACGTAATCAACACCATGAAGGAGTTTGGTTACACCAACGTAATCATCGGTGAGCTGCCCGAGTAATGTTAGGTAACTAAAGGGGGGCTTTGTCCCCCCTTTTTTCCAAAAAGATGAAGGCGAACCACTCCAGGTCCGGAGGTATCGAAATAATGAGATGGATTACTAAGAAGAGGCTGAAGTCAACAGCGAAGGCTTATCTGTTTCTTGCTCCTTTCCTGGTACTGTTCATTGGCATGGTTGTCTATCCCATTGGGCTGGGTGTCAAGCTGTCTACGTACGGTCAGCGTGGAGCTAGAATGTGGTATGTCGGAGCAGAAAACTACACCCGCATTTTTTCAGATTCGATGTTTTGGCAGTCCTTTAGAATCCCTCTATTTCTGCTGTTAATTCAAGTTCCCTTGATGCTTTTCTTGGCAACCATCCTTGCCTTCTTGTATGAAACACGCAGACGGGATGGAGCAGTATTCCGCTTTCTCTATTATCTACCTTATACGATCCCGGGCATTGTCTCAGGTCTGGTATGGTCGTACATCTTCTCCGACTCCATGTCACCACTGCGTCCTGTACTTGACCTATTAGGCAGAAGCGACGTTAAGCTTCTTACGCGTGATAATGTACCGCCTATACTGCTTGTTATCATCCTTTGGCAGTTCACAGGGTACACAGCATTTCTCGTGTACTCATCGCTGATCGCAATACCAAGAGAGTATTCAGAAGCAGCACAGCTTGATGGGGCGAGTTTTTGGCAGATAGCGTTCAGAATCAAGCTTCCTCTGCTGAGAGACCCATTGATAACCATGTTTATCTTTAACGCTATCGGAGCAATGCAGGTCTTCAATGAGCCGTGGATGCTGGGTGGCCTAGTTGTTCTGCCTCTCAACTACACGCCAGCGATGTATATCTATAACTCGGCGTTCTCACAAGGGAGATTCACCTACGCTGCCGCGATGGGTATCATCTTGGCGGGCTTGACCTGTCTCTTCTCCTTGTATATCTTGAGGACCGCAAGCAAGCAGATGTTAGGACGCCGTCTGGAGTAGAAGGGAAGGAGAATCGAAATGAAACTTGGGAGACGATTTCGCATAACTGTTACAGTCGTTCTCGTGCTGCTGGCGGTATACTTCATCTTCCCCTTTTATTGGCTGACCATTGGTATCACGAAAAACGTTGGCCAGCTGTTCCAGAAGTCACTCCTGCCGGGAATACCGAGCCATCTGCGTGAGAATGTATCGCGTGTGTTTGCATACCAAGACGGTGTGTTCTTCCACTGGATGGGTAACTCCCTGCTGTACGCCGGAGTGGGTGCCTTTATGGGAGTTTTCATCGCATCATTGGCCGGTTATGCTTTTCGAAGGTATGACTTTATCGGCAGACGCTTACTGTTTGTCTTGATCCTAGCTTTCGCGATGGTTCCTGGATTTGCAACCACGCTGCCTCTTTTCATGATGTTCAGAGATTTGAACCTGCTGGATACTCGGCTGGCGATTCTGCTGCCGTCTTTCGTTAATGTATTTGGGACATACATGATGGTAGCTTATTGGAACCAGGTATCTGATGAAGTCTTTGATGCCGCCGAAATCGACGGTGCGAACGACTTTACCATCTACTGGAGAATAGGTTTGCCGAACATCTTCCCGGGGGCTATTACCCTGTTCTTACTGGCCTTTGTAGGTGCCTGGAACAACTTCTTCCTGCCATTGGTACTGCTCAACAGCAGAGCAAAGATGCCGCTAATTTTGGGTATTACAACGATTACAGACCCACAGGGATTCCCGGTTTACAACTTAACGCTTACTGCTAGCTTCTTTACGATTCTGCCGCTTTTGATTATGTTCATCTCGCTGCAGAGATACTTCAAGCCTCAAGTGTATATGCGGTAGAAGTAACCATGAAAAAAGTGCACCTCCAGCTGTCAGATTGGGAATCTCACATTGGGGGTGCACTTGCGTTCCTTTTTTTAAGATAGGTGTTTGATTTCAAGTACAACGTCTGGGCCGTGCAGATAATCGTACTGCTTTTGGCGCTTGTGACTGAGCGCTTGGCCCTCCTGGGAAGGCTGGTGTCCGAAGGCTTCCATCAACACCCGGCCGGCGAATGTCTCCAACCATGCGCCACCCAACGCTTCGGCGATGGTGGGAGCGATATCGACGGTCTCGACAGGTGTATCGCTTTGGCCTGCGGTCACACCAGAGCCGGAAAAAACCAGCGGTACGCGCCGCTCAGCTTCGGTCAACCCGCCGTGGTTGGCTACTTCAGCATGTGCTCCAAGGTATCCAAACCCGGGTTTGACGGTGACAAGAGAGCGCCCTTCATCAACATTCAAGCCAAGGGACATGCACACATCATGCTGTAAAACCTTATCGATCCAATCCTCTTTAAGCAGCTCCGGTACGACAGAATCCTCCACCAACAGACAGCGCCCGTTGGGGGCAACCCACAGTCCGCGCGAATGGGCATCGTCAACCCACGCATCAATCGAGTTTTTTGTGCTGGCCATTCCATGGTCGGCAGTGAAGATCCAGGTGATGTTGTCGAGCTCGCCCTGATCAGCAAGTTCTTCTGCAAACCTCGCAATTTCCTCATCGATATCTTCTAAAGCTTCGTGCACTAAATCATGACCTACTCCAAAGAAGTGGCTGAGTGTATCAGTGGCGTAGAACGTAACCGCTGTTAGTTTAGGCCTGTAGCGGAAAAAGACGTGTCGAAGCTCTGCTGCTACATCGGCAATAGAGTGGCCGAAGAAACCTTCGCCGTACACCGAGACAAACGAATTCTTGGCCGCACCATCAGATACAGCCGCCGAAGACATTCCAAGCATCTTGAGCGAATCCGACAGGTACGAACGAAAACTGCTGTCTCCCGATCGGTGAATTCCTTTCTCTCGCGAATAGGTCCAGGGAAGCCCAATTCCATGTACCTTAGGGTATGTACCCGTGTGGATTGAAGTATGGGCTGAGTATGTGATGGTCGGCGTGGTGGTGACACAGTGATCGTAGCTGAATCCCTTCTTTTCAAGTGTTCTTATGGTAGGGATATTAGCCTGGTCGAATACGAACTTCGAGATTCCATCTAGAATTATTAAAACCACTCTCCGGTCCTCGTGCATGAGGTCTGTTTCTCGTGGTGCGAAGGGTGGAATATCTGGTTGGCGTAGGCGTTCTTTGATGTCATGAGGTAGTGTCAATTTGCATTCGCTCCTTGTGCTAGGTTGTCTACTTAGATTATAAAGCTTGTTGAGGGTAGTTAGTTACTCAGATTTCCATCGGTTGGGCGCTACCCGTATAGAAGGCACCAATCGCTGTGATTGGTGCCTCCTTGTTACTCGTGTTGCCGTACTTTACTGAGGTCATCTGGTACTCTGATGTTATCATTGCTGCTTACAAATTCGGCAAAGGCTTCGAAGTCGTCATCAATGGCTAAAGCAAGCGCAGCCAGTTCATCCATGACTGCATAGTCTGCCTCGGTCCATTTCTCCATTGGGAGGTCTTTGTAACCTTCCCACATATCCCAAGGCTGCATGGGCATCTTCAGCAGGGAGTTGGCATCGAGGATGAGATTGCACCTTAGGTACTGATACCCCCACCATTGAAAGATCCCGAACAGATCAGGATCGGCTTTGCCTGTGCGGCACATAATCCAAGCTTTGGGCCCGTTGATGAAGTCCGTTTCACCGACATCCAGGGGATCGAAAGTGATCTGCAGGGCATTCTGCTGAAGCTCATCTAACTGAGCATCGACCATGACCCATCGCTGCTGCTCCTCATTCCAATATTCCAAAACCCAATGGTCTGTGTATTTCCCTGGTTCAAAATAGGTGGCGAAGCCACACCTAACTCGGGCGGGGATGCCAGCTTCTCGGCAAAGTGCTGCTGCGACGACCGAGAAGTCGCGGCAGATCCCGATCATCTTCTCTTCGTGGTTCTTTCTATCCGACACATGTCTGAAACCCCGATTATTGAGAAACACCAGCTTATCTGTAAAGCTCCAAATTAATGGTTCCCGCAGCCTTTCTTCACTTACTTCAACCCCATAGGCTGTCCGCCAATGCTGATGCAGAAGGATGTTCTGCACATAGGTCACGATGGTTGGTATGTCCTTGGGGATATCAGAAACCATGTGCTGCATGGTCTTAATCTCAGTCATCGGGCCGTGTTCACGGTAGTATTTGAGGAGTTCTTCTTTCATGACATTCACTCCAGAATGAAGGAACCAAGGCTGGCGCTGCCTGTGCCGCGGTAGGTGAAGTACAAGGCATGCACTCCATCAGGAATGCGGATATCAGACCAGAACTCGGTCCAGATATTCGCGAAATGCACAGGAATGGTTCCCAGGACTTCGCCATCCCAGGCGGTCTTTACTTCAAAGTGCCCTCTGCAGTATCCTCTCACCTTGATACCGACTCTGGTGATTCCCTTACAGTCAAAGTATTTGAAGCCGGCAGTTGCGGAGTCTTTCATGTTCGCGATATAGCCAATCTCTTCGTCGCCATCTCTGCCGTCTTGGGTGATCTTGGGGAATTGGTTGTTCATCCAAGAACAGCTCAAGTCCGTGTAGATTGATTCTTCATCACAGAAGAGATTACACGCGAGATAGGCAGGATACTCACCCCGTCCAATGAGGGGATCATCCTTGGAACGGCAGGATGTGATTTCAACCTGCGGAATTGACCCATCCTCAAGAATTGTGATTTTCTCCATACATCCCTGCCGGCTGAAGTTCGTTCCGTTGGTCTGCCGGTGGTAGAAGATGTACCAGTCACCGTTCAGCTGCACCATGCCGCCGTGGTTGTTGCCGCCGTAGAACATGGGTTTATTGGCAGGTTTATAAGTGTCGATGTGCATATCGCAATTGCTGACGATTACGCCGCCGTACTTGAAACCCTTAGTGGGATGCTCGCTGGTGGCGTAGCACAGTTCGTGCTGATGAATGGATGAGTATACGAGATAGTATGTGGAACCAATTTTGCGAATGGAAGGAGCTTCGAAATATTCATGCCCCTCGAATCCGGTACCTTTGCTGTAAGGTTCGCTAGGCAGAACGATGACGGGCTCCTCCACGACTGTCAGCATGTCGCGGCCTAAGACAGTTGCCATGCAGCCCAGCCGAGAGCGATCGCCAATGCCGCAGAACCCAGTGTACATGTATGTTTTATCGCCTTCTGTGAGGACTGCCGGGTCAAATTGCGGTTGGTCACCTGGTCGTTCGCCTAGACGGGTTCCATCAGGATAACGCACATAGCCGTAGAACTCATATTGCCCTGCTGGTTCATCGCAGACAGCAACAGAAACCACAGAGACCTTATCTAGTACATAGTAAAGATAATACCTTCCGTCAGGGCCAACCGTGACATCGGGGGCGTACAGGCACATGTGGCCATCCGGGTTGAGCGGGTCTTGGGTCTTTTTGTAGATAACGCCTTCGTAACGCCAATCAGAGAGATCGGAAAGGGGCGCGGACCAGCAGACATAGTCGTTTAGGCAGAAGACCCATCCGTTGAATCGGTCATGCGAGCCGAAGACGTAGACCCGATCGCCAAACACATATGGCTCACCGTCAGGCACATACTCCCAAGAGGGAAGATAAGGGTTTACACGCTGCTTCTGCAATCCAGTTCATCCTTTCAACCATATTTTTCTAAACATCCTTACTCCAACTATACAATAATTAATTAGATGTGACAACTTCCTG
>JAAYMS010000089.1 GCA_012521295.1 Bacillota bacterium
CCCATCGGGATCATGGAACCATGGGGCAGCAGATGCGGGCTTTTATACGCCGTTACTTAGCAGAGATTTCTAAGATACCCGCAGACGAATTGGTAGAACGGCGTCTGGCTCGATTTAGGGCCATCGGAAAATTCACGACAGAAAGGATGCCCAAGAATGAGTAGACGGGTTGGAGTATTGACAAGCGGTGGGGATGCTCCGGGTATGAACGCTGCGATCCGTACCGTGGTCAGGGCGGCAATTCATTACAACATGGAGCCTATGGCCATTTACCGCGGCTACCATGGTCTGATCCGCGGTGAGATCGAACCGCTGACCAGCAGATCTGTTTCAGGTATTATTCAAAGGGGGGGTACGATTCTTAAGAGTGCCCGATCCGAAGAATTTAAGACTCCTGAAGGACGGCAGAAAGCGGTCGATATGCTGAAAAAGCATGGGATAGAATCGTTGATTGTAATTGGCGGTGATGGTTCCCTTACGGGTGCGCTCGAATTGGACAAGCTCGGCATTAGGGTAGTTGGTATTCCGGCCACGATTGACAACGACATCGCCTGTACTGACTACAGCATCGGCTTTGACACAGCTGTAAACACAGTGATGGAAGCAGTCAACAAGATTCGCGATACTGCTAGTTCGCACGAACGTGTCTATGTTGTGGAGGTAATGGGCCGGCATTCTGGCTATATCGCCCTATATTCTGGGTTGGCTGGCGGAGCCGATGTAATCATCATTCCGGAAGTGCCCTATGATGTAGAAAAGGTATGCGAACATATCAAACATGCTAACCAGCAGGGTAAGACGTATAACATTATCATGGTAGCCGAAGGTGCAAGTCACGGAGGCTTGGAGGACTTCGGCGGCAGCCCCTCGATTGCAATCGCACGCTACATCCAAGAGAATACAGGATATGATACGCGCATCACAATCCTTGGGCATATTCAGCGCGGTGGTGCTCCAACAATGCGCGACCGCCTTCTGGCCAGCCGGTTGGCATATCATGCTGTGGAGCTGGTTTATCAGGGACGCAGCCGTAGGATGGTAGGAGAAGTCGATCATGTTGTCAAGTCTTGGGACCTAGAGTTTGCGCTGGCCCAAGAGAAACAGATTAACCTCGATTACTATCATCTGTCCAACATCCTATCATCCATCTAACGCGGGAGGGAATTTGATTTGCGGAGAACTAAGATTGTTTGTACCATTGGTCCAGCAAGTGAGAGCCCGGAGGTGGTAAAAAGCCTCTTGGAAGCGGGGATGGATGTCGCGCGCCTGAACTTCTCTCATGGTACATACGACGAGCATCTGGCGCGCATTGAAACACTGAGGTCAGCCGCAAAAGAAATGGGCAAGAACCTAGGTATACTCCTCGATATTCAGGGGCCGAAGATCAGGCTGGGTAAGATGGAGGATCCCGCTGGCGTTATGCTCGAGAGAGGCCAGAAGTATATTCTGACCACTGAACAGTGTTTAGGTAATGCTGAGCGCAGCTATGTAGACTATCACGGTTTACCGAGAGATGTAAAGCCTGGTTCGGTTATCTATATCGATGACGGGTTGATTGAACTCGTAGTCCGTGACGTAAAGGGGAATGACGTCCACTGCGAAGTTGTTGTGGGTGGCCAACTCAGCTCCCGCAAAGGAGTCAGCCTGCCAGGTGTAGACGTGGATCTTCCTCCTGTTACGGACGATGATATCGAGGACATTCGGTTTGGCGTTGAGCATGGTGTAGACTTTATTGCAGCTTCGTTTGTCCGCCGGGGCGAGCACGTGAGGGCCATTCGGAGAATTATCGAAGAGGCTGGCGGCAGGCAGATGATCATCTCGAAGATCGAAAGTGAAGCTGGACTGCGTAACATCGATGAGATCATCCAGGCTTCTGACGGTATCATGGTCGCTCGGGGCGACTTAGGTGTCGAGATTCCACCCGAAGAGGTTCCCCTGGCACAGAAGATGCTGATCCGCAAGTGCAACGAAGCTGGTAAGCCGGTCATCACAGCCACTCAGATGCTAGATTCGATGATCCGGAATGCCCGGCCAACAAGGGCAGAAGTAACGGACGTTTCGAACGCTATTTTTGAGGGAACCGACTGTGTTATGCTCTCTGGAGAAACCGCAGTGGGTAAATATCCGGTGAAGGCGGTTCAGGTTATGGACAAAATCGCTCGCCGGATGGAAATGGCCATCGATTACCAGGCGCTACTGACGACGAAGTTAGCCATGACCCGCAATAAAGTGGCAGAGGCCATCTGCGCAGCTGCTTGTCAGACGACTCTGGACCTGAGTGTAAACGTCATTCTGTGCTCGACTCGCAGTGGAACCACTGCTCGCCAGATGTCACGCTTCCGTCCGAAGGCTACTATTTTGGCACTCAGCCCTGATCCTGAAGTGGTACGGCAGCTTACTCTCAGCTGGGGTGTTTATGCTCTACAGGTTAACGAAGCCGATACTATTGAGGAAATGCTGGCCCAGGCAGTTACTGAGGCCAAGGCTCGCGGTTTGGTATCTTCTGGCGAGATCACTACAATTGTGGCAGGCGTCAGTGTGGGTAAATCTGGAAGCACCAATCTGATTCAGATTCAAGAGGTGCAGTAATGCGTGTTGGTAAACTTTCGCCTGAACTTCTGCAAGAGTTAGTGCTTTCTCATATCAGCGTGGAGCGGGACGATGTCCTGGTCCACGCTGGTTTAGGTGAGGACTGTGCTGTGATCGATTTCGGTGACGAAGTCTGTATTATTTCCAGCGATCCGATTACGGGCGCGGTGACCGGAATTGGGACACTGGCTGTTCATGTCGCCTGCAATGACGTGGCTGCCTGCGGTGGAAGCCCGGTAGGCATTCAAGTAGTGCTGCTCCTTCCGGAAAGCATAACCGAAGAGCAGATTCAAGAAATAATGATCGATATTCAGACCACTGCTGCTGGGTTGGGTGTTGAGGTCCTGGGAGGCCATACCGAGATTACCAGCCGAGTTACTGAATGCGTGGTCGCAGTTACAGCTATTGGGCGGGCTCCAAAGGCAAGTTTCGTAACCTCTAGCGGTGGTCAGCCCGGTGACGATTTGGTTCTCACCAAGGGTGCGGGCATAGAAGGAACGCTGATTTTGGCTCAAGATTTTCCCGAGCTTCTGCCAGAATTTAGGGTTACTCCTGAGGTGCTTGATTGGTTTAAGGGCCGCTTGTCGGTGGTCAAGGAAGGTGTACACGCAGCTCGTTTTGGTGTCCATGCTATGCATGATGTCACTGAAGGTGGGATACTTGGAGCAGCAGCGGAGCTGACGAGTGCATCAGGCTTAGGGTGCGAAATCTGGGAAGAAAAGGTCCATCTACCGGACTTAACGAAGGCTTACGCGGTGAAGCTGGCCATAGATCCACTAAAGCTCTTGTCGTCAGGGGCGATGCTCATTGCGACAGATAGAGGCGTTGAACTGGTGGAAGAACTTGCGGGCTTGGGGATTCCCGCCTTTATCATTGGTAGGATGACGGAGGATACGACACGCCGTGTTGTACGGAGGGATGGGAGCTCGGAAGAAATCCCACTCTTCGTTCAAGACGAGCTCTGGCGTATCTTGGCAGAAAAATAGGCACAAAAAAACAGCCGCCATTCTTTCTGGGGCTGAAACAAAAATGGTGCCGAAGGAGGGAGTCGAACCCTCATGAGCTCAGCTCACACGATTTTGAGTCGTGCGTGTCTGCCAATTCCACCACTTCGGCACGTCCGTTCGACATGTTTTATATTACCACGAAGCTGGTACTTTTGCAATATGTTTTTCTTGAGAAAACCCGGAACTCATGGTAAGATGATAATAAGAATTCTTAACATTAAGTATCGCAATCTTGGAGGTAATTATTGTGACAAAACCCAGGGGATTTGTGCGGAAAACCAAACAGCGGGGGGCAATACTGCGGGTTCTCAGGAATACTGATACCCATCCGACGGCTGATTGGATCTACCAAGAGGTGCGGAAAGAGATGCCCAATGTCAGTCTGGGCACGATCTACCGCAACCTGAAGACTTTGGTGGAGATGGGTGAGGTTCAGGAACTGTCGTATGGAAGCGGCCACACCCGTTATGATGCTAAATCTCACACCCATTATCATTTCGTGTGTGATGAATGTGGAAGGATTGAAGACTTGGACATTCCCTGTATGCAGGATCTTAACCGTGAAGTGGGGAAAGAAGTTCAGGGGCATGTGCGAGAACACAGGTTGGAGTTCTATGGAGTCTGTGGAGAGTGTATCGCCGAGCAGAACCGCAAAACCGGCTCAGTAAGCTAGTTTCTCCAGACCTAGGAAGAATTTCTCATCCTAGGTCTTTTTTGTATGGACAAAGTACACCATATGTAGTACACTTAAAACGCAGAGTTACTGTATATAGTATTAAGAGGGGAATGAGACTAGAGTGAAGATCACGGCTAATGCTCGCACGGTTCTAGAACGCCGGTACCTTGCCAAGGTTGATGGCCAAGTCGTAGAGACGCCTGAAGACATGGTCCGCAGGGTTGCCAAAAACATTGCTTCAATTGAGACCGATCCGCAGTGGGAAGAGCGTTTCTTCGAGATAATGACCAATCTCGAATTTCTTCCCAACAGCCCAACGCTGATGAATGCAGGCCGCGCTCTGCAGCAGCTTTCTGCCTGCTTTGTTTTGCCTATAGAAGACTCGATGGAAGGTATCTTTGAGACACTCAAGAACACCGCTCTAATCCAAAAATCAGGCGGTGGTACAGGCTTTAGCTTCTCCAGGCTGCGCCCGAAGTCAGATGTGGTACGCTCCACTGGAGGCGTGGCCAGTGGCCCGATTTCGTTCTTGAAGACATTTAACGCGGCTACTGATGCTATTAAACAGGGCGGCACCCGTCGGGGAGCTAATATGGGTATTCTGCGGGTAGACCACCCTGATATCCTCGAGTTTATCACCTGTAAGTCTGACAATACTGAGATCACCAACTTCAACATTTCGGTCGGCTTAACCGAAGAGTTCATGCAGGCAGTCGAGTCTGATTCCACCTATCCTCTCATAAATCCGCGGACCGGAGAGCCTACTGGAGAACTTCGGGCACGCGAAGTGTTCAACATGATCGTCGAGGGCGCTTGGAAGAACGGTGAACCAGGCATTGTATTCCTCGATCGGATCAACCGGGCTAATCCCACGCCGCACATTGGCGAAATCGAAGCGACTAATCCTTGTGGAGAGCAGCCACTACTACCTAACGAGAGCTGCAACCTAGGTTCCATCAACCTTGCTAAGATGCTGAAGCAGGCCGATGGCAAATGGGTAATCGACTGGGATAGGCTTGAAGAAGTCATCGCTATTGCTGTGCGGTTCTTGGACAACGTTATCGAAATGAACAACTACCCGATTCCTGAGATCGAGAGAATGACCAAGGCAAACCGCAAGATTGGCCTCGGCGTAATGGGCTTTGCAGATCTCTTGATGCGCCTGGGAGTCCCATACGACAGCGAAGAAGGTGTAGAACTAGGCCGGACGCTTATGCGCTTCATCAAAGAGAAGAGTCATGCCGCATCCAGTAGACTGGCGGAGGAGCGCGGATGTTTCCCGAACTATAAAGGCAGCATCTTTGAGGCACAAGGAGTTCCGATGCGGAATGCCACAGTAACAACCATTGCCCCGACTGGAACCATCTCGATCATCGCAGGTTGCTCCAGCGGTATCGAACCAATTTTCGCACTGGCGTTCACGCGCAACGTCCTTGATAATGACCGGTTGGTAGAGGTCAACAGTATGTTTGAGCAGATCCTGAAGGATGAAGGCCTCTACTCAGAAGAGCTCATCGAAAAGGTAGCACAAACAGGCTCGGTTCAGGAACTGACTGAGATTCCTGAGCATCTGCGCCGTGCGATGGTTACTGCTCATGAGATTACCCCCGAATGGCATATCCGGATGCAGGCTGCCTTCCAAGAGTACACGGACAATGCAGTCAGCAAGACGGTGAACTTCCCGAATGAGGCCACCCGTGAGGATATCGAGACCGTATATCGCTTAGCCTATGAGCTCGGGTGCAAGGGCGTAACTGTCTACCGGGCAGGTTCTCGCGAAGGCGAGGTTCTTACAGTCGGTCACAAGAAGGCTGAAACCGAAGCAGCGGCCGAGCATGTGACTGCCGAGACTACGAGCCCGAAACATAATCCGCGCAAGCGGCCGAAGGTAACGCGTGGCCAGACCGTGCGCATGAAGACAGGCTGCGGTACTCTATATGTAACCATCAATGAAGATGAACACGGTATCTGTGAAGTGTTCACAACCATCGGGAAGGCTGGCGGTTGTGCTGCTGCGTTCTCCGAAGCGAACGCCCGCCTGATTTCGCTGGCCCTGCGCTCCGGTGTAGAGCCTTCCCAAATTGTGCGTCAGCTGCGCGGCATTAGGTGCCCGCACCCGATGTGGCAGGATGGCCAGCAGATTCTCTCGTGCCCTGATGCGATCGCTCAGGTGTTGGATGATTATGTCAAGAATGGCCTTCACCATTCGGTACCTGCCGACAACCCAGGTGTACGTCAGGCAGCGGCTGCATCAAGCGACTCGGCAGCCCGTGACGTGAGCGATCCATGCCCTGACTGTGGTGCACCTATGGTGCAAGAAAGTGGCTGTGCTACCTGTGTAGACTGCGGTTTTTCACGCTGCAGCTAGATCAGCGCCGAATAAATTAGGATAAATTTGGAATATTCCCTCCCGTTCGCGGCATATTTGTTATATGATCAGGACGGGAGGGATTTTTATGCAGAGAACTGTGCTGGTATTTGTACTGTGTATGGGTTTGATTTGGACAGGCCTGGCCGCAGCCCAGCCTGTTCAGCGGGAAATTGTAGTTAATATTCCTGGCTTTACCCTCTATCTGTATGAAAATGGGGTTGCTGTCCGCTCTTATCCAATAAGCATCGGGAGTGAGCTCAAGCCATCCCTCATGGGCGAAACTACGATTATTAACAAGGTGAGTGATCCAACTTATTATCCGCCCCGCTGGTGGGAGAGGGGGCTGGAACCGATTCCACCCGGGCCGGACAATCCAGTGGGAACACGCTGGCTGGGCTTGGGCTTTCCCAGCTATGGCATTCATGGTACCAATAACCCCGATTCCATCGGTAAAGCGGCTTCGTCCGGATGCATACGGATGCGCAACGCGGATGTGGAAGAGCTGGCCGACATGGTGCGGATCGGTACGCCTGTGACGCTCTTATACCAAACCGTTCTTCTTGGACAGGACCCCATATTCGGGCACCGTACGCTTACCGTCTATCCAGACATCTACAATCTCGGCACAACGAGGCAGCAGTTGGAAGAAGGCTTGCGGCAGCGGGGTTGGGACAACGTTTTCTGGCCGGTGCTGGAGGAGATCATAACTCGGGCCAGCGGCCGAGAAGAGTGTCTGCCCTTGGTTGTGCCGCTCTATCACAATGGTGAACAGCTGAAGCTGTGGGGTGTCAAGGTAGGAGGACAGTACTATCTACCCTATTCGGCTTCTGGGATCGATGGGTTAGCGGGCTTCGATGTGAAGGAATGGGGTGGACAACGCTATGTTGAGGTTCAGGAGTATGCAAGCCGCTTAGGCTTTTCAGTTCATGCAGAAGCCGCCATGATTGCCCTGCACTCTCCTCAGGCCTACTTAGGTGACCAGTATCTGGGCAGTGCATTAGTCATCGACGAGGAGGTCTACATACCCATCGACAGCCTTTCGGATCTCCTGGCATTAGAGAGCAGTTCGCTGGTACCGCAGCAGCTGACAGTGGTAAGCCTGCAGGGCGCTCTATACGTGCCGGCTGAGGCGGTCGTTCCTTACACTCACGAGGCTGAACTCCGCATCGAAATAGCGGAATAAAGAAAACGCGGCAGCTGGGAGGCTGACCGCGTTTCTACTTAGTTGACGCCCGGGCTGGCCTCTTTCAGCCAAGAACTGGTCAAGAGGCGTTGGGCTAATTCTACTTGAAGATATTCTAGGAGGCTCTGCCAGTTACGGTTTACGGCGGCAAAGACTAAGTCGGGGCTGATATCGAGGTAATCAGCAGCTTCTGCTGCTAGGCGGTCCTTAATGATTTCCTGAACAGTCGCCCAGTCCTGAGCTAGGAGGGCATCGACTTCCCACGGCGAGACACCTAAGTCCACCAGCCTGTGGTGCAGTTCATAGCGGACTTCATCACTCAGTGTCTGCCAATCACCGTTGAGAAGAGCAGTAACCTGCTCTGGGGTCAGAACTTCAGCAGCAGCCTCAGCAGCTGCACCCAACCGGTTCATTAGGACTTCTGTATCCACCAGTGCAGCGAGCCCGCGTTGAGGTTTGCTGATGACCAGTATTTCGCCGTCATCGTTGTATACAGCAAAAATACGCTCTCCAGCCTGGAGCTGTTCTACCCCACCCACAGCACCGCCTTGATAAACGCGGGTATCGCTCGTGAGAGTTAGAGCACGCAGTTCCTCATCCACTTGAATCATGACTTGATCCATTTCTTCTGCCAACTCACTAATTTCGCCCAATAAAGGCTGTAGAGTGCTGGTTTGGCTGAGCAGATGAGCGATTTCTGCGCGAGTCGCTGGACGATCCGGTTCGAAACGGTTGAAAATATAGGTGGGTAGAATCCCCATCATATTGAAGACTTCAGCAGCCAAATAGGCGTTATTGTCTTCTGGGAGGTCTTCAAAGGTTGGGTACCACTTGGCCAAGCTGAAATTGGCTTCGGTGATCCCTAACAGCTCTGCCGCTGTCGTCACCAGTTCACTACGGGTAACAAGAGCGTCGTCCGCGTCTTCATTGTTGAACACCCTTGACAGAGCGTCTTCGTCCAGTTCAAAGGCGCGCTGGACTAATACCCTAAATGTGGCCCGATCGAGGGGTTGATGGGGCCCATACTCCTCTGAGAAGATGCCTTCTAAAATGCCTCTTTCCTCCAAAGCGAGGATTGATTTTCGAGCCCAGTTAGTGGCAATGTCGTCATAAGCAGCAAAGGCGCCAGGGCTGACCTGGGCAAAGACAAGAACTGCGATAAGTGCAAGAAATAGCAGTTTGCGCAAAGTAATGCTCCTTTCTATCCTGCTGCAATCATCTTACACCTATCAGTTCTCCCTCTACAAGCCTGTACCTTTATGTAATACTAACCTCGGCGGGGAGCCAATGGTAATGCCGGGAGGTTTTTCAACTACTGCGTGGAATAGAAAAGGGAAGAAATGAGGGATTTTGATGTCTAAGACAATCCTGTTAATCGATGGGAATAGCTTGATCAACAGGGCCTATTACGCTATTCGTTCTCTGTCAAACGCTCAGGGTGAACCGACGAATGGTGTCTATGGCTTTTTGCTCATGCTGTACCGCATGCTGGACGATTACTCGCCAGATGGTGTATATGTGGCCTTTGACGTGTCTGCTCCGACGTTTCGTCACCAGCAGTATGACCAGTACAAGGCAACTAGGACCGGCATGCCCGAGGATCTCCGCCCACAGCTGGGGTATCTGAAAGAGATTTTAGATGCGATGGGTATATCCCGCCTAGAGCTGGAAGGTTACGAGGCTGATGACGTCATCGGCACAACTGCCCGCTTAGCGGAAAAAGCAGGTTACAACGTGTTGATTGTGACAGGCGACAAAGATTCCCTCCAGCTTGTATCTGATCGGACTAAGGTCATTCTTACGCGTAGAGGCATCAGTGACACATTGGTTGTTGATGAAGAGGTGCTGAAAAAAGAGTTCTTAGTCACTCCTTCACAGGTTCGCGATCTGAAAGGTTTGATGGGAGATAGCTCGGACAATATTCCGGGAGTGCCGGGGGTTGGTGAAAAGACTGCTCTCAAACTACTGCAGGATTACCAGAATCTAGAGGAGCTCTATGCTAACCTCGACCAGATAAAAGGAAAGCTCAAGGAACGCCTCGAGGCCAATCGGGATCAAGCGTTTATGAGCCGGGATCTAGCTACGATTCGCTGTGATGTCCCGATAGAAGTGAGTTTTGACGAAAAGCCAGCTGGCGACGAGGACAAGCTGCGGGAGCTCTTCAGCCGGTTTGAGTTCAGCAGCTTTATGGATCGCCTAACCCCTAAGGTGGAAAAGG
>JAAYMS010000090.1 GCA_012521295.1 Bacillota bacterium
CGGGTCTGTTTGGGCCGGGTCAAGAAGGCAAGAGACGCTTCCATCATGTTGGTATATAGGAGGGTAGCAGTTGAAGGTATTGTTCATATCTTTCGGGCTATGGGAACATGACGGGCGAACCAGAGACTTGGTACAAGTATGCAAGCTGGTGGGTGATACGCAGTACGTCACAAAGGTTGTAAACCTGGAAAGCCGACAGGAAGAGTCCCACCATTGCATTGTGAGCCGAAATGCCCTGAGCTATTTTCGCTTTATTGCAAAGAGTCTTTGGATGGCGATCCGCATGGGTAGTATCGATATCCTTTTCATTGACAACAGGAAGGCAGTCATCCCGGGCATGTTGATCAAATGGCTTAAGAAACCCAGGTACACAATTCAGGATGTCCGAGAGCTCTATTTAACTGAGGAAGTACGTCACTTAGCAGGGAAGCTTGGTTGTGTTTTGGAGCAGCATCTTATGCGTTGCTGTGAAATCGTCATAGCCGCCAACGAGGATAGAGCTAGGTTTATGGAGAAGTCCTTTAGGATCCCAAGACCACTGGTTTATGAGAACGTCAGAAAACTGGAGTACACCAAACCTAACGTCGAAACGGAATACTGGAAACGCTACGGATCATTGTTGTCCAGAGACACCATAAGGATCGTCGCAACATCGGGTTACATAGTAAAACGCATGAATGGTGAGCTGGTAGAGGCGATGGCGCGTTTGGGACCCAAGTTCGAACTCTTTCTGATTGGGGGCGGTTCGAAAAAGGATTTAGAGGTGATTCGTAAGATAATTGAGAAGCACTCTTTGGCAAATATCCATATAGTTGGAAGGCAGGATCAAAACGGAATGAAGTTCTTCGTATCACATTGTCACATTGGGGTAGTGAGTTACCACAAAAACGATATGAACAACAGATTTTGTGCCCCGGGGAAAATATACGAGTATCTGTTTGAGGGTTTACCGGTTGTGACAACAGAGAATCCACCTCTGGTGGATTTTTGCACGCGATACCAAGTGGGTGTCGCAGATGATGACTTTGCAGAGGCTATTCAGGCAGTTGCGGGTAATTATGATTATTTCAGGCAGAAAGTGAAACAGTATGTTGAAAGCCTGGACATCGACGCGCACAGGAAGAGACTCGCGCGGTGCATTCTGGAAGCTTCTCAATAACCATGACGAGCTTCCGAGATAGTCCCCGGAGAGATTCCCCGAAGCGAGAAAGGAGCTTCCTGAATGGCTGGCACCGCGGTTTGTCCGGGTGTTGAGGAGTGGACGCATGTATCCCTATGCTTTATTGGTATCTATCATCCTTGTGCTTCAAGTCCGAATCAGAAGAAAGGGAAGGAGAGAGCTGGCGTTACTGCTATCCTTTTTGGTGTTGTTCCTTTTTGCTGCCATGCGAGGAAACGGGAGAGGCGACTACTTCAACTATCTGAAGTTCGCTAGTTATGTAACAACACCAGAAGTTCTTTGGAACCCATCCTTCCCAACAGAGCTTGGATTTCGGATTATCGCATACATTGTAAACCAGGCCGGTCTTCACTTGCAGGCGGTTATAGCGGCGATGAACCTGATTAGCCTGTCTTGCACATATCGTTTTGTCCGGGAATACTCACCCGATGGCCTGTTATCAACTATTCTGTTCTTGCCGTTCTTCCTTCAGTTCGATATGCATGCAGCGAGAACAGCAGTGGCGATTGGAATCAGCACTCTTGGGTACAAGCATGTATTGGAGAGGTCTTACGGCAAATATGCCTTGGTAATCCTTTGCGCAAGTCTGTTTCACAGATCAGCGCTTGTGTTGCTCCCTATTGTGTTTTTCCTCAACGTCAAGCATCGTTCGTTACCGGGTCTGATGAGCATTGGAGTAGCATTGGCTCTGTCCATGGCTGTGTCCTTCTCAGCACTAGTTTTTCGGATGGTACGCGCAGTTGGGTTGGTCTCTTTTGCCAACAAGTTTTATGCCTACACGCAAAGCGATCTGTATGGCTATCTGTTTCGGTTGTACGACCCTAGACTTCTGTTGACTCTAGGTATATACCTTATGTGTCTAGCATTTCTTGACCAGGACGATGCCGAAGATCGCGTTTTGACAAACTACATGTGGCTTAGCGTTGTTCTAATGATAGCGCTGCGCGAACACACGCTTTTCGTAACGAGGTTGACTGCGTTTCTTAGTTTCTATTCTATAATTGCTGTACCGCGGATCTTGCTCAGATTGGGGATGAAGGGGCAGATAAGTACTAAGCGGATCATGAAGTTGGGATTCGTGTACACCTATCTGGTCTACGTTACTGATTTACTGGCAGGCGCTGTGGAGTACAGGTTGTTTCTCTAGTTCCTGGGGCCGTGGCCAAGCGACAGACAAGCGGTAGAGGCGGAGTGTTTCGGTGCCTCGACTTTACTACAGTGAGGATGGATGCCTGTGCTGACGCGACTTAAGTGGTTGTTCTGTTACCATTCAGTTGGCAAGTCGTTGGCCGCACTTATGAGAAAGGCAGCTTTGTTTGTATGGGATCCTGTTATCAAGATTGTTGTGAGTCTTGTGGCAACAACTAAGGTTAACCGTGTGGTGTTTGTGAGTGACCCGGACTACGCTGACAATGCTCGGGTTCTCTCTGATTTCTTGGCTTCCAGTCATAATGGTTCCAATTACGACATTGTCTGGTTGGTCAAAGAATTGCCCAAGGAAAGGCTCGACACTGTGCGGTTTATCGTAGCACGCTCGAAAAAGAGTGGGCGTCTGTCCTTGAGAGGTTTATATTATGCCCAAAGCGCAACCGTGGTGTTCTTCACTCACCGGTTCCCCAAGTTGTATAGGTGGAGGAAGTCGCCGATAGTAGTCAACCTGTGGCATGGCTCAGGCTACAAAGATGCAGTGGGGGGCAGAAAACGAAGGCGCTCTCTGAACTTCGACTATGTGCTCGTGCCCGGGGATCTGTTTGTACATGCTAAGTCTCGTTTCTTTGGTTGCTCAAAGGAACAGGTTCTTCCGCTAGGCTATCCACGATACGATCTTTTCCAACGGGTTAGTCCAGCCGTGGGAAGTCAACACTTTTCCGGACATTCCTTAAGCGGGCTCATTGTAGAATGAAATGCAACACGAAGAAATGAATGGAACCACAGCCAGAAACCCTGTATGATGTTGGTAACCAAACTAACACGATAC
>JAAYMS010000091.1 GCA_012521295.1 Bacillota bacterium
ACGATTGTTGTCAGCCTAGCTGACGGAGTCGGTACTGGTTCTGCGCGCAGTATAGCGGGATTCAGCATGTATGAGGGTCTAAAGGAATGCAGTCATCTATTGGAACGCTTTGGTGGACATACGATGGCAGCTGGATTGACGGTCACCGCTGAGAACCTGCCAGCGTTTGCAGACAAGTTTGCGCAGGTGTGCGCGGAGAGGCTGACGCCTGATATGCTTTTACCTAAGTTGGCGATTGATGCCGAAGTGTCTCTCTGCGACATTACTGAGGAACTCGTACGTGAATTGGCGCTCTTAGAACCCACAGGAATGGGAAATCCAGCCCCCATGCTCAAAGTAGAAGGCAGTATTGTTGACTGGCGGATTGTTGGCCGGCAGGGTAACCACCTCACCTTCACGATGCGTGATCATCACCACGAAGAGCGACGGGCGATCGCCTTTGGTCTAGCTGAGCAAGCGGGTGGTTTGGTGAGTTGTCAGGAGAATGCTGCAGTCGCTTTCGTTCCGGTTATCAATGAGTGGCGTGAGGAGCGGACAGTTCAGCTTCAGGTGAGGGCCCTTGCGCGGGCGGGTGAACGTAGTGATTTCATCAGCCGGGTGATGGAAACCTATCCATGGCAGCTATCACCAGATTACTATCTGAGTTCTTACCTAAAGAAAGCTGTGGCAAACCTTGAGAATAAGCCATCCTATGAGCCTGCGCAAATAAGGATTTCCGATCTGCGCGGCGTATGGAACAAGCTGGAAGCACTCAGGGAAAGAGTGTCCCGTGGTACATCTCTACTGCTCTTAGTGCACTCTGCTGCAGAAGCTCAAGAACTCTGCCGAGAGCTGCGTATTGCATTTCCGGAGAGGCGCGATCGAATAGGGTTTATCCATGAGCATCTGAAGCCCTCGGAGGTAGAGGAACTAGAGCGCACAGAGCTGGATTGGGTGGTCAGTACTAGTACCGAGTGGTCACTCGATCGTTCTTGGGATATGGTGTGGCTCTGGCGGCCTCCGCTGACGGCTGGCCATTTCCAGACTTGGATGCAGCATGTCCAAGGTAGTGAAGTGGCGTTAGTCTTTGGTCACCAGGATGTACGCGAGGTTGAGTATTCCTTGAGCCAAATCCTTCCTGATCGCCGAGGATTGGCCCGGATCTATTCACTGCTCCGCCAGGGTGCAGAAGGCGGAGTAATTGAGTTGCAGAGGGCAGCAGCATTACTGGCTGAGTTTGGTCTTGACCGGGGGTTGTGGTTTGCCGCGCAAATCTTTCAAGAGCTTAAGCTTTGGCGTGTGGATGAGGCCACCGTCGCGTTTTTGCCCGAACCGGCACAAAAACTAGACTTGCACCAGGCTGTTTTGTATAATAGGGGTATGAATATTCGCAGACAGTCTTCCTTGTATCTGAAGGAATGTCTACAAAGGGGATTCAAGGATCATGGATTTAAAACAGAAAATTAGAATTATACCAGATTTCCCAAAACCTGGAATCAGCTTCAAAGACATTACAACCCTGCTGAGAGATGGTGAAGCTCTCCGCGAAGCAATTAGGCAGATGGCTGAGTATTTCCGGGATAAGAATATCGATATGGTCGTCGGTGTTGAATCGCGAGGCTTTATCTTAGGAGCACCGTTGGCTTACGAAATGGGTTTAGGTTTTACCCTCATTCGCAAACCAGGTAAACTTCCTGGCGATGTACTCAGTGTAGAGTACGACTTAGAATACGGCACTGACAGCCTCGAAATACACACCGATGCTTTTGCACCGGGAACCAGAGTGCTGCTGGTAGACGATCTTCTTGCTACTGGTGGAACCATTTCCGCAGCTGCTGAGCTGGTGAAAAAACTAGGCGGTGAAGTTGGCGGAATGGCATTTCTAATCGAACTTGAGTACCTCGAAGGCCGTAAGCGGCTCGAAGAGTATGATATATTGACCCTTGTGAAGTATTCTGAGTAACTTGGTTAGGGGGGAAGTTATTAACGTGGATCTTCAGGCCTTAATTGAGCGCATAAGGTCATATTATCCTGAAGCAGACGTGGACCTCATTAGTAGAGCATACCACTTTTCTCAGCGCGCTCACGAAGGCCAGCTGCGTGATTCAGGCGAACCGTACTTCCAACACCCCTTCGAAGTGGCCATGATCCTGGCCGAGTTGGAGTTGGATGTTGAAACAATCGCGGCCGGACTGCTCCATGACGTCTTAGAGGATACTGAAGTCACCCGTGCCGAGATGGAAGCAGCGTTTGGCCGAAGTATCCTCTTACTGGTCGAAGGCGTTACCAAACTCGACAAGCTTCCCTTCCGCAGCCGATTTGAACGCCAGGCAGAGAATCTGCGCAAGATGATGCTTGCCATGGCTGAAGATATCAGAGTGATTCTGATTAAGTTGGCAGACCGCCTTCATAACATGCGCACACTGCGCTATGTATCCCTTGAGAAGCAGAAGATTATTGCTCAAGAGACACTGGACATATTTGCGCCTTTGGCTCACCGCTTGGGTATCTGGAGAATCAAGTTTGAAATGGAAGATCTTGCCTTCCGACACTTGTATCCAGATGAGTATTACAATCTGGTAAACGCGATTGCGCGCAAGCGGAAGGAGCGCGAAGGCGATCTGCAGGCCGTGATGGAGATCATTCGCAAGAAGCTTGCCGAACTGAATATCAAGTGCGACATTCAGGGACGGCCGAAGCATTTTTATAGTATCTACCAAAAGATGCAGCGCCAGAACAAGTCGCTGGACGAAATTTATGACTTGATGGCAGTACGGATAATCGTGGACACGGTGCGTGAGTGCTATGCGATTTTGGGTATCATTCACGCAGCGTGGAAACCGATTCCAGGCCGTTTTAAGGACTATATTGCAATGCCCAAGTCTAATATGTATCAGTCGCTCCACACTACCATTATCGGGCCCCGAGGGGAACCCTACGAGATCCAGATCCGTACTTGGGACATGCACCGCATCGCAGAGAAGGGTGTTGCCGCCCACTGGATGTATAAAGAAGGGCAGAGTAAGCGCAAAGGTGGGGGCGAAGTAGCCAAGGTTGAGTGGCTGCGCGAAGCGGTAGAATGGCTCCAGGAAATGAAGGATCCCCAAGAGTTCATGGATACCCTCCGAATCGACCTCTTCGAAGATGAGGTATTTGTTTTTACTCCTAAGGGGGACGTGAAGTCCCTTCCTGCCGGCGCTACTCCTGTGGATTTTGCCTTCGATGTGCATACCGATATCGGTTTGACCTGCGTGGGCGCCAAAGTAAATGGGCGCATTGTTCCTCTAGATTACGAGCTCCGCAATGGTGAATTCGTTGAGATTTTGACGAGTAAGACAGCGCGGCCCAGCCGCGACTGGCTGAAATTTGTTAAGACATCGAAGGCGCGGAGTAAGATTCGTTCGTTCCTCAAGGAAGAACAGCGCGAAGAAGCGATTCTGCGTGGGCGCGAGCTGTTGGAGCGGGAAGCGAAGAAAGCTAATCTTGAGGTCAAGGAAGTCCTCAGCGTCAGCAACCTGGAGCGCATGGCGCAGAAGTATGGCGTTGGTAATCCCGATGAACTCCTGGCCACCGTAGGTTTTGGCCGTGTCCCTGCTCAGCAAGTTCTCCAGAAAATTACTGGCAAAGACCTTGAAGAAAAACCGAAGAAGACACCCGCCAAGAAGAAGCGCAAGAATGAGCCGAAGGGTGTCGCGATTAAGGGTGTAGATAATCTACTGGTGCGCTTTTCCAAGTGCTGCAGCCCTGTTCCAGGCGACGAGATCGTAGGTTATATTACGAGAGGGCGTGGGGTATCTATTCATCGAGCCGATTGCCCCAACATCTCCTCGCTGAGCCACAATTCGGATAGACAGATTGAAGTGTCTTGGAATACTTCTAGTGATTATTCTTACCCTGTGGAAATCGAGATTGAGGCCCTCGACCGCCCCAATCTTCTGGCTAATATAATGAACAATGTAGCTGAAAGCAAGACGAATATTGAAGCGGTTAGTGCCCGGACAACACGTCAGGAAGCTGCTTCTATTCAGTTGGTGGTGGACATCCATGATGTCGCTCACCTCAACACGGTGATAAGTAAGTTGAAGCAAGTAGAAGGGGTTATTAGCGTCCGGCGAGCAAACCCCACATAAAACTGAGGTGTCATGAGTGAGAGCAGTTGTACAGCGTGTTTCTCAAGCGGCTGTTACAGTAGATGGAAAAACCGCTGCCCAAATCGGACAAGGCCTTATGGTTCTGCTCGGGGTTGGGCAGGAAGACTCAGATGAGGATGCCACCTATCTTGCCGATAAGGTGGCTAACTTGCGTGTTTTTTCTGATGACAGTGGCCGGCTCAATCTCAGTGTCCTCGATATTGGTGGAGAAGTCTTGGTGGTATCGCAGTTTACTCTATACGGAGACTGCCGCAGAGGCCGCAGGCCTAGTTTCAGCAGCGCAGCTCCACCAGACAAAGCCCGTGAGCTGTACGAGAAGTTCACAGCTCGTCTTGTAGAAAAGGGCATTAGAGTAGGCACAGGGGTGTTTCAGGCCCACATGGAGGTCAGCCTGGTCAATGACGGCCCAGTAACGCTGATTATGAGTTCACAAGGAGAGTTCTGATGATCGTAAAGCGGTTTATCACAAATGAGTTGGCGGCAAACTGCTATGTCGTGCACTCTGGATCAGATGCCATCGTGGTCGATCCAGGAGGCGAGTCTCAAGAGGTGCTGAACTACTTGCAAGAGCAGTCGCTGAACGTCATAGCACTGGTCAACACCCATGGCCATGCTGATCACATCGGCGGCAATACCTGGTTCGTTAAGAAAACGGGAGCACCGGTTTGGATTCACGAGTTGGACGCACCTTATCTCGCTGATGAGAGTTTGAACCTCGCCCGTTTCGTGGGGCAGGAGTTCGAACCTATGACAGCTGGCCGTCTTCTCCGCGACGGTGATGAAATCGAGTTGGGCGGCGAAGTAATCACAGTGCTGCATACGCCTGGTCACACCCCCGGCGGAATCAGCCTTTACTGGCCAGGCCATGTAATTACCGGTGATACGCTGTTTAAAGAGTCAGCAGGCCGCACCGATCTGCCTGGAGGCAACAGTGCACAGCTAGGTAATAGCCTGCTCAGATTAGGCCGCTTGCCCCTCGATACAATTGTCTACCCAGGGCACGGTGAAAGCACGACCATCAGGCATGAGATTATGTTAAACCCATTTCTCTAATTACTACTAGTAGGGAAGTGTGTCCGATACCTATACCAGTTAATTTTGACGAAGTATGGTTTAAGATCGAAGCACCGCCAGAGCTTCTGCCTTCGATTGAGGCGGCCGCACGGGGGCTGCTCCCTAATGTGCGTTTTGGCGAAGGCAAGGTCCTTCGTGTTGAAGTCGATGATACACCAGGCCGCCCCCTGTACTGCTCTGTTGAACTTGAAGGCTGGCCGGCTTGGCGGGTTTCTGACGACGAGATCCTGTCTCCAGTCTATGAGGAGTTTCATCGGACGCAGCGCGTTAAAGAGCGCGTGCGCCTTGGGGTGAATGTTGTCCTTCGTACCGCCTATGACATACCCATGAGCCCGTGGGGGATTCTGGTTGGCGTAAGGCCGACCAAGCTTGTCCATAACCTTTTTGACCAGGGGTTTTCTGCGAATCATGTGGAGTACATTCTTCGTGAGGTTTATGCTGTTTCTCCAGAACGGGTAGAGCTGGTTATGAACACTGCCAAATGGCAGAGGCAGTTTTTCCATGCCAGTCCCAACCAGCCTGTAGGCGTGTATATTGGAATACCTTTTTGCCCAACGCGCTGCAGTTATTGCTCGTTTGCCTCGTATCCTATAGGGACTCATGGTCACTTGATACCCAAGTTTTTTGAGGCACTGTGTTGGGAAATCGAGGCCGTGGGAAGGCTCTTTCGCCGGCTTGGCGTTGCGGTAGAGAGCATCTACTTCGGCGGCGGTACACCCACGACGTTTCAAGGCGACCAGTTGCGGAGACTATTAGACCTGTCACGCAGGTGGTTCCTTTCTGAGGTAACCTCCGAGTTTACCGTGGAGGCAGGGCGGCCGGAAACCATCCTTGAGGATACGTGCCGCATTATGGCAGAAAACGGTGTAAACCGGGTCAGTGTCAATCCGCAGACGATGAATGATGCTACGTTGCGCCGCATACGCAGAGCCCATACGGTGGATGATACCATCAAGGCAGTAGAGCGCGTGCGCAGAGCCGGGATCCCCATTTTGAACATGGACATTATATTAGGCCTACCCGGCGAGGATATCAGTCATGTTGAGGCCACTTTGAAGGCTATCAGTGAACTTGCGCCCGATAACCTTACAGTGCACAGTCTTGCGGTGAAGCGAGCCTCTGAGCTTCGCAAGAATCTTGAGAGCATGAGCATTGCTCAAGAACAGGGCGAGGCGATGGCACAGCTGTCGGCACAAGCGGCCCGCGAACTAGGCATGGAGCCTTATTATCTGTATCGACAACGTTATATATTAGGTGACTTGGAAAACATTGGCTATGCCCGCCCGGGAACTGCTTCCGTATATAACGTGCAGATGATGGAAGAGCGTCAGACCATTGTCGCGCTGGGAGGCGGAGGTATTACTAAGCTTGTGAGCCCCGACCTATCCCTGGTTCGCCTGGCCAATCCTAAGTGTCCAGCAACTTATGCTCAACAGCTGAAAACTACCATGCCAGCGAAATTGTGGCAGCTTGAACAACATTTAGCCGTTTGACAATAACGGGGTTTTTACAGTACAATAATCATGTCGATTTTTCTGAAATATGGAAGGGACTGGTAGAATATGTTTTCCCAAAAGATGCGCAAACAGACTAAGGTCATCGTGTACATTGTCGCTTTTGCGATGGTTGCCGGTGTTCTGTATTCTGCTGGCGTAGCCCTATTTGGTGGTGGGGCTGATCAGGTAGCACTCGCAGCAGTGGCGACTGTCAATGGTCAAAAGATCACTAATTATGAACTGCAGCAGGTTTATATTTCACAGCTGCAGCAGATTCTGCAGCAGCAGGGCCAGATTCCTGGGCAGTACTACGAAGTGGTGAAGTATCAGGCACTAGATGCCTTGATTGGTCAAGCCCTGATCACTCAAGAGATTAAGAACCGCAAAATCACCGTCCCTCAGCAAGAAATAAATGAGGAGTACCAAGAAATTGTAAACTTGTTCCCCAGCGAGGAGGATTTCAAGCAGCAGCTTACCTTCATGGGTTGGACAGAGCAGGCTTTGAAAAACGCTCTAGCTGAGGAGCTAAAGTTTGCTAGACTTCAAGATCAGGTCGCCGGAGAGATTGTTGTTCCGGAAGAAGATATTATTGCAGCATATGAGGAAGTCAAAGCCAGTCACATTCTAATTCGCCCTGTAGGCAGCGATGACGAAGCATGGCTCGCTGCTGAAGAGCAGGCAAAGGAACTGCGTGCAACCCTTACGGTAGAGAACTTCGCAGAGATGGCACAGCTTCACTCTGCCGACGGCAGTGCTGCTAACGGCGGCGATCTTGGCTTTTTCAAACGTGGTCAGATGATTTCAGAGTTTGAGGAGGCAGCTTTTGCCCTTGGGGTGAACGAGATCAGTGATCCTGTTCGTTCACAGTTTGGCTATCATATTATTATGGTTACTGACCGCAAAGACGCAGTGGGTGAAGAGTTTGAAGCTGCCCGAGCCGATATCGAGGCCCAGCTGAAGAAGCAGATCAGCCAAGAGCGCTTTGTGGCTTGGTTCGAAGAGTTGAGAGCGGCTGCTGACGTCGAAGTTGTGGACAATCAGCTGCGTGCATTCCAACATCGCCTCGATGGCGAGTATGAAGAAGCTGTGCGCCACTACAAGAAAGCCCTAGAGGAATATCCAGACGATGGTTACCTCTATGCATCCCTGGGTTCTGTATATCAAGAACTCGATAACCTTGATGAAGCGATCGCCAACTATGAGAAGGCGGTAGAAAAGGTTACTGCTGATTCGGCACTTTATCTCGACTTGGGCAATCTCTACCGTGAAGCGGAAAGAGTGGACGAAGCAGTACAGGCTTATCTGCGTGCTTCTGAGCTGGCTCCAAATGACATGCTGACGCAGTTCGTACTGCACAGCTACCTCACCAGCATGGGGCGCACCGATGACGCAGCTATCATCGAGCAGCGCATTGAGGAGTATCAGGAGCGTCTCAGTGCAGTACAGCAGCAGGAACAGGCCCCTGCTGAGTTGGAAGAGACTGAAGTAGAAGTAGACGCTGAAGATAGCGTAGAGTAAGACACAAGTTGCGAGTGATGCGGGCCATCACTCGCTTTTGTTACACAGACAGTATTAAGGAAAGGGAGAACCATATGGCTTTGACCACTAGTCCGCGCGGGACGGCGGATATCTTTGGAGATAACCTGAACAACTGGCTCAAGCTGGAGCAGATTATTAGAAAGATCTGCCGTACTTATGGATACCAGGAGATTCGGACTCCTATCTTCGAACATACTGAGTTATTTGAGCGCGGTATCGGCGATACGAGCGATATTGTAGAAAAAGAAATGTACACTTTTACCGATCGCGGTGACCGCAGCATCACGCTGCGCCCTGAGGGGACAGCACCTGTAGTGCGGGCTTTTCTCGAACACCGGATGGACCAGGGCCCACTGCCGGTTAAGCTTTTCTATCTCGGCCCGATGTTTCGCTACGAGCGTCCCCAAGCTGGCCGGTACAGACAGTTCCATCAGTTTGGGCTGGAAGTCTTAGGTTCTGATGACCCTCTTCTCGATGTGGAAACTATACTGCTGCCCATAGAACTCTATAAAACCTGCGGCCTGGAAGGCTTTGTGGTAGAGTTAAACAGTATTGGGTGTCCAGAATGCCGCGCGAGATATCGTGATGACCTTAAAGAGTTTATTCGGCCTCATCTGCAGGATATGTGCAGCAGCTGTCAGAACCGCTTTGAACGCAATCCCATGCGCCTACTTGACTGTAAGCGGGAGGGGTGCCGGAAAGTTCTGGCTGACGCACCTGTTATTTTGGACTATCTATGTGACGACTGTGCTGACCACTTCGCAAAGGTGCGCGCGTACCTCGATGCCCTGAGTGTAAACTATGTGCTCAATCCCAAGCTGGTGCGGGGCTTCGATTATTACACTCGCACAGTCTTTGAAGTGACATATGCCGGTTTGGGAGCGCAAAACGCGATTGGTGCTGGCGGCCGCTATGATGGGCTGGTCGAGGAGGTAGGCGGCACTCATACTCCTGCTGTAGGATTTGCTGTCGGAGTCGAACGGCTCCTCCTAGCTCTAGAGAGTGAAGGCGGTTTCAAAGCGGCGGCGCCGCGCCCAGATGCTTTTGTGGTACAGTTTGGTGGTCAGACGAAGATGAAGGCTGCTCAGCTAGTCTACGAACTGCGCCAGGCAGGCCTGCAGGCAGAGCTTGATTATCTGGACCGCAGCGTGCGAGCCCAGTTTAAGGCTGCAAATCGCATAAATGCCAAGTGGGTTCTGATCCTTGGCGAAGAAGAACTAGAAGCTGGCAAAGTGAAGCTGCGGAATATGGATGAGGGAACCGAGGAGTTAGTTGATTTAAGCGAAATCATACAGTACATGCAGTCTAGGGAGGAGTAAGCAATGGATTGGCGTAGAACTCATTTTTGTGGTGCTGTTACTGAAGAGTTGGCAGGCCAAGAGGTTGTTGTCAATGGGTGGGTAAACCGGAGGCGTGACCTCGGCGGGATGATTTTCGTTGATCTGCGTGACCGCTTCGGGTTGGTACAGATCGTTTTTGACCCCAATTTGTTAGATGATGGCGTTTTTGCCCAGGCGGAGAAACTGCGCGGTGAGTTTGTTGTGTCAGTGCGCGGGATCGTTCAACTGCGGCCTGAGGGTCAGGCAAACCCCAACTTGAAGACCGGAAAGGTAGAAATCCACGCGCGGGACCTGACTATTCTGTCAGCAGCCAAGACTCCTCCTTTTGAAATCAATCGCGCCGAAGATGTGGATGAGAGCCTGCGCTTGAAGTATCGCTATCTCCACCTGCGCAGCAAAGATCTGCAGGATGCGATTATTCTGAGACATCAGGTTGCAGCAGAGGCGCGGAATTTTCTCAACGAGAACCATTTTCTAGAAATTGAGACTCCGATGCTGATTCGTTCGACACCAGAGGGGGCACGCGACTTCATCGTGCCGAGCCGGGTACATCCAGGTGAGTTCTATGCCTTACCGCAATCACCTCAGATGTTCAAACAGCTCCTCATGATCAGCGGATTCGACCGGTATTACCAGATCGTTCGCTGTTTCCGTGACGAAGACCTACGTGCCGATCGTCAACCCGAGTTTACCCAAATTGACGTGGAGATGTCCTTTGTCGAACAGGAAGATGTGATGGGACTCATGGAACAGATGATCTGTCACATCATTAAGAAAGTAAAGGGCATAACTATAGATGGGCCTATTCCCCGCATGACATATCAAGAGGCCATGGAAAGGTATGGCTCAGATAAGCCTGACACTAGGTTCGGCATGGAGCTTGTTACCCTGAATGAGGGGCTGAACGATAGTGAGTTCCGAGTATTTGCCAGCACTATCTCTACTGGTGGTTTCATCCGCGGTATCAACGCGGAGGGTGCAGGTACGTTTACACGGCGAGAGATTGACCAGCTGACGGAAAAGGCCGAGCAATGGGGAGCAAGAGGCCTCATTTGGATGGCCGTGGAAGAAGGCACTGTGCGGTCACCGATTGCCAAGTTCCTCACCGAGGGAGAGATCAACTACATCGTTGAGAGCCTACGGGGCAAGCCCGGAGACCTACTGCTCTTAGTTGCCGACAGCTTCAAGGTGACCAGCGAAGTCTTGGGTCGTCTCCGCTTACTCCTTGGTGAGCAGCTGGGGATGATCGATGAGAACCGTTTCGATCTTCTTTGGGTTGTGGAATGGCCTCTCCTCGAATATGATGAAGAAGCAGGGCGTTATGTTGCCGCTCACCATCCATTTACATCTCCGCTGGATGAAGATATCGAGCTGCTCGAAACGGATCCAGGCCGAGCAAGAGCAAAGGCATATGACCTCGTTCTCAACGGTGTTGAGTTGGGTGGAGGAAGCATCCGAATCTATGATCGGTCTGTTCAAGAAAAGATGTTCAAGGCACTGGGCTTCACAATGGACGAAGCCATGAGCCAATTTGGTTACTTTATGGAAGCATTTGAATATGGAGCACCACCACACGGCGGAATCGCATTTGGATTCGACCGTTTGATAATGCTCCTTGCTGGTAGAGACTCGATTCGTGATGTAATTGCCTTCCCCAAGACCGTGAGTGCACGCGATCTGATGGTCGATGCACCCGCACCCGTTAATCAGAGCCAGCTGCAGGAACTGAAGATTAAGATGCTAGATTAAGGGTTTTCGCTAAATCGTGCACGATATTTGCCCCACGAGAAATCAAGATTCCAGTGATGAAATAGTCTACAAAAGCATATTGAACTGGAATCTCGAGGGCATCTAGGACCCCAGTACGCGTTATGAAAGCAGTTACTACTCCCAGACAGCCTGCAACAATGGTAACATAGCGCTTGTCTAAGCTCGGGGTCACTGACTTGACTAGGTTGGTCAAGACTTCAACCAGAAACGCAATGGCCGTCACCTTTGCAAGGACCACATCCATACTGAAACCTCCTTTCGGTTTTGTCCTATTCTTATGCGGAGCTGTCCTTACTAAGAACAGGAAAGAATGGTACGGGGTCCGGGTTGAATCATGATTAAGTGTATGATATGATTATCTTGCAAGACGGAGCCCTGCCGTGCTCGTGGTCAATCTGGTTTTGTTATGAGCCAACACCATAACAAAGGGATCCTGGA
>JAAYMS010000092.1 GCA_012521295.1 Bacillota bacterium
AATTCCTAGAAAAGCTCGTCGAGCAAAATATAGTACTCAATACGCTCCCAGTCGGCCTCTTCTATCCCATAGCAGCCTAGGAAGGCTTCGACCCACTTCTCATCCTCAAGGTTAAAGCGAATCGACCGCACAGCGAGCCCAATATCTTGGTAGCGATCAGCAACACCCGCCCTGCCTAAGTCGATAAACCCGCTCAACCTGCCGTTCTTAAGAATAATGTTGGGCAGGCAGTAGTCACCGTGTGTAAACACGAGGTCCTCGTATGTGGGCCGACGAGCCACAGTCAGTTCATAGACATCACGAGCAGTCCTCCCTGTGCGCTCCTCGTCAAAGTCCTCTTCATCTACAAGGCCCAGCTCTACCCGTTGTCGGGCCTTTTCGAGTTTGACGTCGAGTCGCTGGTCTAGCGGACAGTCTGAGATATCCAGGCTGTGAATCTGCTTTAGCCCATAGGCCAGCTGCCGCACAGTGTGTTTGGGCTGTGCCCGCATGACTTCGTCGGAGCAGTCCTCACCTTCTATTTCACTCATTAACAGATACTCGATATTCGCAATCCGATTGTAGTAAAGCACTTCTGGAACCGGCAGCTTGCCCTGGAGCCACCGCAAAACTCCAACCTCGTATTCTAGGCTCTCGATGGGGTCATACTCCTTGAATTTTAGATACGCAGAACGCCCGAAAGCTGCAGTTTCTTTGAGGTGAATCACAACAGCACCGGAGCAACCCACATTGTTGATTTCTGTTTCTCCGGTACCGATCAGATCCCGCAGTTCATCCGGAAGCTGCTTTACTACTTGATTGCTCACCGTAACTCCTCCGTTAACTAGATTGCGTTTGTAAAGATCTCAAAGCGTACAGCAAGCCGATCCCGATCGGGCCAATCCTTCCGCCGCTCAGGCAAAATCAGGCTCCGCTTGTGCAGCGCTTGAATCCCGTACTGCAGCATCGGGCCATCTTCTTCTGCAAGTACATCTTCTCTCACCAGGATCTCATAATCAGGAGTCACACCAATGATATTTTGATCGTAGGCCGCATGATGAATCTTGCACAAAGCCAGACCGTTAGGCACAATTGGTTCACCAGCTGCCTCTCTGTCAGGGATGATGTGGGCAGCATCTAGGAGTTCAAGATGCCTTAGACGACAAAAAGCACACTGGCTGCGATACGCATTGATCACCTTCTCCCGGAAGGCCGCTTGATGAAGCCGCACTCGGGCTGCGGCGGTGACATACCTCCGCCTATAGTAGTCCCCTTCCCCAACAGCCTCACCGGATAGTGGATTAATTGCCTCAACTGCATCAACCGCAACTACAAAAGATAGATCACTAGGGCGATCATCCACAACAAAAACGGGCCACGTTGGGACGTACTTCCCATCGCCTATTCCGTGGAAGTAAATCAGAGGGACGTTCTGCCGCATTGCCTCTCGCAGGCCAATGTTATCACGGTGAAAAGGATCGGTCCCGCGATAGCTATACAACAGAAAACCATCGTCTGTCACCAAATCTCCGTAACCTGAATGGGGCGTTGAACGAATTGAGATGGGAATTTGTGCGAAAGCCCGGGGTTTCCAAATTCCCTGCTGTCCTACTAGAGTCACCCTTTCTCCCTGGTAGGTAAACCCCTGCGCTAGAGTGTGCCAAGTCAGAACATCACTGTGGGCCGTCTGTTCTTCCAGCCAACGGAAAGCAGCCATCCGAATTTGGGCTTCACTCTGCACCACTCACACCTCCTTACATCACTTCGCCTAGCCATCAAGGAGATCTAGTGTATCTATAACACCCTTAACCTCGTTCCTAACGTACTCGACTTCTCGGAGAGTTGCGTTAATCCGGCTCTGAGTCATCCAGTCGGATATGATGTTATCGAAGGCGATATCGACAAAGCGCTGCAGCCCACTGATACTCAACGAATCCTGCATGGATAGCTCCAGATCACCCAGTTCCTTCTGCAGCCTCTTCAGCCCTTTCTGGACTTCTTTGAGCTGGGCCTCGGCCTTGTCTATCTTGCCGAATTTGATCACACTAGCAATCAAGCTCTTGCTCGCGACAAGATCAAGGATCCCCCAATTGAGCGCTCCCCGCAGTGTTGCCTCCACTTTGTCCAACAGAGAAAGAACCTCTTGGGCCGCGGCCCGTGCTTCCCTGACTTCTTTCCGGTCGACCACTTGCTTCGCCTCCAAACTAAGCGCCTTGCTTGACCAACTTCAGTTGGGTATACTAAGATCTGCTGAACGCTTTTTCACAAGCGTGATTAAATTCCTAGGAGGGCAATAATGAATCCTTTTTCTTATCCGAAATGTCCGGCCAAAAAGATTCAGACTGACGATGGCCACAAAATCTCTTCTGGGCTTCATCTCACAGGCCCCCATGCCGAGTTTGCCTACAGCGTTTTTGTTAATGAACTGAAACTCTGGGCAGAAGACTTCATCATCTGGCCCGTCGGCGTGGACTTACCTGAGCGGGTGGCAAGTGCCGAACTGACCTGTGATGGTTCAGACCCAGAACTGCCCGAGAATCCTGAAGGTTACCGTATCGAGTCTAAACTAGTAGACGGTCTCCTGAGAGTCACGATCAGCGCTCACAACCGGCGCGGGCTGCGCTACGCACTAGTCGCTTTTGCAGAGAACTTCATGATCGGACGCAAAAACATTCGGCTCGGTCATGAAATCAGCTGGCCAGATTTCCCCGTACGGGGCATCGTAGAAGGGTTTTACGGAACCCCATGGTCTCATCAGGACCGCATGGCCATGATTGAGTTTCTGGCGCGCTACCGCTTCAATACATACATGTATGCTCCCAAAGACGACTTCTACCATCGTCCCAAGTGGACCGAGCCCTATCCGCCCGAGTTAGGTGCTAAGCTCGCTGAGCTCTTTGCACACGCAGATGCGCACGACATCGAACTTGTCTACAGCATCGCACCTGGACTCACAATTGAGTATTCTTCCGAAAAGGACCTGCAAATTCTGAAATCGAAACTGAGCAGTGTAATGCAATTAGGAGCCAAGAGCTTCGCCCTGCTGCTCGATGACATCAACACCCAGACAATTCATGCTGCTGATAAAGAAGCGTTTCCTAATCTAGCTGAGGCCCATGCTTATCTCTGCCGCAAGGTGTGGGAGCATCTCCAGAGTGAGCTTCCCGGCTGCAAGCTCTACTTCTGCCCCACTGAATACGCTCAACTCGCGATTGGCTGGGTCTCCCAAGAATACCTGAGTATCCTCGGCGAGAAACTCCCGCCCGAAGTAGAAGTGCTGTGGACCGGCCCCCTCGTGTGCTCACGCATCATCGATGTGAATGATGCCGAGTTCTTCCAGGCAAGACTCCATCGGCCTCCTGTTTACTGGGACAACTATCCGGTCAATGACGCCGATATGGTCCGCGAAATGCACATCGGGCCCTATGAAGGCCGCGAAGCTGGCCTTTCCGGCAAGTGCCACGGATTCTTGGCCAACCCAATGAGCGCCGTCGAAGCCTCTAAGATCGCATTGGCTACTTTGAGCGAATACTGCTGGGGTGCCGAAAACTACGATGCCGATAAGGCTTGGGATGCAGCCCTCAGTCAAGCAGTGGGCCAGCCCGCAGACTTATATCTCAAGTTCGTTGGACGTACCGTTCTCAAGTCACCACTGCGCCCAAATGCACGCACCCCTCTGGCAGAGATTTCGGCCTCAGATGTGGAAGGTTTGAGGCGATTCGCACAGCAGGCTAAACAGGCAGCTGTCTATCTCGCATCCTTTATACCTAACCAGAAGCTGCTCCATGATCTCCGTCCCTGGCTCGGTGACCTGTACCACTGGGCAGAAGTACTCGAAGCCGCCCTGAATAAAGACAAGGCCCGAGTCGAAGAACTTGTCAAGCATGCTTCGACCGAAGCCGAAACAATCGGCAGAGATGTCAAAGAGCTTCTGCCAGAGCTCTTGTAAATGAACTCCAATGCGCCCCGCCCTTCGTCTGCGGGGCATTTCGTTTTTCTGATAAAATGTTTTCCACATCCAAAAACTAGTTCCTGCTTGTCTGCCACAATTTGCCAGGATGCTGAAAAGACACCGATCTATGACCCTGTGGAAACATACCTTCGCAAGCCTAGGTGCCAGAATAGATAAGCAGGTACTGCAAACAGCAGCCCACCGAGGGGGCTCAACATGAACAGCAGGCCCTGTTCACGATCGAGCAAGTAGAGCAGTGGATAATACTGAAACAGGGCCAGGGGAATCACGTAGGTCAAGAATTTCAACACTTTTTCCCCATAAACAGCAAATGGATAGCGCCCGAACTCCCGCCCACCATCGGTAAAGATGTTCATAAACTCCAGCCCTTCTACAAAGAAAAAGGCAAAGCCCGCATAGACCATGAAGAGGCAGAAGAAGACGATGCTCCCACAGACAACCATCAAAATCAGTGTCAGTATCTTGTCCCAGGACCACTGCACACCGCTGGCCGGTATGGCGTAAGCAAAGACTAGTACTGCCTGCACGAATCTTCCCAAGCGCGAAAAATCGATCCGAGCCGTCAACACCTGAAAAACGGCACTGCGAGGACGTACCAATATCCGGTCAAACATCCCGTTACTGATGAGCTGCGGAAATTGGTCGAGACCACGGCCAAAGCATTCCGCGAGCGAAAAGGCCAATAATACAGTGGCAACACACAATAGGACCTCTGGAAACGTGAAGCCTTCTACCTCGGGGAAGCGTTCGAACATAAACCACACCCCTAAGAGCGCGGTGAACGAGGCTAAGAACTGGCCTAAGATAGTCAGGAAGAACGATGTCTTATACTGCATCTGGCTTTTCAAGTGTATGCTGACAAATTTCAGATACAGCATAAGTCTATCCTCCCTGCACCACGGCTCTGCGAAGTGCGAGCTTCATCCAGAGTTTGCCCAGGACAACCAAGATCACGAACCAGAAAGCCTGTAAAAACAGGCCGCGCACCGCAGCAGCCCCACTGATGTGGCCGCTGTAAATCCGAAGAGGCATATTCTGCATAGCGGCAAAGGGAAGTATCTCGACAACCCCTCGAACCACATCGGGGAAAAACGGCAGCGGTACTATCCCTCCTGCCAAGAAGTCTGCGAGTAAGGCTGCTACAATCCGGACACCGATGGGCGACAGCGTGAAGAACACCGATATGTAAACCAACATGGTAAACGCCACAACAACGCCTAGACTTAAGGGAACCGAAATCATAAACAGCCCAAACTGTCCTAGGTCCGGAGGCAGGGACATCCTCAGAGGCTCGGGTACAATAAAGGCCACCAGCAGAATCGGAAAACAGCGCAGCACTGCCCTGGCAAGCCTATTAGCAGCCGAGTGGCAAAACCACCGATTATATAGATCTATGGGCCGCACCAGCTCATAAGCAACCGCTCCGCTCGTAATGGTTTCAAATATGTCCTGCTCATAGAACCAAGTCATGAATAAAGCAAGAAAGGCCTGCTGCAGCCAGATGTATGAGACCGTTTGCGAGAACTCCATGGGATAGGCACCCGGATTGGCCTTGTAAAAGGCCAAGAACGCAAGGAGTTCCATAAAGCCCCAGGCGAACTGAGTTGCAATTCCACCAAGGGCTGCTGCTCTGTACTGCAGTCCGCTGCTGAATCGAATTGTGAAAAGCGCCTGATACTTCTTCATAAGGCATACTCCCGATACAGCTGGGCCACCATTTCTTCAGCACTCATACCGGTCACAGAAATGTCGACCACATCGACCTGTGCCGAAATCTGGGCAATAGCCTCCGAAACCGACAGCCACTCCTTCTCAAGCTCGATCACCAACCGGTGCGGCCCACGTTCAATTACTTTCGTGCCAGCAGGTAATGAAGGCTCTGGGCCGTTGTATTCAAATGTGATCCGCTTTTGACTCGCGGACCTTCGCTTTAGTTCCTGCAGGCTGCCGTCAAGAAGAATCCGCCCTTTCCCGATCAGGATGATGCGCTCGGTAAGCGCTTCGATGTCCTGCATATCGTGGGTGGTGAGGATGACTGTGGTGCCCCTTTCTTGATTGAGCTTCTTGATGAACTGCCGCACGGCAATTTTCGAAACCGCATCAAGACCGATGGTTGGTTCATCGAGAAAGAGAATCTTGGGATCGTGGATGAGTGATGCAGCCAGTTCACAGCGCATACGCTGACCAAGGCTGAGGCTGCGGGCTGGTGTCTTAAGTAGTTCCTTCAAATCTAGGAGCTCTGTGAGCTCAGACAGGCTGCGGCGATAATCTGCATCTGAAACCTTGTAGATGTCCTTCAGTAAGGCGAAACTGTCAGCCACAGGCACGTCCCACCAGAGCTGGCTGCGCTGACCGAAGACGACGCCAATATCACGCACATGAGCAACCCGGTCCCGCCAGGGGACCCGCCCGTTGATCACACAGCCGCCGCTGTCTGGATGGAGAATGCCGCACATGATTTTGATGGTGGTACTCTTACCAGCTCCGTTAGGGCCGATATACCCAACCATCTCACCATCACCAATGGTGAAACTCACATCTTGAAGGGCATGCACAGTTTCATGCTGGCGCGCGAAAAGAGCCTTGACAGCTTCTTTTAGCCCTGCTTCCCGTTTCGCTACCCGAAAGCTCTTGCTAATACCTTTCAGTTCAATCAACTCTGTCCCTCACTTCCGCGCAAAAACCACCGAAACCCAATGCGGATTTCAGTGGCCTGATCGATTCTTACTAGTACAGCAAGAAAGGTTCACACCGGCGTTGAAACTCATGATGTTCGTCTTTCCATTGATCAAAAAGCTCTGTGAGCGGCTGCCCATCCTCGATTACCTTACGAACCTTATCGGTTCCGGCCAGGAGGTCAAAGAAATAACGCCGCCCTGCTTGGGGAACCAAGAACTCAAACTCCGGATACAGCGCAGCTACTTGAGAGACCAACAGGAGGCCCGTCTCCACCGGCCGAAAGCTTACTCGATCGAGAACATGGATCTGTACCCCCTGACAGAGTTCCCCAGCGTGTTTAGAAAAAGCTGGTGAAAAGGCCGTCGGGCGAAACCGTACCCCGGAAAGGCCCAAGGCATTCATTGCGTCCGCCAGTACAACCCCATCAACAAACGGTGCGCCCACTATCTCAAACGGCAGCGCTGTGCCCCTTCCCTCCGATAAATTGGTTCCTTCTACAAAACAGGTACCTGCATAGATTAGAGCGGTCTCCACCTTAGGTATGTTAGGCGAAGGTGGTACCCAAGGAAGTCCCAGCTCATCGCCGAACCGATGTCTCTCCCACCCATGTAAAGGAACCACTGTAAGCTCAGCCTTAATATCATACACATTGTTGAAATAGAGCGCAAGCTCCCCGATGGTCAACCCATACCGAACAGGGATGGGGTAACCAACGAAGGAAGTAAACTCAGCTTCTAGAATGTTGCCCTCCACAACGTGACC
>JAAYMS010000093.1 GCA_012521295.1 Bacillota bacterium
ACTGATCCAGTAACGGAAATGATCGTCACAGGGTTTCCCCGCTCAATCAGGGGCGGAACTTCCACCCCAGCAGGCGTAAGAATTGCTCCGCCAGAAAAGGCTCGCACTGTGCGCTTCCCGATGAACTCTTCCATATTGCCCGAATTCCACTGAGCCCCAGGACGCCCCTCATAGCGGACTTCTAGGTCATCAGCTGTGATAATGTGGAGCCGGGGTATGTCTCGGGCCGCCACCACTACCGGATATCCATCTGCAGCGGCCTCAACCTCCGTCACCACTGCCTTGCCTCGGAACACCAGCACTTCACGAGCTCCGGAGAACTCCAAGTTTCTTGGGTTGAAACCGGCACGGCGCAGGCGAACCTCGATTTGACCGAGCGTAAGCCTCCGACTGGCCCCAGCAATGGGTGCAGCTCCCAAATCGACCTGAGCCAGGGCGTTGATTGTATCTGGCTCCCCTTCAAAATCAGCAACCTGCCCCAAGAACACAGCTGTGGTATCTACCCACGCTTCCTCTTTAAGGGTGACAACTGCTTGGGCCAGAACCGGTGCAGGAATCAAGCAGAGGAAAAGGAGAAGCGGTACTAATCTCCTAGTCACTGCTCTTACCTGCGGAGGTTATTAGCAGTCTGCAGCATATCATCTGCAGCCTGGATAGCCTTAGAGTTTGTTTCGTAAGCTCTCTGGGCTACGATCATATTTACCATTTCCTCTACTACCTGCACGTTGGACATCTCCAGCCAGCCTTGAGCCAACTTACCAAATCCATCAAGGCCAGGAGTGCCAATCATCGGCGCGCCACTAGCCGCCGTAGCTGTAAAGAGGTTGCTGCCTTCACTCTTTAGTCCGGCGGCATTAACAAAGCGAACCAATTCGATTTGACCAATAGTCTCAGGCTCGTTCATGCCTGGACGCAGCACGGTTACGGTACCGTCAGAACCAACGCTGAAATCGATCGCATCTGCGGGCACGATAATCTCTGGTTCCAAGGGGAAACCATCTGACGTGGTCAAGCGCCCATCGCTGTCCATCTTAAAGGCACCGTCACGGGTATAACGAATACCCCCATCGGGCAGAAGGATCTGGAAGAAACCATCTCCCTCGATCACGATGTCCATGGGGTTATCAGTCTGCTGAAATGTTCCTTGAGAGAAAATCCGCTGGGTAGCAACGGGACGTACACCATGACCGATCTGAATGCCGGTTGGAACTTGTGCCCCAGCTGTTGTAGGTGTTCCGGCATACTTGTGTGTCTGATAAAGCAGATCCTGAAAGTCAACACGGCTCTTCTTAAACCCAGTTGTGTTTACGTTGGCCAGGTTGTTAGAAATAGTGTCGATCTTGAACTGCTGAGCGGTCATACCCGATGCAGCAGTCCACAACGAACGCATCATAAAGAAACCCTCCTTGTGTTTTACACACAACGGCAGGGGGAATGCCGCCATCTCCGTCGTTCGATGGCAGCTAAGGCCTCTGTAAACCAGTCCAGCCTCTTACCCCTGTTTGTGTATCTTAAATATCATTTACGGCCTTGCCAAGTGTTTCATCATAGGCTTGAACAACCTTTGCATTCGCCTCATAGGCTCTTTGCGCAGAAATCAGGTTAACCATTTCCCTAACTACGTTCACGTTGGCCATCTCTACGGCACCCTGTACCACCGATGTATCGGTGTATCGGAATGGAAGCCCAGCCTCCTCAGTGGCCTCATACAGATTAGCGCCTCTACGGATGAGCCCGTCCCTATCGTTAAACTCCACGATCAGGAGCTTGTCCACAAATTGGCCGTCAACATATATCTGACCTTGCCCATCAATGGTCACATCATTCCCGTTGATGAGAATCGGCCCCCGTTCACCCCTCACGCGATTACCATCGAGGGTCACAAGCCAACCCGATGCATTCACGGCAAAGCGCCCGTCTCTGGTGTAGCGAGGCCCTTCTGGTGTCTCGATTCCGAAAAAACCCGGCCCAACCAGAGCAACATCGAAAGGATTGCCTGTATTCTGAAGAGCACCAGGCGCAAATGAGGAGCGATCACCATTGACCAAGGCCCCAGTCCCGATCCGGCCGATGGGAGTGCTCTGCCCATTATGCAGCCGCGAAATCAGAATATCCGGGAATGCATAAACATGAGGTGCTTGGCGCTGGAAACCCGCAGTAGAAACATTTGATAGGTTATTGCTTAACACATCGGTTTTGGCCATTTGAACTAGCATACCTGAGGCCGCTGTATACAGACCTCTCAGCATCCTGCCACCTCCTTTGCCCGGTCATACTCTTGATCTTGTTATCGGAGATTTTCTTCAAGTCTTTAGATAGATGGATGAAAAATTATCTTCTTCGGGCAGAAAGGGTGGTCAGGGCAGCGCGTTTTGTCAGTTCATCCAGACGCTCCAGAACTTCACCTGTACCACGAGCCACGCAGGTGAGGGGATCCTCAGCCATTGTAACGGGCACCTGGGTTTCTTCTTGGATAAGTTGAACCAGGCCATCTAAGAGTGCTCCGCCTCCGGTAAGAACCATACCCTTGTTCACGATATCAGCAGCCAACTCGGGCGGTGTAATCTCTAGAACACCCTTTATGGCATCAACAATTGCCCTGAGTGGCTCTTCTAATGAAGTGTAAATCTCATCAGAGGAAAGCTTAATAGTCGCTGGCAATCCAGTAACCAGGTCTCTCCCTCGTACTTCCATAGTTTTCCCTAAGCCAGGAAGGGCTGTCCCAATATTGATCTTGATTTCTTCTGCAGTACGATCGCCAATAGCCAGGTTGTGGACGCGCCGAATATAGCGCACGATTGCTTCTTCAAAGTGGGCGCCCCCAACCCGCAGAGACTCTGCCACAACTTCACTACCAAGGGAAATTACTGCAATGTCAGTTGTACCGCCGCCGATATCGACAACCATGTTGCCGTGAGGGGCAGCAATATCTAAGCCACAGCCGATGGCTGCGGCGATAGGTTCCGAGATCAGATAGACATCTTTCGCACCAGACTGAATGGCCGCTTCCAAAACAGCCCGCTTTTCAACAGCGGTCACACCTGAAGGCACGCAGATCACAACACGCGGCCGGAATAAGCGGTTCCGGCCGATAGCTTTCTTGATGAATGCCTTCAGAATCTCTTCTGTAATCTGATAATCCGCAATCACACCATCACTAAGGGGCCGAATTGCTCGAATGTTGCCTGGCGTACGCCCGATCATCTCCCGAGCTTCTTTGCCTATGGCACACACCCTCTGGGTATCTATATCCATAGCCACAACGGTAGGTTCGCTTATAACAACCCCTTTGCCCCGTACATAGACCAAGATGTTGGCTGTGCCTAAGTCAATTCCGATGTCATATCCAAACATGTTCATTTGCCCCCTTAGTAGACGAATCACTTCAAATGGTTTCGACATACCTGGGGCAAATCCTGTTCTGTTTGGCATATTCTTCTTTAAGAGGCTTCTGAGCTCTTGCTGTACTTCTGGCGCGTTGCCTCCCCGCCACGAATATGCCGCTCAGACTTGTTTAGTTCAAGGACTTTCTTAACCTGCCGCGAAAGTTCTTTATTGATCCGGGGCAGTCTCTCTGTCACGTCCTTATGGATCGTGCTCTTACTAACACCAAATACCGAAGCTGCCTGTCGCACGGTCGCATTTGTCTTTATAATATAGTGGCTGACATCCACCACCCGCTTGCGGATATAGTCCCTCATCTTCGCTCCCCCTAGCAGCTTTTTGCTACATTTATATGCTAGGAGAAGGCGATTATGCGTAGCCTACCGCAGAAAGGCTTGGGGATTTACGGGCTCACCATCGTGCAATAGGCCAAAGTACACCACCCCATCAGCCGCCCGGCCGATGGTTTGATTCTGCTTCACTTCTTGACCCGGCACCACTGTTAACCCCTCAATTGAGCGATAGCGGCTCTGCCAACCTCCACCATGGTCAATTACCAACTCGGTTTCGAGATCGCTGGAAGTCACCGATATCACCTTACCAGGAAGAACTGTGCGCACCTGATCGTCCTCGACAGACAGTTCAACGCCGGAGTTGAACCTCCAGTCGTTGTACACCGGATGCCGGTACCAGCCGAATGGTGTTGTGATCTCACCTTTGGCTGGCCAAATCAAATGGTCAAACGAAACGGCCTCTTTCGCCTCCGGGCGAGGTTCATCGGGAGTTGGCATGGGCGGAGCCGGTGGTTCTACCACGGCCGGAACTATTGGTTCCTCAAGTACCCAAGGATAAGACTCCTCTAGAACGCGGTGCACCTGGTCGCGCACCACGGCCGCAAGAACCTCTTCTTCAAGATACGGAGGAACGATGGACGGAGCAGAATCCATTACAGGCAGATCGAAATATACGCCCGCAGAAACTCCAACGATTAGAGCAGCCACAGCCACCCCGGCAAAACGGAAGAAACTGCTCCAAGAAATCCTACGCCACCACTGCCCAAAGCGATTTTTATATTGTTGAAAACGCCGCATACGGTCACCACCTCGGTGATAGTATGCACCCATATATTGCCCACTATGCAAAAGAGAGGAAGGACTCAGCCTTCCTCTCTTCATTTGCTATGGCGGTTGTTACTTGCGACCCGAATGCGCACAAGCGCCTTCTTAAGAGCAATCTCCGCCCTCATGAAATCGATATCTGCTTCTTTCTCAGCAAGCCGCCGTTCGGCACGCTCCTTAGCAGCTTGGGCACGCTCCACATCGATTTCCTCAGCTAGCTCAGCGGTATAACCCATTACCGTCAGGGTGCTGCCGTCCATTTCCGCAAAACCGCCGCCTAAAGCCAGCTGCTGCCGCTCACCATCCCGCGGGCCGAACTCGACTACCCCGATATCTAAAGCAGCGGCGATGGGAGCATGGTTGGCAAGAATCCCAAACTGACCGTCCTTGCCAGGAAGTGAAGCGTATTCTACATCCTGCTGCACTACGATGCACTCCGGAGTCACCACCTCAAATCGGAAGCTCGCCATTAGGCATTCTCCTTCGCGATGGCTTTAGCTCTTTCTACAGCCTCATCGATGGTTCCGACCATGTAAAACGCATTTTCGGGCAGATGATCGTGCTTACCTTCTAGGATTTCCTTGAAGCCACGGATAGTCTCTTTCAAAGGCACATAACGGCCAGGCTGGCCTGTAAACGCTTCTGCCACAAACATGGGCTGGGAGAGGAATCTCTCGAGACGGCGTGCACGAGCTACGGTCAGCTTGTCATCTTCGGAGAGCTCATCCATACCCAAGATAGCGATAATATCCTGCAGTTCAGCATAACGCTGCAATACCTGCTGAACCCCGCGAGCTACGCGGTAGTGTTCTTCACCCACGATATCTGGGCTGAGGATCCGAGACGTTGATGCCAACGGATCCACCGCTGGGTAAATTCCCTTCTCAGCAATGCGGCGTTCAAGGTTAGTTGTAGCATCAAGGTGCGCAAAGGTTGTAGCAGGCGCCGGGTCGGTGTAATCGTCAGCCGGCACATAAATGGCCTGAATCGACGTAATAGAACCCTGCTTTGTGGTTGTGATTCGCTCCTGGAGCTGACCCATCTCTGTCGCCAAGGTAGGCTGATAGCCAGCTGCTGAAGGCATGCGCCCCAATAGAGCAGAGACCTCAGAACCAGCTTGAGTGAAGCGGAAGATGTTGTCGATAAACAGCAGCACGTCTTGGCGCATCACATCGCGGAAATACTCAGCGATTGTCAGGGCGGTCAAACCAACCCTGAGACGAGCACCTGGCGGCTCATTCATCTGGCCAAAGACCATGGCGGTCTTGTCGATAACACCAGACTGTCTCATCTCAGTGTAAAGCTCGTTACCTTCTCTGGTCCGCTCCCCTACGCCGGCAAATACGGAAAAGCCTCCGTGTTCGTGCGCAATGTTGCGGATGAGTTCCATAATAAGAACTGTCTTACCTACACCGGCACCGCCGAATAGGCCGATCTTTCCGCCGCGTGCATAAGGAGCCAAAAGGTCAACAACCTTAATCCCCGTTTCCAAGATGGTAGTCGCCGGTTCTACCTCATCAACCTTTGGAGCAGGCCTGTGGATAGCCCGATACTCTTCTGCTGTAACCGAGCCAGCCTCGTCAATAGGTTCGCCTAAAACATTCATAACGCGGCCTAGTGTACCAGGCCCAACCGGAACTGAAATAGGCTGGCCTAAGTCTACCGCTTTCATTCCACGCTGTAATCCGTCGGTCGAAGCCATAGCAATACAGCGCACCACGTTGTTGCCAAGATGCTGGGCGGCTTCTAATGTAAGGTTGATTCTACCATGCTGCCCTTCTGTATCAATCTTGATGGCATTCAGGAGATCGGGCAGTTTATCTGGTTCAAATTCTACGTCTACAACGGGTCCAATGACTTGGACTACTCGACCTACATTTGCACTCATTCATATCCCCCTCATTTAACGCGATTCAAGGGCATCTGCACCGCCCACAATCTCTGCAATTTCCTTAGTGATCTGTGCCTGACGGGCACGGTTATATGATAAAGTCAATTCTCTAATCAGTTCTGACGCGTTATCACTAGCGTTGCGCATGGCCGTCATCCGCGCACCGAACTCGCTGGCCTTTGATTCCATCAGAGACTGATAGATCGCCCCATCAATGAAAAGCGGTACAACCGAATCAAGTACTTCAGAGAGTGATGGCTCATAGAAGTAAACCGCATCGAAACCCTTGTCCTTATCCTCATAAGATGCGGTATATGCCTGCGTAATCGGCAGAATTGGCCTAATCTCCACACGATGGACAACTGTATTAATGAACTTGGTATACAGAATGCTTGCTTTATCAAAGAGATCATGCACATAGAAGTCATAGATAACCTGTCCTATCTGATGTGCATGCCCTGTAGTTAGATTGTCGCCTAAATGGACAAACTCTGCGAGAATATCGTGATTCCGCCGGCGGAAATAGTCGCGGGCTTTCCTCCCAACCACAATCAGTTGGGTTTGCGGGTTCTGAGTGAGAAACTCCGAAGCCCTTCGCAGAATGTTGGCGTTATACCCACCTGCTAGGCCCTTATCAGAAGTTATAACAACAAGGCAGTGGCGGTCTCCCTCGCGGCTTGTGGCAATGGGAGGAAGATCTTCTCCTACCCGTTCAGCTGCCGCCAGAGCCCGGGCCAGCGAGACCTGCAGTCTGGCGAAAAAGGGGCGCGTGGCTTGAGCGTTGGCTTGTGCCTGCCGCAGTTTAGAAGCGGCGATCATCTCCATAGCCTTTGTGATCTGCTGAATACTGCCGATTGTGTTCATACGCCGCTTAATCTCGCGGCTTGATTGTGCCACTCTGCCACCCCCTAACTAACAAAGGATTTCTTGAAGGTCTTAATCGCGTTTTCGAGGTCCGCTCTGATTTCGTCGGTAATCTCTTTCTTCTCATCTAGAGCTGAGAGAACATGAGCCCGTTCACGCCGCATAAAAGACAAGAACTCCTTCTCAAACCTCAGTATATTGTCAACAGAAATATCGTCGAGATGACCGTTAATGGCAGTGTAAATGGAAACTACTTGCTCAGGGACGGGCATCGGTTTGTACTGATCCTGTTTGAGGATCTCAACCATGCGTTCACCTCGAGCCAGACGGGCCTGAGTTGCCCTGTCAAGATCAGCACCGAACTGGGCAAAAGCAGCCAATTCACGATACTGAGATAGGTCTAAACGCAGCATGCCTGCTACCTGACGCATGGCCCTTACCTGTGCAGCACCACCTACACGAGATACGGAGCGCCCTACGCTGATAGCTGGCCTGACGCCGGCGTAGAACAGGTCAGATTCTAGGAAAATCTGTCCGTCTGTAATCGAAATAACGTTAGTCGGAATATACGCGGAGATGTCTCCAGCTTGGGTCTCGATAATCGGCAGAGCGGTCATGGAGCCGCCGCCCAATTCATCATTTAGCTTGGCCGCGCGTTCGAGAAGGCGCGAATGGATGTAGAAAACATCACCCGGGAAAGCCTCACGGCCAGGAGGACGGCGGAGCAAGAGCGACATTTCTCTATAAGCCGTAGCATGCTTGCTCAAGTCATCATAGACAATCAGCACATCTTTACCTGCATACATAAACTCTTCAGCCATGGCCGCTCCCGCATACGGTGCGATGTAGAGCAGCGGAGCGGGCTCACTCGCAGTAGCAGATACCACAATTGTATACCTCATGGCATCGTGCTTCTCAAGCGTAGCGATAACACCAGCTACAGTAGAAGCCTTTTGGCCGATCGCCACATAAATACAGATTACATCTTGATCCCGCTGGTTAAGAATGGTATCGATAGCGATGGCGGTCTTTCCTGTCTGCCGGTCTCCGATGATAAGCTCACGTTGACCCCGGCCAATTGGGATCATGGAGTCGATAGCTTTGAGACCCGTCTGCAGTGGCTGCGATACAGCCTGCCGGTCTACGACACCAGGAGCTTGCGATTCAATAGGCCTAAATCTCTTTGCATTAATCGGGCCTTTACCGTCAAGCGGTTGCCCTAAAGGGTTAACCACACGGCCGATCAGTTCTTCGCCGACTGGAACCTCAACGATGCGCCCAGTGCGCTTGACCGAATCGCCTTCTTTAATATGTTCATAAGGGCCAAGGATAACTGCGCCAAGGTTGTCATGCTCAAGGTTTAGTACCATGCCGTAGGTATTTCCCGGGAACTCCAACAGCTCGCCTGCCATGGCTTCCTGCAGGCCGAATACTCGCGCAATTCCATCGCCGACGGTTAGTACTGTGCCTTCTGCCTCAACTTGTAGGTCTGAGTCTAGTTCCTCAATTTGACGGCGCAGAATCGCCACAATCTCATCAGGTCTCATCGTCATGCTTGTTCCTCCGTTATACCGTATATTTCTGCTCAAGAACGCTGCATATTCTATGAGCTGCCCGGCCATCACCATAGGGATTAGGCGCCTGGGCCATCCTGTTATAGAGCTGAGCATTAGTTAGGAGCTCAGAAACACTCTCATAGATCTTGGTTGGCGAGGTCCCAACTACCCGGCACGTTCCCGCGGCCACGCCTTCGGGACGCTCTGTCTGCTCACGCAGCACTAACACAGGCACGTTTAGTGCCGGCGCTTCTTCTTGCAGTCCTCCCGAATCGGTCAGGAGAAGTTTCGCTTTCTGCATTAGGTTTGCAAATTCCCGGTAATCGGGAGCATCAATCAAGTAAATATCTTCATAATTCTGTAGGTGCTCATAAAACACCTTCTGCAGAGCAGGATTACGGTGCATTGCCACAACAATCTGGCAGTCGTGCTCCCCTACAACCTTCTTTAGAGCGCCGCAGATTCCTACCAAGGGCTGCCCCCAGTTCTCTCGCCGATGCACTGTGGTCACGATCACAGGACGAGAAAAATCAAGCTGAGATAGGGTCGGAGTGGTAAACTGGTAGCCTTCTTCGACCACGCTCAGCAAAGCGTCAATTACTGTGTTGCCTGTTATGTAAATCTCCGCAGCTCCCCTTACCTCACGGCGCAGGTTTGCCGCGGCCTGCTCGGTCGGGGCAAAATGAAGCTCAGCAAGCACATCTGTCAGACGCCGGTTAGCTTCCTCTGGATAGGGGTTGTACAGGTCTGAAGTCCGCAAGCCCGCCTCGACATGAGCTACAGGGATTCGCTCATAGAACGCAGCCAGCGCCGCTGCAAAAGCGGTGGTGGTGTCGCCATGTACTAATACTAAATCGGGGCGCCACTCTGCAAAAATGCTGCTCATGCCATGCAGAACCTTGGTTGTAATGTCAGTCAAGGTCTGTCCGTGGGACATGATATTTAGGTCGTAGTCCGCCTTTATCTTAAATACATCTAGAACCTGGTCCAGCATTTCACGATGCTGACCCGTGCTGATGACACGCACATCCCATCCGGCCTTGTCCTGCATCGCTCTTATGACCGGTGCCATTTTTATGGCTTCTGGACGAGTTCCAAAGACCACTGCGAATTTAGGCATTATCATAATCTCCGCTCATACTTAAACTTGGAAGATGGTATTTGAATCATCCCTACCCGTGCTGACCCATACAAAAAGCCTGCACCCACTAAAGGTACCAAAACAAAGGCCGCCCACGTATGACGCGCTGTAAAGAGCGCTGCACAAGCGGATACACTCGACAATAAGTAGGCCACAAAGACAACCTGACGCTGACTTAGGCCCAACTTCAGCATTCGATGGTGGAAATGATCTTGATCCGCTTGGTAAAAAGGAACCCCATTCTGCGTGCGGCGCACGATGGCACAGACGGTATCAACGATGGGAAGGGCAAAAATGAGGATTGGTACAGACAGGCCAATGGTAGCCGCACCTTTTAAAGCACCTTCTGTAGAAATCAGTGCGAGTAAGAAGCCAAAGAGCATGGCACCCGAATCGCCCAAAAACAGTTTGGCAGGATTGAAGTTGAAAGGCAGAAACCCTGCAGCCACTCCAACCAGTACCGCGGAGAGGACTGCCGCTTCGAACCGCCCCAGATCCCATGCCAAACCCATGAGGGTTAGGGCCGCTATTAAGGTAATGCCTACAGCAAGGCCGTCTAAACCGTCAATGAAATTCATCAAATTAATGAGGGCCAAAAACCAGAAGACAGTCACAGGAATAGCCAGCCAGCTGAGATAGAACATCCCACCAAAAGGATTGCTCACAAATTCAATCCGGCTGCCCCAAATAACATAAACTAAGACTCCAAGAAGTTGGCCAAGAAACTTCCACGATGCCTTTAAGCCGACGCGATCATCAACCAATCCCACGGCTAAGATTACTGCTGCAGCTGTAAATGTGGGGAACACATCCGTCACACCAGCATATCGCGCTGCCAACGCAAATCCAGCAAACACAGCAAGCCCGCCTCCGGTGGGCATCGGTACCTTGTTGATTCGCCTCGGGTTGGGGTGATCAACCAGGCCGAGCTTCGGAGCCAGGCGCTTAATTAGCGGTGTAACTGCAAAAGTTACTCCAAACGCTATTAGAAACGGAAGTAAAAGATGGGATGGTGTCATGTCATCCCTCCTTATGATTAGTCCACCGTTCCACTACCACATCTGCCTGCTGCAGGAGTTCCTGAGCCAAAGGATCGGGATAGTCACCGCAGTATACAATGCGGCTTACACCAGCATTGATAAGTATCTTTGTACATTGGGCACACGGTTGGGTTGTGCAGTACAACACAGCCCCTTCCGTACTTACTCCATAGAGAGCGGCTTGAAGAATTGCGTTCTGTTCAGCATGAATACCGCGACAGATCTCGTGCCTTTCTCCTGAAGGAATACCCAGCTGCTGTCGAAGACAGCCCACTTCAGCGCAGTGAGGCAATCCACGGGGCGCCCCGTTGTAGCCGGTAGCGATGATTCGCCGTTCCTTCACTAACAGGGCGCCAACTTGTCGGCGGAGGCAGGTCGAACGGGTGCTGACCAAGTCAGCTATCTGCATAAAATATTCGTCCCATGATGGACGTTTCTGCACGCTATCCCTCCGCACTGTCTGCTTACTTAGTTCCAAAGAGGCGGTCTCCCGCATCTCCCAAACCGGGAATGATGTAACCATGCTCGTTCAAACGCTCATCGACTGCAGCGGTAAAGATCTCCACATCGGGATGTTCTCTCTGAATGCGTTCAATTCCTTCTGGAGCCGCCAAGAGGCACATCAGCTTGATACTATGTGCTCCCCGTTTTTTCAGGTAATGGATGGCTGCCGCGGCCGAGCCACCAGTAGCCAACATGGGATCAATGACAATCAGTTCCCGCTCTTCTACATCAGCGGGGAGTTTGCAGTAGTATTCTACTGGTTCGAGAGTCTCTGGATCGCGGTACAGCCCAATGTGCCCTACCTTGGCGGTAGGAATCAGTCGGAGGATACCATTGACCATGCCCAAGCCTGCTCGGAGGATTGGGATGATCCCGACTTTCTTGCCTGAAATGGTGTGGCCCTTGGTGGTGCAGATCGGTGTTTCTACTTCTACTTCTTCGAGGGGCATGTCCCTGGTTACTTCATAGGCCATCAACAAAGACACTTCGTCAACGAGTTCACGGAAATCCTTCGGCCCGGTGTTCTTGTCACGAATCATGGTCAACTTGTGCTGAACCAAAGGATGCCGGATAACATGTACTGTACTCATCATCATCTCCTCTTTCATCTCCAAATCCGCTGTACCCTACAGACTTTCTATCTTTCCTACCCGCCGGGCATGGCGCCCGCCTTCAAACTCACTCTCTAGATACGTTTTGACAATATCACCCATGAGGCCCATTCCTAAGACCCGTGCCCCGAGGCAAAGCACATTGCTGTCGTTATGCTCCCGAGCCATGCGGGCAGAATAAGTATCGCTGCACAGCGCAGCACGCACACCAGGCACCTTGTTCGCAGCGATCGATACGCCAATACCGGTTCCACAGATCAGAATCCCGAGATCATACTCTCCAGCGGCCACTGCTCGGCCCACTTGGTGAGCTATGTCTGGATAGTCGCATGACTCGGTAGAATGGGTACCCATATCCGTCACTTCATAAGGGCCCTCACTCAGCAACTTGATAATCTCCTCTTTGGCGTAAAACCCACCGTGATCGCTCCCAATGGCGATTTTCATTCTTTTTCCTCCTCATTCATCCAGCTTTCGACGATGGCTTGAACAGCCTGTGCAATTTCATCACGCACATGCCGGTACGCGTCGCGAGACTGGCCAAAGGGATCCGAAACCTCATACCCCTTCTCTTTTTTGTCATCCAGTTCCTGCCGCAACTGCTTATCTTGGGCAAATTCCAGCAATAGGTGCACTTTACCAGCGATCTCCGGATAGTATTCGACAATATACTGCTTATGGCTGTTGGTCATCACCAAAATTAAGTCATACTCCTGGGCAAACTCTTCGCGGAATCTTCGGGATCGGTGGCCCTGCAAGTCTATGCCCACCTCTTGCATGACATCAACAGCCTGCTGTGTCGCCGAATCACCCGCAAAGGCTGCCAAGCCAGCCGAAGCTACCTCTATGGCAAGCCCCGCTTGTTCTGCATAATGCTTGAGTAAAGCAGCTGCCATCGGACTACGGCATGTATTGCCTGAGCAAACAAAAAGAACCGATCTCAAAACCTATACCTCCTGCTGCAGTTCTAGGCGAAGATAATTCGCTCTCCCGCTGCCCGGCGCAAGCGGTTCATAATGGCCATACCAAGGCCTTCTTCCGAAATACCTTCTACCAACAGGACATCAATTCGGAGTTCGTCTGCTTCACGCAGCAGACGGTATATGCTAGCCGAGATTTCCTGCAGGTTCGCTGTGGAACCCATAGGAAGTACGGTGATACCACTGTAACGAGAAGCGTGTTCAGTTGGAACCATCACTCCCACCTTGCAGCCCCTACGCTGATGTTCCTCTGCCAGCTCTTTGATGCACTCTTCAGCTCTGTCACCCGCAACCAAAAAAACCTGCGCGTTAGGAGCATAGTGACGATACTTCATCCCCGGAGACCGAGGCTTCTCCCCCTGATTCAACTCTCCATACACACCGGGATCAACCACGACTTGGCACACCGTATTGAGTTCTTCTAAAGTGACCCCACCTGGGCGGAGGAGACGAAACGGCCGGCTGACGCAGTCAACTACTGTCGATTCTACACCCCATCCTGTCTCTCCCCCATCGACAACAGCGGCAATACGGCCGTCTAAGTCAGTCATGACATGTTCTGCCTTAGTCGGGCTGGGCCGTCCAGACAAGTTTGCACTAGGTGCAGCTAAGGGGCCAGCCAGCTCAATCAGTCTTAGAGCCACAGGATGACTGGGAATACGGACAGCTAGAGTATCAAGGCCGGCACTCACAACGTCAGGTACCTGCGGGCCCTTGGGTAAGACAAGAGTGAGCGGGCCTGGCCAGAAAGCCTTCATGAGCGCAGCGGCCTCTTCCGGAATGTCCGTCACTAATTCTGCAGCCTGTTCCTGACTGGCACAATGGACAATCAGCGGATTATCCTGAGGCCTGCCTTTGGCGGCAAAAATCCCCTCTACCGCCTGCGGGTTTAAAGCGCTGGCACCCAAACCATAAACCGTTTCTGTGGGAAAAGCAACACACTGACCCGCTCTAAGAAGAGCGGCAGCTCTATCAAGTTCATTAGTCCCTAATAGAAGTGTCCTTACCGCCATACAGCCACCACCACTCGATCGTGCCCCTGATAATCCACAACCACTTTCTCTACTTCAAATCCCGCCTGCTGAGCAATGGTACTGACTGCTTGTCCCTGATCAGCACCAATCTCAACCATCACTGCACCTGGACGTTCAAGGAAACCTGGGGCTTCGTGAAATATCCGGCGGTAATAATCAAGGCCGTCCACTCCTCCATGGAGCGCTTGGGCTGGCTCAAAGGCCACCTCGGGCTGCAGCTGCCGCATTTCGTCTTCGGTAACATAAGGCGGATTTGAGCAGATCACATCAAAAGAGCCTCTGACTTTTGAGAAGAGATCACTCTCAATAAACTCTACCTGCTCTACAACCTCGAGACTCTCAGCATTCTCTCGAGCGATTATAAGGGCATCTGGCGAAATATCGACAGCGGTGACAAGAAAGTCAGGATCCTGTCTTGCCACAGCTATGGCCACTGCCCCACTGCCTGTACCTAAGTCTAAGATGCGAACGGGCCGTTTTCCCGCAGTCAGCCGGCTGTGAGCTGCCCGGACAACCTCTTCAACCAAAAGCTCTGTCTCAGGGCGAGGGATCAAGACCGCAGGCGTAACCTTAAAATCAAGAGAGTAAAACTCCTTGGTACCTGTGATATAAGCCACTGGAACACGCCTGCCGCGTCTCCCAATACACTGCCTGTATTCATCAACTTCCTGCGTTGTCAGGGGCTTCTGTAAATTAAGATAGAGGTCTAGACGGCTCATGCCCAGCACATGACCAAGAAGCAGTTCTGCGTCTAGACGCGGCGAAGCACACCCCTTCTCACTAAGGTACTGTGTGCTGATCGCCAATAGTTCTTGAATAGTATGCTGTTTTCTCACTCCGAAATTACTCCAACGCCTGCAGTTGTTCAAGCTGGTCTGCGGTAGTAAGAGCGTCGATAACTTCATCCAAATCGCCATCTAGAATCGCATCCAGCTTGTACAGAGTCAGTCCGATGCGGTGATCGGTAACCCGTCCTTGAGGGAAGTTATAGGTACGGACCCGCTCACTGCGTTCGCCGGTACCTACCTGGGACCGGCGTGCCTCTGCCTGCTCCCGTTCGGCTGCTGCCTTGGCCATGTCGTACAGCCTAGCGCGCAGGATTTTCATCGCTTTTTCTCTATTCTTGTGCTGGGACTTTTCATCTTGGCAGGATACAACCAATCCAGTTGGCAGGTGTGTGATGCGCACTGCCGAGTCGGTGGTGTTCACGCTTTGTCCACCAGGGCCAGATGAGCGATATACGTCAATCCGCAGATCATTTGGATCAATGTCGACTTCTACCTCCTCTGCCTCTGGCAGCACAGCGACAGTGGCAGTCGAAGTGTGGATACGGCCGCCAGACTCGGTGGCAGGGATTCGCTGCACTCTGTGCACACCGCTTTCATATTTGAGGCGGCTGTATGCCCCTTTACCCTCGATCATGAAGATTACTTCCTTGAATCCACCCAACTCGGTCGGGCTGCTGCTCATGAGCTCTACACGCCAGCGCTTCTCCTCCGCGTAGCGGCTGTACATTCTAAAGAGGGAACCGGCAAATAATGCAGCCTCATCGCCACCGGTACCGCCGCGGATTTCAACAATGACGTTCTTTTCGTCATTAGGATCTTTGGGAAGAAGCAGAATGCGCAGCTTCTGCTCAAGTTTTTCCACTTTTTCTTCCAAGGTGCTGATTTCTTCCTTCAGCATTGCCACCATATCAGGCTCATGCTCGTCCTCCAGCAGATCCTCCGCATCGTTCAAATCCTGGCGAGCAGCCTTATATGCACGGAATTCGGTTACTATCTCCTCTAAATCCGCATGGGTTTTGGCTAACTTCTGAAACGCAGCCTGGTCACTAATCACCTGCGGATCACTTAGCTTTTGGTTTAACTCCTCATACTTTTGCTCTAGGGCTTCTAGTTTCTCAAACACGCATTATCTCCTCCTACACAGTGCTGCTGGATCCGGGAAACGGCCTAATCTTCTTTTCTTCGGCGTGACTTGCGTCTTTGTCCAGCACAGATTGCAGAGCTCGAATAGCGACCTCAATCTGCCCGTCGTCCGGTTCCCGCGTAGTAAAGTACTGCAGCGCCATACCAGGTTTTGCCAGCCACCTAAAGATAGGGTGGCAGTCATCTCTACCGGCTTGACGGATTATCTCATATGACAGACCCGCCACCAGCGGCATAATCGCTAAGTGAGTTAAGATGCGCTGCAGAAAAGGAGGGCGTCCGAAGAAAGAAAAAACTATTACACTCGTAAACAGCACAATCAAGAGGAAGTTCGTGCCGCATCGAGCATGAATACGGCTGTGCCGGCGCACTTGGTCAACCGTTAGTTCGCAACCTGCCTCATGACAGTTAATGGCCTTGTGTTCAGCACCGTGATACTCAAATACTCGCTGAATATCCTTCATCCACGAGATTCCTATAATATACGCCACAAAAAAGCTGACCTTAATCAAACCTTCAATGAGGTTGAGTAAGAAATTAGAGCTGATGGCAGATTGAATCAGCCGAATAACATAGGCAGGTAAGATAATGAAAAGGCCTACAGTAAGTAGAACAGCAAAGGCCATCGTCAGAACCAATTCCTTTGTCGTAAGCTGTTCCTCTTCTGATTCGCTGTACTCTGCCGCGGAATAACTCAGACTCTTAAGACCAATAATCAAGGTCTCAATCAGAGCAACGGCCCCTCGGATAATTGGTTTCTTGAGAATAGGAAACCTATCAGACCAAGGTTTTAGGGCATCTACTTTCACCGTGATATCCTGGTTCATTTTGCGCACAGCAATCGATGTGAAGTGCTTGCCGCGCATCATCACCCCTTCAATCACGGCTTGCCCGCCGTAACTAAACTTGCTCACCTAGTTCACTCCCCTTTACTAAGGATAATAGGGTACTTGCTTGCTCAGCAGGCAGTACCACAGTCAGACGATCTGTGGGGAGAATAACATCTTCACCCCGCGGCGATATTACCTCTTGCGGTGTTCGGAAAATTGAGAGCACCCGAATTCCGTAGACGTTGGCAAGCTTCAGCTCCGCCAAGGTCCGGTAAGCGACCGGTGCATTATCTCCCACCTCTACCTGCATAACTATCATGTCATCACCAAACCGCGTTACATCGCGGAAAGACTGGAGCCAAAGTGGTTTTTCATACGCACTGCTCCGTACACTGCGGAAGCCCCGGGGCAGGAACAAGCGCGTAATCACACCTACCACTATCCCCACCAGCCATCCCATAACCAGACCTACAAAAGTGCCGTATACCACCTGGAGAATCGGGCCTCCCAGGTCATACCACCACTGTTCACCCAACTTCTCCAAACGGACAATATCATCAAACAAGAACAGGGCTGAAATCATCCCAACGTAGCTAGAAATATTGCCTCTAATGTTCTCTGCTGCACTGTATGCTAGTCCAAGAGTGAGTACCGCCCCGACAACCACCGGAAGGCCCAGCTTTGTCAACCCTCCAAACAGTGCACCTAGCGCCAAGCCTGCAGTTAAGGCGAGCGCTGTCGCGCCCAAACGCGGAAGCAGCACCACAATCATCTGCATCCAATGTTTTAAGCGCAGCGAAAACCGAGGCATAGCCACAATAATATCAAAAGCAAGAAAACCAGCAAAAATGGCCACAAACGACGAAGGTAAGCTTGGGATGTTTCGAACCAAGTAATAAGCTACCCCAACTACAATTGCTCGACAAGTCAATATGAACATGACAGTCAGCCTAAAGCGTTTACGAGCCATATCACTCCCCATCCTATGGGCGGCCAGGCACGGAATGGCAGCGGTTGCAGCGTGCCTCGTAGTGTTCAGTTGCTCCTATGAGAATAATCGGATCATGGTAACTTGCCGGCTCACCATTAATGATGCGCTGGGTACGGCTGGCAGGCCGGCCGCAGACCACACAGATGGCATTCAGCTTCGTGACCTCATCGGCTAGAGCTAAAAGCTGCGGCACTGGGCCGAAAGGCTCGCCACGGAAGTCCTGATCAAGGCCGGCAGCAATAACTCGTTTACCTTGTTCTACCAATGACTTGCATATATCTATGATGCCATCAGAAAAAAACTGTACTTCATCAATTGCAACCACATCACAAGCGTCGTCTACGTGGAATAAGATCTGTTCCGCGTCATCAACAGGAATGCAGTGCACCGCACTGCCATTATGCGCAACAACCTTTGTCTCGTCATAGCGGTTGTCGATCGCGGGTTTGAAAACCATCACCTTCTGTTTGGCAATGGTAGCCCGCTTCACCCTGCGGATCAGCTCCTCCGATTTCCCAGAAAACATGCATCCTACAACAAGCTCCAGCCACGAGCCCTCACTGTATCGCAATCTCTTCACCTCAACCGGATATTACTGCGTCATTTGCTTAACATGTTGCTTTTCTCTCCCCGGCTGCGTAATCCTGCCTAAGAATCTTTTGATATTACTCCACCCGGAAGGCCCTCATTAGGCCTGCGGTAGCTTGATCAACTTCAGCAGTGATTTCTACTCCGGTCTCGGTAAACCGCTCCTCGAGGACGCGGCCCAACTCCCGCAGCCTGCTTGCTTCACCAAAATTAGCAAAACTGAAATGAAACTTCTGCACACTGAACAGACTGCTGAAAAAAGCCGCGACTTCTGCACCAAGGCGGTCCAAGTTCTCGCCTGTTAGGGCCGAAACTGGCACACCAGCTCCACCGGCCTCGATGCCAGCGGGAATCTTGTCAATCTTATTATACACGTTAATTACAGGCTGTGCTGCACCAATCTCTGCAAGCACCTGCTCCACAGCTTCTTGCTGCTCCCTGGCCTGAGGGTGGCTGACATCAATCACATGGAGGATAAGATCGGCAAAGAGAATCTCCTCCAAGGTGGCTCGGAAAGCGGCTACCAATGTGTGCGGCAAACGGCGAATAAACCCGACTGTGTCGGTTAAGAACACCCAGCGGCCATCAGGCAGTTCCCAGCGGCGAATAGTCGGATCAAGTGTAGCAAACAGCTGATCTGCAACAAAGGTGTCGGTGCCGCTCAGCTCTCTTAAAAGAGTAGACTTGCCCGCATTTGTATAGCCCACCAAGGCCACCACTGGAGCGGCCATCTGGTCACGCCTGGCACGGTGAGTAGCCCTCACCTTACGTATCTCTTCGAGTTCTGCTCTCAGATCGGAAATACGCTTACGCAGACGCCGGCGATCGGTCTCGAGCTTGGTTTCACCAGGGCCCCGCGTTCCGATTCCGCCTCCAAGGCGTGATAGAGCTTTACCAGCACCCGTAAGGCGCGGCAGTAGGTAGTTTAACTGTGCTAGCTCTACTTGGATTTTACCCTCTCGCGACTGAGCCCGCTGTGCAAATATGTCCAAGATGAGCTGCGTGCGATCTAAGACTGGCGCGTCTATGATCTCAGCCAAATTACCCTGCTGTGCCGGCGATAGTTCATTGTCAAATATGATCAGTTCATCCGGTTCTACAATAGCACCAAGCTCTTCAGCTTTACCCTTCCCGATAAACGTTGCCGGGTCTGGTGTGGCACGTTTCTGCACAAACCGATCTACTACTTCTAAGCCTGCATCCTCAGCCAATTCCCAAAGTTCATCTAGACTGTCTTCTACCTCCCAATCAGACTGGCCGGGCAGCTGTAGGGATACTAAATATGCGCGCTGCATACTATTCCACCTCACCTTCATATGGAGGAATCGCTGTCCTCCTCCAGAAATCTTACCCCGGAGGGATTCTTATGGCAACTATAATGCATGTTGATATGGATGCCTTTTTCGCGGCTGTTGAAATCCTCGATAACCCTGAGTACAAAGGGAAACCGCTTATTATAGGTGGCTATAAAGACAGCCGCCGGGGCGTTGTTTCAACCTGCTCATACGAAGCTCGCAAGTACGGTATTCACAGCGCTATGCCCATTGTCAAAGCCGCAGCCCTCTGTCCTCACGGAGTTTTTATACCGGGCCGCATGAAACGCTATCAAGAGGTTTCTCGGCAGATACATGCGATTTTCCCAGAGTTCTCACCTGTGGTTGAGCCGCTGTCTATCGATGAGGCCTTCTTAGACATGACCGGATGCGAGCACTTTTATGACAGTCTCGAAGCCATGGGAATGAGTCTCAAGAAGCGCATCAAGGAAACAACGGGACTGACAGCTTCAGTCGGGATCGCACCAAACAAGTTCTTAGCAAAACTTGCCTCCGACTTGGAAAAACCCGATGGGTTGACAGTTATCCGCCCCGATGAGATCAGCACGATTCTCAATCCTCTGCCCGTGGGCAAGCTGTGGGGCGTAGGCAAAAAAGCCGAGCAAGAACTCAACCGCATCGGTATATACAAAATTGGAGATCTCCTCGCTTATTCCCTTCCCGAGCTCGAAGAGAAGTTTGGCTCCTCCTTCGGGCCCCACTTATACTATCTAGCCCGCGGAATCGACAACCGCAAAGTGGAACCAATCCATGAGGCAAAATCCATCGGCCACGAAATAACGTTTGATGAAGATCAGACTAGTTTTGCGCTTCTACGCGGGCAGTTGGGGCGGCTGGTCGAAGATGTGGGTTGGCGGCTCCGCCAGCACGGTCTTTATGCCCGGACAGTCACGCTCAAGATACGCTACTATGATTTCAAGACCATCACAAGAAGCCATACCCATGAGACTTCTTTTTGTGACGATGACACCATATTCCAGACCGCAGTGAGCCTCTTAGAAAAGGAGCGCCTTCGTCCCGTCCGTCTAATTGGCGTTACAGTGAGCAACTTAACCGAAACGGCTCAGCTCTCACTCTTTGATGAAACAGAAAATGCTCGTAAGCTGAGCGCAGTTATGGATACCATCAATGCCCGGTTTAAGCGAGGTGCTATCACCAAAGGTAGAACGCTTATCGATGAACAAACGCAATAATTCCCAATTATCCACAATATATGAAAAGGAATTCTTCGACCTCGGTCGAATTGAGAAAAAATGGCGGCAGACCACTTGTTGGGAGGAACAGTATGCAATATCGGACCTGCACAGAACGACGCGACTCAGGTATTGAGTTTCTCGACCAGATCCCATGGGGAACTCATATGTGCGGCTTTTACGAGCGTGAACAAGATCATGCCGATCTGGTCACGTCTTTTTTTGAAGCAGGAGCAGCTGCCGACGAGTACTGCTTGTGGATCACGGATTCCTTAAAGCCTGCGCTGCAGGGGGTTGCCGCAAAATACAATGTGGAGGTATTCTCATATAGAGAATGGTACTGTTTTGATGAATCCCCTCGGCCAGAAAGCATTCTTAAGAAATGGCGCAGAAAGATCTCCGAAGTGCTCGAGCAGGGATATGCTGGCTTGCGCTTAGTGCACAGCCGAAGCAGCTTGTTTCCTGCGGATCGAGCTTTTAACCTAATGCGAGAAGCTCTGCTGGACAAGCTGCTGAACGGCACTCAAGCGCTCGCACTCTGCCCCTACCCTCTGCACGAATGCGGCCTGACAGATATCTTGGACTTATCGACCAGTCACAGTTTCACTTTTTTCCGAGGGGCCGCAGTCAACGGGGATGCCCTGAAAAACATAAACCGCTGCAATCTTCTTCGTTCAGCTACAGCGGAAGTAGTCCATGAGATTCGCAATCCAATTACAGCGATTCGAGCCTTAATGGAGCTTTTCCACTCTAAACCGGAATTCGGAGCCTACAGCGATCTGATTGGCAAAGTTATTGCTGAAGTTGATCGAGCGGATCAGCTGGCGTGTCAATTCTTGAGCCTGGCTAAAACGCAAACACCCAATTACGAACAAGGCTGTAATATGATCACTGTTATCGAGGCGGTCCAACCCCTCCTAGAAGCGATTGCGCTCAAGAAGAAGCAGGTCGTACAGTTTTGCCTGGACGAAGTTCCAGATATCAGCTGCCATCCGGGCGAACTCCGTCAAGTAATATTAAACCTGGCTCATAATGCTTTTGATGCCATGAGCCAGGGTGGTGTCTTAACACTAATCACCGAGAACAGATATCCCGATGTCATTCTTCGAGTGAAGGATACCGGATGCGGTATACCACAAGAGTACATAGATAAGTTGAGCTTACCTTTCTTCACTACGAAGAATCAGGGGACAGGCTTAGGACTACCCGTTACATTCAGGATCACTGAGAAGTACAACGGCACCGTCAGCATTGAATCTTCTACACAAGGTACTACGGTCACAATCAGCTTCCCCGCTGTTATTTCTCAAAATGGCAGTAAAGGCCCTCAGTGAGGGCCTTTTAGATTATGCTGCTTATTTTGTCCGCTGTGGATACCACTGCCGGTTGAACTCGTTGCGAATTTCTTTGTTTAGGATCCGCAGGTAAGTTCCCTTCATACCGAGAGAACGGGATTCGATCACGTTGGCAGAGGCCAACTTGCGCAGTGCGTTGACGATTACAGAACGGGTAATACCAGCTTCATCGGCAATGCGGCTGGCAACTAAGAGGCCTTCATCGCCATCGAGTTGCTCAAAGATCTTCTGCATCGCCACAACTTCTGAGTACGACAAGCTGTTGATGGCGTTGCGCGCTGCCCGCACTTCCTGCGCTTCGTCTTCCTGACGTTCGTCCAGAACTCGAGAAATGATCATGCCTGCCGCGGTTGCTGCAAATTCACCGATAATCTTGTCATCGTCGTTGAAGTCACTTTCTTGTCTTACAAATACAAGCGAGCCGACTCGTTCATCAGAACCTACAACCGGAGTCACAAGGATGGATTCACCATGCTCTCCATCTTGAATACTTTGAGCGGCAACCCTGTTGATGGTAGCCAGAAGCTCGCCGGGAGCTTCTTTAGTCTCCAGCCAGTCCTGGTCAAAGGGTGTATATTCTAAGCCTTCTGCTAAAGCATAACCGAGCAATTTGCCCTTTCTGCTGAATAAGTATATATTCGCCCCGGAAACGCCTTCCCGGATGGCCTGGCAAAGCTCACCAAAATCTACTGAAGTCCCGTCCCGCTGCAGCAGCTGGGTAAGGGGCTGCATTTTTGTAACCAGCATTATTTGTCCACCTTTCAGATACTGTCGAGAAATATATCCTCTAATTTGATTATATTTCGAAATTTATCGAGTGTCAACGAAGACAGTTGTTGAATAGAAAAATTCGAGACAATTGCGGTGTTGCGCAACAATTCCATAAAAACAGAACGAATCATTAATGGCAGGCATTTTATGTTTCGCGGAATTCAGGCAGCCTATACTTAATCACAAAAAAGCAAGACCTTCTACATAAGCGTAAAAAGTCTTGGCACAGGGTTACAAGCACAACCCAAGAAAGCTCACAATGATTAGTATACCAATCTGAATTATAAAGTCAACGCGCTGTGTGAAAATTCTCTCACGTCACTCCAAGTCCCAACTTCCCCGAACGGCAGCGAACCAAATGGCGGTCAGCGCTGCCAGAGTCAGAATAGTGGTTTCTAGTACAAATCG
>JAAYMS010000094.1 GCA_012521295.1 Bacillota bacterium
ACTCCCACGTGGCATCGCTCTCGGCAGCGCTTGTACTGGCTGCTGCTCTCGACGGCGGCCTCGGTAAAAACGTTGACATGGTCTTCGTCTATGGTGCGGTAGGCTTGATTTCTTCGATTATCGGAGTAATCGCTGCTCGCCTCAACCAAGGAGGCAGCCCGACCAGTGCACTCAACAGCTCTACTTATACGACCACTGGCCTTTACGTCGTGTTGAGTGCAATCGCTACGGCCTTCTTTGGTTTTAACTGGCTCTATTGGAGTGCGGCCATGGTGGGCTTGATCGTAGGTACCATTATCGGGATTACCTCCGATTACTTCACCAATGACGCAAAGAGCCCTGTACAACAAGCAGCACGTCTTTCTGGTCAAGGGCCAGCATTTACCATTATCTCTGGTATCAGCTATGGCTTAGCCAGTGTGTTCCCAGCCCTGGTTGGGATCGGTGTTGCCGCTCTCTTGTCCTTTGTGATAACCAATGGCATCGTTCCGGGTACCATCACCGATGCTCTCTTTGGTATCTCCATGGCCGCTGTAGGTATGTTGTCGATTGTTGGTATGGTAATCTCCAACGACGCTTACGGCCCCATTGTGGATAACGCTCGCGGTCTTGTAGAAATGGCCAACCTCGGTGACAAGGCTCTCGAAGTCACCGATGAACTGGATAGCGCTGGTAATACGGTTAAGGCTATTACTAAAGGCTTTGCCATAGGCGCCGCCGGCCTAACGGTAATTGCTCTCTTGGGTGCTTTCCTAGAGGAAGCGAATGCGGTATTAGCTGAACATGCTCTGCCTCTAGTTGAAGGCTTTGACGTGATGAACCCGGCAGTATTCTTCGGCCTCTTGGTTGGTGCAGCTGTTCCGGCAGTATTCTCAGCTATGTTGATGCTGGGGGTAAACCGGAACGCAGACCGGCTCGTTGACGAAGTGCACCGGCAGTTCAGAGAGATCAAAGGCCTTCGCGAAGGCAAGGCTGAGCCCCAGTACGATCGCTGCATTACCATCGCCACCGAAGGTGCTCTGAAGGAACTGATTCCAGCAGGGTTGATGGCGATTATCGTAACCTTTGTCGTTGGGTTTATCGGCGGAATCCCAGCTGTAGGCGGCTTCTTGGCAGGTAACATCATTTCCGGGCTCCTGTTAGCGCTCTTCATGAGCAACGCAGGCGGTATGTGGGACAATGCCAAGAAGCTCGTCGAAGCCGGAAACTTCGGCGGTAAAGGCTCTGATGCTCATAAGGCTGCGGTTATCGGTGATACAGTGGGTGATCCCTGCAAAGATACTGCAGGCCCATCCATCAACACGCAGATTACCGTCGTTTCCCTTGTAGCATCGTTAGCAGTAGGCCTATTTGCCCTGTTCTCGCTGTTCTAAGGTAACGCTTGCGAGTCACAAAAAAAGGGGTATCCCGGGATTGGGATACCCCTTTCTACTTAAGCTGCTCTTTCGCTAGAAGCTCTCTTCTAGTTCAGCAATTAAGGAACCAACATAGGCCACTGCTTGTCTAATCGGTTCGGGGCTTGACATATCTACCCCTGCCAGCGCAGCAAGCTCCAAGGGCTTCAGGGTTCCACCTGCACGCAGGACGGCCAGCCAGCGGTCTACGGCAGCCTGTCCCTCGGTATAGATCTGCTGAGCACAGACAGTAGAAATGGTCAGGCCTGCCGAGTAGGTGAAGGGATACAAGCCCATGTAATAGTGGGGCTGGCGCATCCACGTAAGGGTTGCTTCTTCATCGATGACAACTTCATCGCCCCAAAACTCCTTGAGAACACTGCCTTTGATGTCACAGAGCAGGTTGGCTGTGATGGGCTGCCCCTGCTCTGCCAAGCGATAGACCCTGCGCTGGAACTCAGCTTCCAGCATATGGGTAACGTAGTTGTGGTAATAGGTCTCCAGGCTTTGGAGAATCACCCAGCGGCGCATCCGCTTGTCTTGAGCTTGCTCCATCAGATGGTGAGCTAAGAGCCTTTCATGCATGGTGGACGGTGCTTCGATGAAATACCGGGAGGGGCGAGAGTTGACATACGTTTGATGCTTGTGGGCCAGCGCAAAATGCCCGGCGTGACCCAGCTCGTGGGCTAGAGTAAAGGCGCTGCGCATATCATCAGCCCAAGTAACTAGGATATAAGGATGGACTCCATAAGGGCTGGAGCAAAATGCCCCGGTAGATTTACCGATGTTGTCGGCCCGGTCCACCCAGCGATCTGTGAGCGCCTTTTCCATAATGGCAGCGTATTCATCTCCTAGAATCTGCAGAGATTCGAGGATGACTTTTCCTGCTTCTTCATAGGTTGTAGCAGGCTGGAAGTCTGGGTCTAAAGGTACCTTTAGGTCGCAAAAACGCATTTCGTCCAGGTTGAGAACGCGCTTTTTCAAACTAGCAAGGCGGCGCATGTGTGGGGCCAGCTCTGATTGAATGATATCATGCAGGTTGTGATACATCTCCAGGGTAACATGTTCTGGCTGGAGCAGCATTTCTGTGACCGAGTTATAACCCCTCAAGCGCGCTAGAGTGACTTGACGCTTTACTTCGGTCCCGTAAACCGCGGCATATGTATTCTTGTACTGCTTCAATGTATTTGTAAAGGACGCGAAGGCATTGCGCCGCAGCACCGTATCGGGTGCGGTTTCGTATTTTTCCTCATAGAGAGCAAAGGAGTTAGGAAGTACATTCCCCTGGCTATCCGCAACTGGTTCAAATTGCATATCGGCAGCCTTTGATCTTTGGTATATCATATAAGGTGCGTTTAGTACCTCGCTGAGCGCTGCCAGAGTCTCTTCTGTTTCTGGATTCAGCCGATAAGGCCTGGTTTCCAAGAGATCTTCAATAGATCGGCGGAAAACCTCGAAGCCCGGGTTAGCATCGAAGTATTCTGCCAAGCGTTCTGGCGGCAGGGCTAGAAGTTCAGACTCGATAAACGAAACAGCTGCCTGGACTTTAGCTAATAAAGCTGCTGCTTTCTGCGCCCATTCTTGATGTACTGGATTGGTGCCATCAGCCTGCAGGTGAAGGTAGGCATATGTATACGCCCTAGTTAGGCGGATGGCCAGCTTTTCATGGGTATTTAGACAGTCTAGGAGGACCTGTGCGCCGTCTCCTAACATTCCCTTGAAGTGGGTAACGGTTACGATATCCCGATCTATTGCTTCTAGTTCTTTTTCCCATTCCTCTGGACTGGCAAACAGATCTTCCAGCCGCCAAGTTTGATCTACAGGAACCTGTGCACGGGTAAGGCGTTGAGGACTTACAGCCGACATAGAGACCCACCTTTCTTGGAAAAATTTCCATAATTCTATAGGTTATTTCTCTCTTGTAGGTGTACATCCTCTTTTGAATACTTGTTTTCCCTGCCTGAGAAGATATTAATCTCACCTTGGGAACGGCAGGAGTTTGGCAAGGTACGACGAAAAATAATGGTGAGCACAATACTATGTAGGAGGTCACGGAATGGCTAGAAAACTGAGTATTTTAGTGGTCGTCGCATTAGTCTTTGGACTCCTCAGCGGAGCAGCTTTTGCTGAGCAGGTTCGCGTGGGTCTGGTTCTTTCTGAAGGTGGTCTGGGAGACCAGTCCTTTAACGATGCTGCGTTTAGAGGGCTGCTTCGGGCTGAGCAGGAACTTGGCATCTACAAGAGCTATGTAGAACCCTTTGACATTTCCGAAATGGAAGATCATCAGCGCTTCTTTGCCGATGCAGGCATGGACCTGGTAATCGCCATCGGTTTCACTCATGAGAGTGCTATGTATGCTGTTGCTGAAGACTATCCTGATGTAAGGTTCGCCATCGTTGACACAGTCGTAGACATGCCCAACGTTGCGTCCCTCGTGTTCGAAGAGCATGAAGGTTCCTTCTTGGTGGGCGTTGTTGCCGGCCTGATGACCGAATCTGACGTTGTTGGTTTCGTAGGCGGCATGGAAGTTCCCCTCATCCGGAAGTTCCAAGTTGGCTTTGAAGAAGGCGTAAAGTACGTCAATCCTAACGCCCAAGTCCTCGTAGGTTATGTCGGTGACTTCAACGACCCAGGCCGCGGTAAGGAAATGGCTATCAGCCAGTCCGAACGTGGTGCTGACATCATCTACCATGCTGCTGGCGGTACCGGCCTTGGTGTAATTGAAGCCGCTTCGGAGCGGGGCTTTTACGCTATCGGTGTTGACTCTGATCAAGACCACCTGGCTCCTGGTACAGTCTTGACCAGTATGGTAAAGGCCGTTGATCTGGCTGTATACGAAGTCATCAAGTCTGTTGTAGATGGCACTTACACAGCTGGCGTCCGCAGCTTCGGTATTGCTGACGGTGGTGTTGGTACCAGCGAGTTCCGCTTCACCAAGGATGTTATTCCTCAATCCGTCCTTGATGCAGTAGCAGATGCTAAGGCCAAGATCATTGCCGGCGAAATCGTTGTGACCGATCCAACCAAATAAGTAACGAATTAAAGCAAAATGGTGAGTAGAAAGGGAGCAGTCTCTGCTCCCTTTTTTCCCATGAAGGAGGCTTACCCATGGCAATCGTCCTTGAAATGAAGGGCATTACCAAACAGTTCCCTGGGGTGTTAGCCAACGACAATATATCCTTAGATGTACGAGAAGGGGAAATTCACGCGCTGGTCGGCGAAAATGGTTCGGGCAAGTCTACTCTGATGAGTATTCTGTATGGTTTGTACCAGGCAGATAAGGGTGAGATTTATGTCCGGGGCAAGAAAGTCGATATCTCTGAACCGCGGGTTGCCATTAACCTCAAGATCGGAATGGTTTTCCAGCATTTTATGTTAGTGGAACCGCTTACAGTGGCAGAGAACATCGTGCTTGGTTCGGAACTCAAGCGGGGTCCCTTTCTCGATTATGATCAGGCAGTCAAAGAAGTGGAGCGGTTGTCTGCAAGCTACGGTCTAAAGATCGACCCCCACGCCAAGATTGAGGATTTGTCGGTTGGCCTGCACCAGAGGGTAGAGATTCTAAAAGCCCTCTACCGGGGTGCAGAGATTCTAATCTTAGACGAACCAACGGCTGTTCTAACTCCGCAGGAAGTAGATGACCTGATGGAGGTCATGCGCAGTCTGCGGGAAAACGGAACTAGTATCATCTTTATTACCCACAAAATTAGAGAAGTATTGGCGATTTCTGACCGAGTCACTGTCTTAAGACGTGGTAAGAAAATCGGTACGAAAGATACCGCCGACACGAACGCACAAGACCTGGCCGAAATGATGGTTGGCCGGGAAGTTTTGCTGCGCGTTGAAAAGACACCTGCACAGCCCAAAGAAGAAGTCCTGCAGGTAAACGACTTAGTAGTAAAAGACTCCAGAGGAAGCATCCGTGTCAACGGTGCAAGCCTGTCTGTCCGGCGGGGCGAGATTCTAGGAATTGCTGGTGTAGAAGGCAATGGCCAAACTGAACTTGTCGAAGCAATTGCAGGCCTTATGAGGCCTCAGTCTGGCCAGATTATGTTATCGGGTAAGGACATCACCAACTGGTCTCCGCTGCGGATCAAAAAGGCTGGTCTAGGTTATGTGCCTGAAGACCGCCACAAGCGTGGTTTGGTCCTGGATTACTCGATCGCAGATAACCTCATCCTCGGCCTCCACGCTGATGAGCCTTTCTGTGGAGTGATGGGCTTTCACAGCCGCAAGGCCATTATGGACAATGCCTCCAAGCTCGTGGAGAAGTATGATGTCCGGCCGCCATATCCGCAGCAGCGAGCTGGCGCACTCTCTGGTGGAAACCAGCAGAAGGTGGTTGTCGCCCGGGAGTTTAACCAGGACCCAGAACTCTTGATCTGTTCACAGCCCACCCGTGGCGTCGATATTGGTGCTATTGAGTTTATCCACCAGCAGGTTGTGGCTCAGCGCGATCGGGGAGCGGCGGTGCTCTTGGTTTCTGCCGAGTTGGATGAGATTCTATCCTTAAGCGACCGTGTTGCGGTCATGTACAACGGCCGGATTGTGGCAGTCCTCGATCGAGAAGAAGCCGATGAGCAGAAGCTTGGCTACCTGATGCTCGGCGGCAGCTTAGAGGATTACAAGGCCGGGGGAGGTAACAGCCATGTTGGATAGAGTCAAGAAAGTGCCTGTGCACGTCATTATTGCACCTATTCTAGCGGTTATTCTTGCTCTGATTGTCGGATCAGCCTTTGTCCTCACCGTTGGTGAGAACCCTCTGCATGCATATAAAGTGCTGTTTCAAGAATCATTTGGTTCGATGCGTGGTTTTGCCACTACGCTGCAGCGAGCTACTCCACTGATGTTCACGGGCCTTGCCGTAGCCTTTGCTTACAGGGCCGGTTTGTTTAACATTGGTGCTGAAGGGCAGGTCTATATCGGTGCCTTTGCCGCTGCGTGGGTTGGTTTCACATTTTCAAATCTACCGAAGCTTATCCATCTTCCCCTGGCAATTGTTGCGGGTATGCTGGGCGGGGCCATCTGGGCTGCTGTGCCCGGAATTCTAAAAGCCAAGCTGGGAATCCACGAAGTCATTAACTCCATCATGATGAACTACATTGCCTACTTCCTGACAGACTGGCTTGTCTTGGGGCCCTTTGCGGGCAGTTCGTGGATACCCGAATCACCGCGGGTGAAGGCTTCGGCAACCCTGACAAGGCTTATGCCGCCTACTAGACTTACTACGGCTATCTACATTGCTTTAGCGGCTGGCCTAATTGTCTACCTCATTCTCTGGAAAACAAAGCTGGGTTATGAGATTCGGGCAGTGGGCCTTAATCCAACAGCTGCAGAATATGGCGGCATCAGTGTGGCTAAGACCATGGTGATTGCTATGGCGATCAGTGGTGCCTTGGCAGGACTTGCTGGAATGGAACAGGTATTGGGCCTAAACAACCGGTTTATTCAGCGGTTTTCACCTGATCTAGGTTTTATGGGTATTGCTGTTGCTCTGCTGGGTAAGAATCATCCGGTGGGAATTGTCCTGGCGGCCATTCTCTTTGGTGCTTTGCAGACCGGTGCAGCTGCGATGGACCGCCTCACCGCCGTACCTCGGGAGCTGATCACTATTCTGCAAGGTGTGATCATTTTCTTCGTGGCCGCTGAGTACCTGTTCAGCCGGTTTATCAAGGTAAAGGGGGAAGCGTAAATGTGGGATATCATTAAGCTTTTGCTGAATACCACAGTGTTTGCTGCTACCCTGCGCATGGCGACCCCTTTGATGTTCACCGCAATAGGCGGAATTTACTCTGAACGAAGCGGTGTTGTCAATATCGGCTTGGAAGGCATGATGCTGATTGGTGCCTTTGCTGCTGTGGCTGTTTCCTATTTCACTGGTTCGGCATGGCTCGGCTTTCTCGGTGCTATCCTGGCAGGTGCCTTAATGGGATTCATCCATGGTGTGGCTTCGATCAAGTATCGAGCTAACCAAGTGGTGAGTGGTACAGCAATTAACATCTTTGCAGGCGGTCTTACAGTCTACCTGCAGCGCCTGATTTTCAACATGGCAGGTGTATCGCCGGCTGTTCCGCGGATTAACGATGTGACCATTCCCCTGATCTCCAAGATTCCTTGGATCGGGCCCATCATTGGCAAGCAGAACCCGTTGGTCTATCTTGCTCTTTTGACTGTTGTGATTTCCCACATCGTGATCTTCAAGACAGTATGGGGGCTTAGACTTAGGTCCGTTGGTGAGCACCCCCGAGCCGCTGACAGTGTGGGCATTAACGTTTACAAAACCCGGTATGTGGCGGTGACAATTAGTGGTGCGCTTGCTGGTGCTGGCGGTGCATACCTTTCGATTGCTCACCTGAGCCGCTTTGTCGAAGGCATGACCGCGGGGCGTGGTTTTATTGCCCTCGCAGCGGTGATCTTCGGTAAGTGGAACCCCTTGGGGGCGCTGGGGGCTTCGCTCTTCTTTGGATACGCAGACGCTCTGCAGATGCGCCTGCAGGAAATCGGCATTCCGACCCAACTCGTTCAGATGCTGCCATACATCCTGACCATGATTGCGCTGGCAGGGTTCATCGGCAGGGCAGTAGCGCCGAAGGCATCGGGCGAACCTTACGTCAAAGAAGGATAATGTTTCGGAACCATCCCTCGACTCAATACGAGTCGGGGGTTATTTTTTTGCCCAACTGCTTGACAAGAAATGTGTATAATGTATATAGTGCATATACACAATAGGAACAAAAAGCACAAAGGGAGGTGCGCTGTGGACATCATTATCTCCCCAGCTAGCAAGGATCCGCTTTATCTCCAGATTAAGGACCAGATCAAGCAGCTCATCTTGAGTGGGAGGCTCAAAGAAGGAGACCCGCTCCCCTCAATGCGTGTTTTGGCTAAAGATCTGCAGGTCAGCCTGATTACGACAAAGAGGGCTTACGACGAGCTTGAAAAAGAAGGCCTGATCGTCTCGACTGTAGGCAGAGGCTCATTTGTAGCAGGGCAGCATGCACATGCATTAACTGAATGGCAGCTCAGAGCACTCGAAGAGCAGCTGGCCCAGCTGGTGGAGGATGGCAAACGATTGGGCCTAAGCGAGCAGGACTTCATCGACATGGTAAAGATTTACTTTCGGGAAGGTGGGTTAGGATGAGTGCCGCCATTGAACTGATTGATGTAACTAAGCGCTACAAAGACTTTGCCATTGAGAACTTCAATCTGAAGGTTCCTCAAGGATACATTACCGGTTTTGTGGGCCCAAATGGAGCGGGAAAAAGCACCGTCATTCGCCTCATCATGGATGTGGTTAAGCCCAATAGCGGCGAAATCCGCCTCTTCGGCAGGCCTAACAGACATGCAGACCTGCGGCGAGAGATCGGCTTTGTCTATGATGACCTCTATATGTACCGCGACTTTACCATCAAGAAACTGCGGTCTCTGATGGCACCACTTTACCCTAATTGGGACGACAACCTTTACCAGAAGTACTTGGGTAAGTTCGGGTTGCCGATTGTACCGCTGTGGGTGCGCTATCCCCGTGCGATGACAGGCATCTGTACGCTCGTCATCTTTGGCCTGGCGGTGAGCGTTTCTCAATTTGCGTTCAGCCGGCGAGATCTTGTGAGCTAGGGAGTCCGGACAGATGATTAAATTATGTTTGACTTTAATTCACTTTGGGTATATAATACCACTAATATAATTAACCGGATAAAGACGATGAAAGGGAAAAGTACGTTGGTCAGAGGCTTTCAGAGAGCCAAGGGGTGGTGCGACTTGGCAGCCGAGGCTGGTGGAAATACACCCTGGAGTTGCGAGCTGAAGTAGCAGTAGGCTTTGTCGTTTG
>JAAYMS010000095.1 GCA_012521295.1 Bacillota bacterium
CAATGGCGTCTTCCATGACTTCAGCGGAGACACGGTCAGGTGCTTGGCCTACAATCTGGTTCTCAATAACGTTGTACCAGTAATCCTCTGGGTCACCCATCAGGAAGTCCACGATGGCTGCCATTGCCAGCGGATCGGCACTGTTAGCCGGGATATAGAACATGTTGATCAAATCAGTTGATGTAGAGTAATCGTCGTTGTTAGGACCCTTGGGCGGAGGCAGGATGCCATATTCATCATCCATCTCGTTTGGCAGAGCCCACAGCATCCAGGCAGGCATGTTGGCGAAAGCTCGCTTACCTTCTCGGAATGGAGTCTGGTTCCAATCGCCCTGCGCTACACCATGGACATGGTTCCACTCATAGATCTGCTGCAGCGCCTGCAATGCAGGTTCGTCATTCATGGCGAATTCCCAGCGGCCCGTGTCAGGATTCTGCTTTACAACAGTGCCACCGTGGGCAAGCACGAACGGCCATGCGTAAACTTCAGAGAAACCGTACTGATCAACGATGCCATCGCCATCGGTGTCTCTGGTCGCCTTAATTGCGATCTCGGTAGCCAGCTCCCAAGTCCACTCGCCATTGTAGTATGCCTCTTCGAGATCCGGCAGGCCTTCGCGCTCAAAGAGAGTCTTATTCCATACCCAGAACGTCATATCGTTCATCGCACTGTGCATTGTCAGGAATGCATAGATGTGCTCGTCGAGCTTTACTGCATTGATCATAGCCTGAACGTGTGGATCAAGCCGCTCGAAGTACTCGGGAGGTAGCACTTCATCCATGGGATAAAATGCGCCGTCTCTCATGATCGGGATGGCTGAAGAGTGCGAAACGTACCAGATGTCGTACTCAGAGTCTCCAGCCAAGAGTCTGCTCATGTAGGTGTCAGTTTGGCCTTCCCACGACACCAAGGGCAGCTCAATCTTGCAGTTAAACAGCTCTTCTGCTTCGGCAATCAGTTCAGACATACCAATGTCATACCAACACCACAAGTAGACTGTAGCTCCGCCTAGGTCGATCTCAGGAAATTCCCAGGCAGCAGCCGGTGCCACGAAAAGCCCTACCAACAAGCACACAACAACTAAACTGCGCAGAAGTTTCATTACAGATCCTCCTCTTCATTGTGTATTTTAGTATTGCTCGAGCTTGTCAGTACACCAAAAGCCGTTGACAGCCTATCACCCCCCTGGTTATCATCCACAACCTGTTAACCAACGATACCAGTACGCTCGACACCTTCGATGAAATAACGCTGCAGTATAGCATAGAGGATGAGGAGTGGTGCAATAAAGAGAATCATACCCGTATTGTCGAGGATAGACCGGTAGTGGTCAGCGATGTAATTGATGTCATTCATGATGTTCATAGAAACGCTCTCAAGTACCACAGGAAGCACTTTTGCATTTGACAAGTAGATCGAAGTAAAAAAGTAATCATTCCACTGCCAGACGAACGCAAAAAGGAATATAGTCAGCATGGCAGGGACCGCGTTAGGCAGCATGACACGGAGGAATGTGCGGACAGCTCCTGCGCCATCGATAGCCGCGGCTTCTTCTAGGTCTTTGGGCATGTTTCGGAAGAATTGCCGCATGATGTAGATGAACAGTCCATTCTTCAGCCCAGTCCCAGTGAGCGATGTAAAGACAAATGGCCAAATACTTCCCAGAAGATTTATGCCTGGTTCCGGCAGAAGGCCAAAGAATGTGAAATAGCGGAAGTTCAAATACAGTGGAATCATGATCATCTGTGGCGGCACAACCAATGTGAAGACCACACATGCGAAGAGTAAGCTCTGCCCTTTCCACTTAAAGCGGGCAAAACCATAACCTATCAAAGTACATGATGCCAACTGCATCAAGCTGACCATTAAGGTGAGCACTAGAGAATTGCGAAAGGTCACAGGATAGTCCATGTATTCCCAAACAATCCTGTAGTTCTCCAAATAGAGCATGCGCGGTACAAACTGAACCATGTTATCAAACATATCTACTTCTCTCATCAACGATGAAGAAATCTTGACGATCAAGGGATAGAAAATAACGTAACAAATCCCCAAGATAATAACGCCTCGCACAATGCTCCAGCCAATCCTACCGACTCGTTCCCAGAACAGCTTGCGTTCTAAATTTGCGGACACCCTGCTCCCCCCTCTAGTTATCGTAGAATACAAACCGGGAGATAATCGAACCAGCAATCAGCAGTATCACCGCAATGGACAAGAAGTACAGTACCCCCATGGCCGAACTAAGGCCAAACCCCCCGCCACCAAAGGCAGTACTCCGTACCAGTTTCACCAAGGGATTCGTACCCACGGTAAATGAGTCAATAATGGTGTATACCGCATTCGTCAGGATAAGAGGGCTGAGCATTGGTAGTGTAATCAGCCAAAACCTTTCCCAAGAGGTAAACCCCTCGACATCTGCCGCCTCGTAAAGCGAGCCTGGGATAGACTGCAGCCCTGCCAAGAACACCAGAATCTGCACTCCCGATGCTCGAATGATCTCTGGAATACGGTCTACTGCCGATGTAACATAATCGAGAGTTGCTTCGGGAATGCGCAGCTCGTACAGAAAGTTGCGCAGAACCGCTCCACTTAAGAGCCCACCCTCATTGGCTGCCGACCGCAGCTGCGTCATCATGTAGTCAGCTGATTCCATCTGGAGGATGATACCGGCACCCATGATAACCGGCAAGAAGAATACCACGCGTGCCAAAGTCCTCCCTTTAAATGGCTGGTTCAGCAGATTTGCAGCAAAGAAAGCAAACACCACTATTAATGGCACGTCAACTAGAGTCCGGAACACTGCTTCGACAAAGACCTGCAGGAACTCGGGATGGACAAGCAGCGCTGTGCGGTAGTTCGCTAGGCCAACAGGCTCCAGCCGATAGCCCCCTGCCACAATCTGCAGCTGACTCATGCTGAAGCGAATGGACTGCAGAAACGGATAGAGAAAAAAGAGTACAAAACCAACGGCAAAGGGCAGAGTGAACAATATTCCAGTTAATGCCTGGCGGCGGGTGCGAGTTAAGCGAAATCGTGGTCTACCCACTATCAATTCCCCCTTTCAACCAGGGCATAGCCCAGAGGTGGAACAGAAACTCCGCTGTATTCTTTTTCTGCCGTACTGTAATTGACCAAGACCATGACACCATTCTCATAGGTGGTAACTGCCAGAGCGGGCTCTGCTCTGGTATGGCCGATAATCCGCTGCCCTTCTGTCCTCTCAAAGAAAAGCTCAAGGTCTTTGTACAGACTGGCTGCCTCTTCAAGCCAATCCTGATAGTGAAGGGCATGCAGGTAATCGTAATCAGTATGCTTGGTTGCAGACGATGGCTCCCAGCTCCAGACATAATAAGGTGCAGCGCCTGACTCAATGGTTCTCAAAATACTCAAGGCATGATCATGGGCAAAATTGATGGGCTCACCCGAGTAACTGACATAACCCCGCAGAACAATCTGGGCAAACGGCACGTATTCGTCTATCAACCGATAACCATTTCCGCAGCTCGGTAGGTTAACCACATGCGAGACGTAAGGCAGAGTATAAGCAAAGCCTTTCTCCACCATAATGTCATAGTCACTTAGGTTAGCAAACTGCTCCCTGATGATGCTTTTCGCCTGTTCCCGATCAATCAACTTCTCCGGGTTATAGCGGAAATCAGAATAGAGCTCACTGCCCATGTCCCCCAAAGAAATGCTGCGGTGATCAAGGTATGCGTAGTCAGAGAAGAAGCTGTCGAGTAAGCTGCCTAACCGCGCAGGAGACAGAATATACCGATAACGTTCCTTGATCGCCTGATAAGTGGTTCGATCGTACTCGTACACTTTAGCCATTGTCCGATCCAGGAGACGCCCTCCATCACGCTGGGCTATGAATCCATCAAGCAGCTTGTTGTTTGCTACTGTGAGAAAATCCACATCTGGATACAGGCCGATCTGATTGCGCACGGCATATTCTTGAAGCTCAGCGAAAGCGTTCTTACCGCCAACCGATGGTTCCCATCTCACTTTGGTGGGATAGTCGTGGTCAAGGCCGCCTCTGAGCCAGCCGCGATAGCGAACTGCAATTCCGTCTACGCCAGCTATCTGCAGCTCTTCCAGAATCCTCTGCGCCTGTTCAAACGTAGTCAGTGGCCGCATGATGGTCTGCGGTACACCGAGCACAGGGCGTTTCACCTGAATGGCCCCGATTAAGTCTAGATAGAAGCGTGTTGATTTTCCGCTCTCGCCTACGCCTAGCCCCTGTGCTTTGAGATACTCTTGGTAGAGATGAGCCATGCCTACATAAGTGGCCTCTTCGCCACTCAGGAATGAATAGCGCACAATTACATCGTCAACAATGGGTCTTGACTGCGGGATTGCAATAGTAACCTCGCGCGTGAACTGGTCTGTAGTCTGCAGGGTAGCTGTCCCCTTTGGCATAAGAACAAATTCTGGATAGACGACATTATATGACATCGAGCGCCCAGCCACGTCAGCCTTAATTCGGGCCATGGCATCACCCTGCTCAATTATGGCAAAAAAGCCGCTGTCACCTTTCTTCATGCCAAAGACGGGCATGACCGAATCAACCAAGTGGCGCAGCTGTTCACTACGATTAATTGCGCCGTCCCGCCCATATACAAGGATGTTTGCTGCAGGAGCTGTTGTTTTTCCATTGTTGAGATAGATCAGCGCACCTGAGCCATCGGGTACCAACATATATCCTTCGTCTTCCCTGCCAGCCGCACCAAAGTACGGAAGTAGGCTAACAGAATACACAGGCAGTGTAACTGGTGGAGCCTCTTGATCCTCTGGGTTAATTGCATCCACAGGATACTCAATATCCTGAACTGGGATGCGCACAACTAAATCTCGCCCATCGAGCTGATACTCAACGGCCACACGAAATACGCGATGGTTTGGAAGCAGCTCCGGAAAACCGAAGTATTCCAGATCAACTGCCCGTTCATATGGTGTGAACTCAATGTCTCGCATGATCTCTGCAATTTCTTCGCGGTCCCAGCGTGATACCCGGGTGCCCAGCATATAAAGGGGTTGAGCTGTAAATATCTCCATGATTCCCGGTGTAATGTCACTTCGCCGAGTCACATCGGTTCTTGCAGCAATATGGTCGAAAAGATTGTTGTAGAGATCTCGCTTTGCATTGCGCCGTTCTAGAGCCTTTTCATCAGCCATCAGCGTCAAATTGCCCAGCAGGCGCTCCTTATCTACTTGGGTCACTGATACTCTTTGATAGTCTTCAGGAGCTTCTTCGAACCAAATAAGTGTATAAAGATCCAGAAGTGTTTCCCGCTGCTTCTCTGATGCTTTACTTAATACCATTTCTTCAAACCGCGCTTTAGTCATCAGGTTGGGAACGAACGCATCATTGGTCCATTCTTGTCCGATGGTATATTCCACCCGGACTCCATTGTCAATTGGAATAAGATCAATTTGGTTGAAAACCACACTCTCGTTGTACGTATCTAATGTTACTTCTGCGCCGATCTGAGTGAAGTATGTCAGAAGCAGTTGGGCACCCAGAGCATTCTTCGCCGTACCGCGGGCTACAGTCTCTTCGCGATCACGATTGGGCGGATTAGAAAACCATATAGTGCCATTCGCGGTCTCGACTACCGCTAGTTCAGCAGTCTCCGGATTTATATAGAGCTGCAGTTGCGAGTTCTCCGCTGCAAGCTCGTAGTCTAGGGATAACGCCCATGCCGGCGAGGCAACAGCAATGAGGACTATAACCACCATGAGAGAAAGCCTATGCATTCTTCCTCGCCTCCTACATTCGGAAAGTTACCTCGCGATAGACTGAAGCAGCGAAATTGGTCATTTCCCCAACTAGACTGAAAAACAACAGGCCCATAAAGGCTACCAAGAGCATGCCGGCGAGCGTGAGGCACGAACTCCAAATGGTCTTGGCCACAAAGAATTCATGGGTAACCATATTGCCGATAAAAACCAGCGTTAAGGACCAGACTCCTGCCATCGCAGTAATTACGTAGTAGAAAGCAGCCTCCTCAAGGGTGATGAAGTTGCTCACAATCGTCATGGGTATGTTGACCAGAATGAGCGGAGTCAAAGCGTATGCCGTGGCAATCCAGATCTGGCCGAATGTACCCTTACCTTCGAAGAGTGTGGTCAAGGACCAGTTCACCACAACCCAGAGCATAAAGGGTACCATTACTACTGCAACTTCCATCAAGATGTTCAGCTTGGTTAAGTCATTCGGATTAAGGACAAAGCCTGTAAACTGGCGCCCAAAGGCATTTGTCAGTACAAGAAGGGCTAAGATTAGGGTGGAAGCTGCAAAATTGCCCCGTTTTTCATACTTCAAATCCCAGAAGCCGTCAAACGGATGCAGGCTGACATAGACGGCATACCAGAGGGCACGAATAGTTAAACGTGCTTTTAGGCGCCAACCACTGACGTCGTCCTGAGCAAAAGCTGTCTGATCCCTACTGTGAGGATTCCATCCATAATAGCTGTTTAGCCTTTCTTTCAGAGGCGCATATGGTTTTGTCTTGATAAGGATAAGCAATCCCAGAGCGATAATGACCAATCCTGTCATGATCTTTGGGAAGTTATCGAATATGACCTCCCTGCGGTACAATGCCAACGCCTTCGAATAATCGCGGCGATTATTTCCTAGACGGAAGTATTCCATGGCCTCAACAAAGCGATTTTGCCTGAGGAGCGAGCGTCCGATACCACTGTAAGCTTGGTCCAAGTTTGCGTTGTAGGCCAAGGCCTTCCGCCACATATCGGCCGCTTCTTCATACTCCCCGGCCTGATGATAAGCAATGGCCGAGTGGATATACTGAGCGTAAGGAGTTGGTTCAAAAACCGTGATCCGGGCAAGTTGACTGTCAAGGACTAGTATTTTGTCACCAAGGGCCTCGATGGCAGCCGGCCCCTGAATTAGCCCAGTCTGATCGCCAGGCCCTCCAAAAACATATAATAGCGAACCATTGCTGTCATATGTAAAGACTCTGCCTCGCCGGATATCGAGCGCACTATAAATACCGTATTCACGGCTGACAACGTCCACGAATACTGAACGTCCTTCAATGGAAGCTCCAAGCCCTGCATATGGATACTGGACATCACCCACCGGAGGGAAGAAGCCCTGGCGCCGAAGGACATCTTTTCCGCTTGGATTAAGGCGCCGGATTGCGTCAGTTTCGTTAGTAGTTAGGCCGGACACGGTAGCGTAGATGAATCCGCTTTCGTCAATGTGCAGATTGCTGTATTCGGTGGGCAAAAAGAGTGCCCGGCGGCTGCGCTGCTCATCTGTAACAATCCGGGACCAGATATAGTCCACAATATTAGGCCGAATACGCGGTGCCCCAATAAACCCTCTAAACTGGCCTGCATCATCGAACTCTAAAATCCCGTCAAAAGTCCCTTCCGAGATAACGTACATTCGGCCCGCAACGTCTACGACAACCTTGCGCGGCCTGTACCGAAAGCCTTCCGGAATGACACCCTCCACATCGCTTCTTGGTTCCCCAAAGGATTGAATGAACTCGCCTGCTTCAGTCAGCTGAACTATGCGGCCGTTATTTTGATCGGCCACATACACAACACCTTCCGGACTGACATAGAGGCCCCTAGGGTTGTTGAACCTATCAATTCCGCTATTATTCTCAAATTCAGATATCTCGCGAGAAAAATTCCAATCATGATCAAAGACAAGAATCCGATTATTCCCTGTGTCAAGGACAAAGATATATTCATCAGTGACGAAAATGTCTTGAGGGTTGCTCAGCGCCGTACCTAACTCACGACTGCCCAGTACCCTGCGGGGAACGTAGGCTTGAGCAGCAGGCACAGTTTCGGACCAATAATCGAAAGTGTAACTCTGATACGGCAGGGCAAAAACCTCAGCACTGCAGAGTAGAATTAGAACAACCATCAGCTTGGCCGCTGTGCGCATCAAGCTCCCTCCTTTCCTACTTGTTGATTCCTGCGGCACCCATGGTCTGAACAACTTTCGACTGATTTAAGACGAAGACAGCAATAGGTACGATCATCATGATCACTCCAACCGCCGCTCCAACTCCTGCCCGGGCCACGCCGCCTTGAATAATCTGGTTGAGAGCATAGGGCAGTGTTTTTAGCTCTTCTGAATAGATAAAGCGGCCGCCTGTCTCATTCCAGAGTGATTGAAATGACAAGATGATCAGCGTGAGCCAGGCAGGCTTCACATTCGGCATCACAACCCGCCAAAAGATATGAAACTCACTCGCTCCATCAATTCGGGCTGCTTCGATAAGTGAATCGTTGATCTGTTCCATAAACTGCTTCATCAAGAACAGGCCCAATGATGATGACCAGGCTGGAACAATAATCGCCGCATAGGTGTCAAGCCAACCTAGAGCAGACATGGTTAAGTAGTTGGGGATGGCGGTCACCTGGTATGCAAACATAAGCGAAAGCACAACCATAGCAAAGAAGACGTCTCTACCGGGGAACCGATGCTTAGCCAGGACATAGGCAGCCATCGAGGCCATGAGGACATGCCCGCCCGTTCCAGCAACTGTAATAAACACTGTATTGAATAAATACCGGGAGATGGGTACCCAAGACTCACCCATCAGCACAAATAGATCGCGGAAGTTATCGAAGGTGGGGTTGCGCACAAAGAACTGCGGCGGGAAAAGGAACAATTCGTTCAATGGTTTAAACGCGTTGCTGATGGCGAAAACGAGAGGCAAAGCACTGAAAGCAGCCCCCAGAAACAGGACAAAGAAAATAACAAAGTCACCACCGGCTGAACGGGTCAGACGTTTTTGACGAATCTGCATAATGTCACCCCTAATCCCCCAGTCTGGACAGAATCCTCTGGACAATGCGCTGCGCAGCAATCATGGTTATAAAAAGCACGACTGCAATGGCAGAAGCATAACCCATCTCAAATCGGATATTCCCGTAGTCAAGCAGATGGGCAACCACCGTATGAGCCGCATAGTCAGTGCTGGGAAAGCCGACTAAAGGTATGATCTGTCCAGCAGCTGCGAAGGACTGAGTTATAGACATGATCGCCCCGAACATGAGCTGGGGCCGCATGGAGGGCAGCGTAATATAGTAGAGCTCTTGGATGCGGTTTTTCACCCCATCAACCGCTCCGGCTTCGTACAATGTCTGATCAATTCCCTGAAGCCCAGCAATGAACACCAAAAAACTAGTTCCAAGACTCATCCACAATACAACAACAATTACCAAGGGCATCATCCACCGTGGGTCAGTCAAAAACTGAATAGGAGAATCGATAATGCCCCAGTAGAGCAGAAAACCATTGACATATCCATAGGAGTCTGGGCTGAACAAAATGGTCCACATCAAATACAAGTTACCAGAGATCGAAGGAGCATAGAACAACAGCGTGAGGAAAGCTCGGACTTTAGGATGCAGCTCATTGATCATCCAAGCAAAGAACAGACAGAGCAGGTAGCTCAAAGGGCCAGTAATGATGGCAAAGATAAACGTGTTTTTTACTGCAATCAAGAATACATCATCGGCCAAGAACAGACGAAGGTAGTTCTGCCATGCCACCCATGTCGGACGCTGAAGCATGTTGTAATGGGTAAAGCTGAGCCCGATTGCGATTATTACAGGGAGCACTGTGAACAGGATAAAGAAGATCCCGTAAGGAGCCAAGAAAACGTACGAGACCCTGTTTTCTTTAATCTCCTCCAACTTAGCTGCAAGTCGGAGCCGAAACTGAGGCCGGGGCCGCGGTGCCCTAGCAAGCATACTCATTGCTTTCCCTCCTCCAACTATGGAGTCAGAACCTCCAAGTCAAACTCCTGCCGCTTGACCGTAATCTCTTCGTTGATAACACGGTTATAGTCAAGAAGCGTATCTCGAGCTGGCTCATTGTAGTACACAACCCGCCGGAAGGCGTTATCGAGATGCCGGCCGACCATGTAAGCCCCTGGTACATTCGGTACACCCTTGGCCCAGGAGCGCTGTTCCTCAAGGAGCTGGTACTCTTCTACAGTCCACGGCAGTTGACTAACGGCTTCGAGGTTGGCTGAAGCGTACCGCGCTGCGGGCCCCAGGATCGATTCTAGTTCTTGCCCAAAGCGGACCTGGGTTTCTGTCGATGTCCACCATTTGACAAACTCCCAGGCATGCTCTTTGTTCTTGGCTGCAGAGAGAATCATGCATGCCGGTCCAGATACGGGCACAGAACGATCAATGATGCCGTCACGTTTGGTTCCCGGAATGAGTGTGAAATCCCACTCACCCCTCAACTCCGGAGCAAATACCTGCAGAAAATTGTAGAATCCAAAATCCTGCACTAAAATAGGCATTTCTCCCATGCGGAATCTGTTCGCAGCATCATACCAAAGGGGAAGGTCGTACAGTTCGTACAGCTCCGTCCACTGCGTAAAGGCCTGCACAGCAGACTCACTCTCTAAGTTAGTAGCGATGCCATCACCAAGGTACAGTTCCTCTCCCCGCTGAAAAAGCAGCGTCAAGAAAGTAGATACTCCGCCGTGGGCAAGGACCGAGACGGTAGCACTACCTTCACCAATGGCTCCGCTGGATGCCTGTGCAATACCAGAGTAGGGCAAGCCGAAGTCCATATGATCTTTATTCAAGTCTGGAATCAACTTAATGACATCATCCCAGGTCTGGGGTACCTCTAGCCCAAGTTCACTTAGGATGTCTTTACGATAAAACAGCATTGAGAAAGTCTGAGTTTCAGGAAGGCCATACACCGAACCACGGAATGAATAAGGAACCAAAGCACTGGGATGAAAGCGCTCTGCAACTTCGGGAAAATCAGGGAATTGAGTAAGGTCTACAGCCGCTCCACGCAGTGCGAAGTCCATGGGCTGCGTATCCTGTACACCGAGAGCAACGTCAGGGCCGCGCCCAGCTAGGGTAGCTGGAAGCAGGATTCCTATGTTAATCAGCTCAAGATTAACTGGAATTCCAGTCACGGGGGTGAACGTGTCCTCAATCATCAATTTGAGAATCTGAGCTTGGTCACGCCCACTACCGATCCACACACGCAGCGGTTCCACTGCGAAGTCTTCGACTGAGTAGACGTTCCCAACAAGCGTATAGTCATAGACAAAGGATGATAAGAAAGCTCGCAGTTCGTGGAGCATAACCTGTCCTACGTGTGGTTTGGTTTTTGGAAGCTCAACATCGGGGCTTGCTACTACAATGTAATCGATCTGCAGAGGCTGTTCACGAGTCTCCAAGATCCAGGTTCCTAAAGCACCCGCATTGTCTCGAAAAGCAGCCAAACGGCGGGGGATAGTGAATGGTCTGTCCGCCATCAGCCAGAGGCTGCGGGATAGCTGCTCCAACACGGCTACTTGCGCACCCGACTCGCCGATAATCGCCTTGAGGCTCTCAGCAATATCACCGATGATTCGGCTCTGTCGCTCTAACGCACTGATTAGGCCAGGAATCCTCTCTTCTAAGCGGTAATCCCGCATCGGATCAGGATTGGCAGAGGTGATCATCACAATCCTGCGGTAGATAGTATTTAGCTCATAGAGACTTTCTTGCGTCGCGCGTACTATTTCAGCCAGCTCGCCTAGGACATTCTCCATGCGCAGGGTGTGCTTGCCCTTTTCCAGATAGACTAAGTACGGTGCACCAGACTCTTCGTCTCCGAAAAGCACCATTTCATAGCGGCTCGAATAAGGAAACTGCACCGCTTCCCCTTCCTTAAATGGCACCCTGCCATCGATCAAGAGGCGCCTAGAACTATATGAACCCCTCTTAATGTGTTGTTTTGCTTTTACAGCGACCTTGTACAGCCCTGACTCTGGAACCTCAAATTCCCACTCAATCCAGTCACCGGGACGGCTCCAGCGCTCTCCCCCAATGGTATTGAGGCGAATCAGCGTGTGATGATAGGGTTCGACCAGAGGATCAGATCGATCATTTAGTGGGAACAGGCTGGGGCTGGAACGCCGCACCGCATCTTCACCTTGAATCTTGATCAAGATACCCGACGTTGGACTGAGGCCAGCAGCCCTATAACCAGCCTCTACCTCAGCATACGATGGATACTCAGTGAGACTGAGAATTTCCAGTTGACCGATCACCATTGGCTCACGCCGCGACACCAAAGCTATGGTGTTCCAGCCTTGTTTGAGATAGAAACTAAGGGGAATGCTGTATGTTCCCATCGAGTCGCTCAAGAGCACCGTGCGCCATTCAGGAATTTCAACTTGGCTCGGACGGATTTCGTTGCCCTGATTGTCTACTTGAGCTGGCCCACCATCTCCCCATACACGGTGAAATTCAAGGAAACCCGCCTCTTCGTACGGCAGCTCCCCATTGATATGAATTTCCCTTTGGATTGACGAGCGCCGACCCGGTACAGGGTAATAGCTCAACGCGATATTGTAGAGCCCCTCCTTCTCCACGTAGACACGCCATTCGACTGTGTCGTTTTCCCCTGTAAAGAGAGCACTCTTGTATGTGCCCGTATGATCATCCCAATGACGGACTCCGACGCTCGCATACGAGCATGTACCGGCCGGTATGACCATCCTGTATTCACCGGTGTCAAGATGGGCGTACCTGTTGAAATAGTGATGGAAATCCAGGGCGCGTTTCGAAGCAAAGATGTCCTGCGTGCTGCCTTGTGTCCCCAGACCAAAAAGCGCCGCAACTATTAGTACACACAACAGCATCCGTCCGCGCAATCCCAGGCACCCCCATATCGCCTAAACGTTTAGAATAACCCTTATGACATGTATTTTACACAAAATACGATTTTCCTGCCTTTTTTTAGAAAATCGACCGCAATTCGAGCTCATCAAGTGTTATAACAAGTGGATGATTGTAGACATTCTTGAGATGTTCAGAATCATTCCAATCCCGCAGAATGTCGCCATTCCACGTCATGAACCAGCCCCACATTGCTCCATACGCTTGGGCTGCATCAGGATCCGGGATCCCACCGTTTTCTGCCATAGCGACGATCTTCGGCCGTTCACCTAACTGCAGCAGGCGCTCAAACTCAGCTGCTGAAGGCCCATAGGATAGTGGCTGCGTATAAATGTCGCAGCTGACGATATCTACATACTCATCACCGGGATACCACTCAGGTGAAATCGAGTTCCAAACCCAGATCAAGTTGTTGAGCTGATGGTGTTCTGTCAAACGGTGATACAGCAGTTTCCAAAGTTCCTTGCACGGTTCTGCGCCTTTCGCTCCCCACCAGAACCAGCCGCCTTCTGCCTCATGTAGAGGGCGCCACAGTACGGGCACACCTTCATCCTGCAGCCGTTTCAGTTGCAATGCAATTGCATCAATATCCCTCAGGATCAGCTGATAGTCTTCAGACTCAGGATCCGCCAGCGCTGCAGCCACATCGAAATGCGTCGCGTCAGTATAGAAGCCGCTCCACCACTCACGGCCATTTGCTTCTAAGCCTTTGGGGGCGTTCCAGTGCCATGTAAAAGCCACAATCCCGCCTCGCTTGTGCCACTCAATGGCTGCTTCAATGTCCTGGCTTTTTGTGCCCCGTTCAACCCTTGACGGGCTATAATCCATCAAATCTAGGCCTAGTAGAGCAGGCTCCTTACCGGTAATTCTCTTGATATAGGTGGTGTCACGCATCAAGCTGCCATTGTACTCCTGCTGCCCAGCAATGATGCGCTTGCCGAAATTATCAGTAAGGAACTGCAGGAGCGCTCGTGCCTCCGGAGTGGCATTGGGATTAATAGGCTCGGCACTTACCATCGGAAGCTTGATGGTTTCTGCCCGGCGGAGAGCTATGTAGTCAAGTTCATACCAGCCCCAACCCTTTTCGATAGTCAGCAGGTTGATGCCCTTATTGAGAAATACTTTCCCCGCATGAGCTTGAGAAAAGCTCTGAGATGCAGGGAGACAGACATTCCCGATAGCTTCATCGTTCAACAAGAACACGGCATATTTTTCGCCATGCGGAGCGCGGTATCCGATAGCAACTTCATAGATGCCATCTTCTTCAACCGCAACAGGAAATGTGGCCGAACCTGTGTCGTTTGTGAATCCTACAGCGTAGCCTCTCCCCGAATAGCCCTTGGTTGTTTGAGTAAGCCGCAAGTCCACCAACTGCGCTGCGTCTTCGACTTCATAGCGAATCCATTCCATCTCTACACCTTCCTCAGACGAAGACTGAGCCAAAACTGCCCCTGAGAGATTCAGCATCATCAGAAATGCCAGCACAACTCGCAGATATCGCATTTTACCTCTCCTTTTTGCTGAAAGTCCTACAGGGGCCTAACCACGTAGCAGCGCCCAATTTGAGTCTTGAACTGTAGAACTTGGTCATCCAGCCACTCACTAGGAATTATCTGGCCTACTTCGTCGAACACCTGCAGGCGGCCGTTTGACCGCACACGGCAAAGAGTCCCGCGCTCGGCCCTTATAACTGCCCGATGAAGGGCACCGTCGGTCCAACTCAAATCCACCACAAAGCCGCCTCTTGCCCTGAGGCCCGTAATGTATCCCTGCTGCCAAGCTTCAGGAAGCGTTGGCAGCAGATGGATGATTCCGGTGTGACTCTGCAGAAGCATCTCAGCGATACCGGCACAGCCTCCGAAGTTGCCGTCAATTTGGAACGGAGGATGAGTGTCTAGGAGATTGGGCAGCGTAGAATTGGCTAAGAGTGCCTGAAGGTTCGCATATGCCTCGCAGCCATTCTTCAGGCGAGCCCACAGGTTGATCATCCAAGCCCGGCTCCACCCCGTATGGCCGCTGCCTTGTGCTAATCTCAGTTCAAGCGACTTCCGCGCTGCTTCCATCAACCTGGGAGTCTTTTCAAAGGTGATCACATCACCAGGATGCAGCCCCCACAAGTGCGAAACATGGCGGTGGCCCGGTTCTACCTCTTCAAACTCAGAGCACCATTCCAGGAGTTGGCCTTTGCTTCCGATCTGGAGAGGCCTAAGACGGCTGGCTATATGCTCAAGTTTTTTTCGCAGATCCTGATCAATACCAAGGATGTCTGCAGCTTTGATGCATTTCTCGAACAAGCTGCCGATCATACTTAGATCCATCGCCGATCCTTGTGCGACTGCACTGCGCTTCCCTTCGTGTATGAATACGTTTTCAGGAGATGTAGAAGGACAGGTAGTCAGATAGCCCTCACCATCTTCAACCAGCCAATCTAGACAGAAGAGAGCGGCATCGCGCATCGCAGGGTAGGCTTCGGTCTTGAGAAATTCTCTATCCAAAGAAAACTCATAGTGTTCCCAGAGATGGTGGCAGAGCCAGACGCCAGCCATGACCCACATTGCCCAACTGGCATCCCCGGTACCGCCCCCAACAGGGGCGGCAGATCGCCATAGATCTGTGTTATGGGCAGCAGCCCAACCACGACAGCCAAGCAGATTCCCTGCCATCTCGCTCCCAATGGCCCGCAGTTCCCGTATCATAGCAAACAGGGGCTCATGGCATTCTGCCAGGTTACAGACCTCAGCCGGCCAGTAGTTCATCTGTGTATTAATGTTCAGTGTGTAGTTAGAACGCCAAGGAGGATCAAGATCCCAGTTCCAAATACCCTGGAGATTCGCAGGCTGACTTCCTGGACGAGAGCTGGAGATCAGTAGATAGCGCCCGTATTGGAAATAGAGGGCCACCAAACCCTTATCAAGCGTACCTTCTTTTACTTTCTGCAGACGCTCATCAGTGGGCAGCTCATCTGGGCCTGGCCCTAGATAAATCCGGACACGATCAAAAAGACTCCGAAAATCGTTGATGTGTTCCTGTAGAAGCTGATCATACGGTATTGCTGTAATCTCCTGAGCGTGCTTGACACAGTGATACATTACCTGCGCGCCCCGGCGGAAATCCGATTCAGAGTAGCCGCAAAAACCAGTGTCAGCAGTAAGGGTTATGACAACTTCTGCAGCATCCTCGATTATCAGATGATCCGTTCCTGCTTTCAGACTGCCGCCCGTACAACTGACATGAACATAGGCCGCAAAAGGCATACCTGGCCCACGCTCTGCATCGACAACTCGTCCGACGAGAGCAAGCCCTTGAGGATTCACTTCTAAACCCCACTCGTGGGGGCACCAGAGAGCCACTCTGCCAGAAATCGCCCGCACCGGGCCATCATCAGACGAAGCTGTCATCTTCATCACTATGGCTTGATGGGGATGAGAAACAAACACCTCACGCTCAAACCTAGTTCCGTCCACCTGAAACTCCACTCTAGACACAGCTTCATCCAGCACGAGAGAGCGGCGGTAGTTACTCCAGCTGTTCTTGGGCAGCACTTGGGTGAACCGCAGTTCACCCAACGGTTGGTACTTGGCCGTATCAGAGCGCTGCAGCAGCTTGGTCATTTCATGCGCAGCTGCATAGTCAGCTTCTTCCAGAACCAGCCTGCGGATCTCGTGAAGCACGCCATCCTCAGGCGGGGTTAGCTTTTCAACAGGGCCCCCGGTCCAGAGGGTATCAACGTTTAGTAAGATGCGTTCCTCATCAGGGACACCCCACACCATTGCACCTAGCCTGCCGTTGCCTAGCGGCAGTGCCTCATTCCAATTCTGAGCGGGCTGGCGATACCAAAGTTTATGCATTGCTTTCAATCCTCCGGCATGAATCACGTACAATTAGACTCACTGGCAGAATCTGCTCCCGAGGAGCACAGCCTTCTCTGATGCATTCAATGATCGTATCTGCGGCCATTCTTCCTAACAGCAGGGTATCCTGTCTGATTGTAGTAAGCGCAGGATGTGTGTAACGGCAGACTTCAATATCGTCATAGCCCACAATTGACACATCACCCGGACAGCTGAGCCCTGCCTGTTCAAGGGCTCGAAGGGCGCCTACAGCTGTCGCGTCGCTCTGGCAGACCACAGCTGTCGGGATTGAAGACTGCTGCAGAATAGTCTTCATGGCATAGTATCCTGATTCTTCGGTAAAATCGTCACCAGCTATCCATTCTTCACGGATGGCAAGGCCGTATTGCGACAGCCGTTGCTTAAACCCATCTCTATGACTTCTAGCGGGATAAGTATTCGGAAGCCCTCCAAGCAGGCCAATTTGACGGTGTCCTAAGGCATAGAGATAATCCACCGCTTGGCACGCCCCTTGGTAGTGATCCCAAGCCAAGAAGTAGCCATTCTTGCCGGGGTAGTTGTCACCAACAATGTCGATGAACAGACAGGGCAAGTCCGATTGGGCTAATGCCTCCAGATTTGGAGAATCAAAGTCGACACCCATAAGCACTACCCCATCTACCCGGCGGCGCACACATTTTTCTAGATAGTCGACCGGTTCGCCCAACCATGCGTCAGGAAACACAACACAGTCGTAGTTTAACTGTCCCAAGCGCCGGCCTAACCCGAACATCACCTTGTAAAAGAAAGAGTGGTGCAGCCCCCAAACTGGGTTATAGCGCAAAATGACCCCGATCGAGTAGGATGCTTTCCCTGAAAGGCTCGAAGCCACCGGATCAGGACAGAAAGACTCTTTATGGATGATTGCCTGCACTTTCGCTCGAGTGCTGTCGCTCACATCGCTGTAATTGTTGATAACCTTTGACACTGTAGTCACTGAAACTCCGGCCAGTTCCGCAATGTCTTTCAGCGTCTTGGCCCTTCGAGCTGATAAATTATCCAATGGTTGTTCCTCCCGCAAACCCTTATCAGACTACAGGTTGATCACAAACTGTCCCTTACCGAACACCGCCGGGGTTAAGATCAATCCTAGGCTGCCATTTTCTATTTGCATTCCTTCGACACCAGCGATCGTTGTAATACCTCGCAGATAGAGCCGCCATGGCTTCCCGGTACCTGTGCAGCGTACAACGATTCTGGTTCCCTTTCTTTCGGCTGTGACGATGAGATCGCTACCCACTTCGACAGACGCAGAGGAACCATCGCCCAGTTCGAAAAGGTGGAGTGTGACATCGTGCGCATAATCATAATCAACCAAGTCATCAAGTGCGCCCACAGGGATGATAGAGTTAGGACGTGCAAGTAGAGGCAGGCTGAAGAAATCATGCTTTTCTTTCACCCAGCGGCCTCCCTCAATTCTTTTTCCCGTCAAGAAATGGGTCCAAACTCCCGCTGGCAGATAGTAATCTACATCGCCCGCATCGGAGAACACCGGAGCCACCAAGAGATTCTCCCCGAGCATATACTGGCGATCCAAGTAGTCGCAGCCAGGGTCATCAGGAAACTCCACAAACATCGCCCGCATCATAGGAATCCCTTTTTCGCCTGCTTCGAGGGCTGCCTGATAAAGATATGGCATCAAGCGGCACTTAAGCTTAGTGAAATGACGCATTACATCTACCGCTTCGTCGTCAAAGAGCCAAGGCACTCGGTAAGAAACATTTCCATGAAGCCGGCTGTGCGAGCTGAGAAGCCCAAATGCGGCCCAGCGTTTATATACTTCAGGCGTGGCTGTGTGTTCAAAACCGCCAATATCGTGGCTCCAGAAGCCAAAACCAGATAGACAGAGAGAAAGGCCACCTCGCAGCGATTCTGCCATCGATTCGTAATTAGCTGCATTGTCCCCGCCCCAGTGAACAGGGAACCTTTGGCTGCCTGCAGTTCCCGAACGGGCAAAGACAACTGCCTCTCCCTCACCCTTTACCTCCTTGAGAAGGTCAAAAACCACTTTGTTGAACAGGTAGGAGTAATAATTATGCATCTTGGCCGGATCGGAGCCATCGTGATAGACAACATCCAGAGGAATGCGTTCACCAAAATCCGTCTTAAAGCAGTCTACACCCATCTCCAGAAGAGCTCGCAGCTTATCTTGGTACCAACGGCAAGCTTCGGGATTGGTGAAGTCTACGATACCCATCCCTGCCTGCCACTTATCCCACTGCCACACGCTGCCATCGACACGCTTTATGAGATAGCCTTTTTCCACGGCTTCGTCGAACAGCTCTGACTGTTGAGCAATATAGGGGTTGATCCAAACACAGATTTTCAAACCTCTATCCTTGAGGCGCCGCAGCATACCTTCTGGATCAGGGAAAACGCGTTGATCCCACTGGAAATTACACCAGTGGAACTCCTTCATCCAGAAGCAGTCGAAATGGAAGACGTGCAGAGGTATGTCACGGTCGGCCATCCCTTCAATGAAGCTTGTAACGGTTGCTTCGTCGTAGTCTGTGGTAAAAGAAGTACTGAGCCATAAACCGAACGACCATTTTGGTGGTACCGCTGGCCGTCCAGTAAGGGCAGTGTAACGCTCAAGGACCTGTTTGGGATCGGCCCCACCAATGATGAAGTACTCTAGATATTCACCTTCCACGCTGAACTGAACCTTTGATACACGTTCAGACGCCACCTCGAAAGACACCATTTCAGGGTGATTAACAAAAACGCCGTACCCCCGATTGGTAATATAGAAAGGCACGTTCTTGTAGGCCTGTTCGCTCCCAGTACCGCCATCGCGGTTCCAGATATCGATGACCTGTCCATTCTTGACAAAAGCAGTAAAACGCTCACCCAAGCCATAAACGTATTCCCCTACGCCCAGTTCAAGCTGTTCTCTCATGAAGGTACCCCTGCCGTCCCATGTGATGTAAGCAGCTGAACGATTAGCGCTTTTAGTCAAGAAACGGTCACCGAAGTAGAAACTGAGCTCCCAAGGTTGATCCTTGGGGATCACTGCCCGCACCTTGCCGCTCACCAATACTATCTGGCCATCTTCATCCACGATTTCTGGCCTATAATCAGCATCAGCATACAGCTCAAAGCGGGGCCCTAGGTCTATTTGCCCTGCATGGTGGTAGATACGTACACCAATGACATTGGGCAGTGGCGAAAAAAGTTTGTACGTTAAAACCGCCCCATCCAGCGTTGCACCCCGGTGGTTGATCCACCGCGTTGGTGCCAAACAGAAAACGCTGTTTCTATCGATACGATAGTCGTAGAGCTGAGTTGGAGTTTCAAGCATAACTCCAGGCTGAAGAAGCCAGTTACCATCGGTAAACTTCATTTTTACACCTCGTTTCCCAGAAACCGCTTTCGTTAATTAGTTCTAAATAACTACCGTGTTTCCTTCTGAAATTATACTTAAGTACCAATAAATTAGTATTGAAAAGTCGCAAATGTTACCAGAATGTGATATACTCGAGACAGCTATCAACTGGTAGAGGAGTGTGCCTTGTGAACGAAGTGTTTCGCGATCCGAAGCGACCGATTGAAGAACGGATAACAGACCTCTTGGGTAAGCTGACTCTCGAAGAAAAAATCTCTCAAATGGTGTACAACTCGTCCGCCATTCCCCGTCTGAACATACCCGAATACAATTGGTGGAATGAGTGCCTCCACGGCGTAGGGCGAGCAGGAGTTGCCACAGTATTTCCACAGGCAATCGGGATGGCAGCGTCTTTTAATGCCCCCCTGGTCAAAGAAACAGCTCAGATTATATCTGACGAAGCACGCGCAAAACACCACGAATATGCCCGCAAAGGGGATCGTTCTATCTATAAGGGACTTACATTTTGGTCTCCTAACATCAATATCTTCCGGGATCCAAGGTGGGGCCGGGGGCAAGAAACCTATGGCGAAGACCCCTATCTCACCGCTCAACTCGGAATAGCCTTTGTGGAAGGCCTGCAGGGCGACGATGAGCGTTATCTAAAAACCGCAGCTTGTGCCAAACACTTTGCAGTCCACAGCGGCCCGGAAAGCCTGCGTCACAGCTTCGATGCCAAAGCGAGTCTCAAGGACATGTACGAGACATATCTCCCTGCTTTCCGCGCCCTGGTCAAAGAAGCAAATGTAGAATCGGTAATGGGTGCATACAACCGTACAAATGGTGAACCATGCTGCGGCAGCCCCACACTCCTTCAGAAGATCCTCAGAGAACAATGGGGCTTTGAAGGACATGTGGTCTCAGACTGCGGCGCTATTTCTGACTTCCATCTCCATCACAAGATTACAGATACGCCTGAGGAATCGGCAGCTCTAGCCGTCAATAACGGCTGTGATCTGAACTGCGGTAGAGTATTCTGGGCCCTCAAAGGAGCTGTGGAGCAGGGCCTGATTTCAGAAGAAACCATTGATGAAGCTCTGGCACGCCTGCTGCGCACCAAATTCAAGCTGGGTATGTTTGATCCAGAAGAAGAAGTACCCTATGCTCAAATCCCGTATGAAATCGTAGCGTGTCCGGAACACCGGGCCAAGGCACGCCAGGTAGCACGCGAGTCCATGGTACTGCTGAAGAACGACGGCAACCTCTTGCCTCTGTCCCCTGACATCAAGTCAATTGCAGTTATCGGGCCCAACGCAGCATCAGACAAAGTGCTGCTGGGCAACTACTTCGGCACATCGACGCAGCTTGTAACCGCCCTAGATGGAATCCGAAACCGAGTATCACCCGATACCAGGGTTTGGTATGCAGAGGGCTGCCACCTGTTCGACTCAGAGGTATCTTACTGGGGCAATAGTCCTACGGCAGGCTTCGCTGAGGCTATTGCCGCGGCTGAACGTTCGGATGCAGTAATTATGTGCCTGGGTATCTCGCCAGAGCTCGAAGGTGAAGAAGGAGCCGCTGCCAACTCTGATGGCGGCGGAGACCGCATTCACATCAACCTTCCCGGTATGCAAGAAGAGCTGTTGAAGGCCATCCATGCCACCGGCAAACCAATTGTGCTGGTGCTCTTCAGCGGGAGCCCGTTGGCGGTAAACTGGGCACAGGAGAATGTTCCTGCTATAATCCAGGCATGGTATCCTGGTGAAGAAGGCGGTAATGCCTTGGCAGACATTCTTTTTGGCGACTATAACCCTGCAGGGCGTCTGCCGATTACGTTCCCGAAATCGCTGGACGATCTACCGGAGTTCACAGATTACTCAATGGAAGGACGAACCTACCGCTATCTCAATAAAGAGCCTCTGTATCCGTTCGGATATGGGCTCAGCTACACCAAATTCGCGTACTCTAACCTGCAGCTAAGCCCCGAAGTGCGAGTTGGTGATGACGCTAAAGTCACCGTAGAGGTGACCAACACTGGCCAAGTGGCTGGAGACGAGGTCGTGCAGCTGTATGTGCGTGCACTTGATGCGAGTGTATCAGTACCGCATCATTCACTTCAGGGCTTTGCCCGAGTCTCCTTAGAACCAGGTCAGGCCACACAGGTAGAGTTCACCTTGAACCCCAGGCAGTTTGCAGTCTTCTATGATGATGGAAGCTGTGTTTTGGAACCAGGCCGCTACGCTGTGTTTGTTGGTGGGTGTGGGCCCGACGCACGGAGCACCGCCCTTACTGGATCTACGCCACTCAAAGCTGAAATCAACCTGTCGGGAGATAAACTGACACTGCCCTTCTAAGGTACTACGCCTCGCTTTCCACCGCTGGGAAGCGAGGCGTTTTTTCTTGCGAATTTCGTACTGCCATGCAGCCTCCGAGGCTGGTTGGATAGATTTGACCTGCCATCTAATTAATGTATATAATGGGAAGGGATCAGCGGCTTTTTGGCGAAAGGACAAGCGAGGAATTCATCGCACTCTGTCTTTGTGAGCACCCACACATAACATGACTGAATTGTCAGTACTAGTATGTTAGGAGTCTCACAAAGAGTTTCTGTGCCACCTAGGCCTCATCTCAATAAATTTTGCAAGGAGGAGTAGTGTATTTATGCGCAAGATGACCATCGACGGTAATACCGCGGCGGCGCATGTGGCTTACGCCCTAAGTGATGCTGCAGCGATTTACCCGATTACGCCATCTTCAACCATGGGTGAAATCTGTGACGAATGGGCCACCCGTGGTCGGAAGAACATCTTTGGGCAAGTAGTCAAGATTGCTGAAATGCAGTCTGAAGCAGGCGCTGCCGGTGCAGTACACGGTTCTCTGGTGGCTGGTGCCTTAACCACTACCTTTACTGCATCACAGGGTCTTCTTCTGATGATCCCGAACATGTACAAGATTTCTGGCGAACTGCTGCCCGCAGTTTTCCATGTTTCTGCTCGCTCCATCGCGGCACATGCCTTGTCTATCTTCGGTGACCATTCTGACGTGATGGCAGCCCGCCAGACTGGCTTTGCTATGCTGGCATCTGGTTCTGTACAGGAAGTTATGGACCTCGGTTTAGTGGCACACTTAGCCGCCATTAAGGGACGGGTACCTTTCCTACACTTCTTCGATGGTTTCCGGACGTCTCACGAGATTCAAAAAATCGAAGCTATCGACTACGAGGATATCGCGAAACTCGTAGACAAGAAGGCCATTGCTGAATTTAGAGCACGGGCTATCAACCCCGAGCATCCTGAACTGCGCGGTACCGCTCAAAACCCTGACATCTATTTCCAAGGCCGTGAAGCTGCAAACCCATACTATAACGCAATTCCCGGCATCGTAGAAGAGATTATGAATCAGGTCGGAGAGCTGACCGGACGCTATTACAAGCCATTTGATTACTACGGCGCTCCTGATGCTGACCGCATCATCGTGATTATGGGCTCTG
>JAAYMS010000096.1 GCA_012521295.1 Bacillota bacterium
TCAGAAGTGATTCTGGGGTCATCCAGCAAGTTCACATTGGATGGAGCTGTACCTAAGATCAGGTTGACCTCAACTAAATAATCGGTTTCTTCATAGAGCCACTTGAGGAACTCAAAGGCTGCCCGCTTGTTTTCTGGGCGAGCTGCTTTCATAACAGACATACCAGTTTCATGGTTGTTGCGGGCAATTGGCCCTGGAGCAAGCTTGCCGTCAAAGGTTGGCAATCTGAATACGGCCCAATTGAGATCAGGATAGTTGTTGTTCAGTTCGCCTCCCAGCCAGCTCCAGCTGTAAACCATACCAGCGTGGCCGGTTCCCATAGCTTCGCTGAAGCTGAGGAAGCCCATTTCGGTTACCCGATCTTCGTAAATGAGCTTTTCGATGTATTCGAGGGCTTGAATACCTGCGTCATTGTACCAATCCACTGTCTTGGCATCTTCACCGTACAGCTTACCGCCTAATTGATAGTGCAGGTCAAGCCAGAAAACACCGAGGATTCCGTTAGGAACAAAGCCTGCGATTTGGATATCGCCATTGTCATCGTATTGGGTGAGGCGTTTAGCGATTACCGCAAACTCATCCCAAGTGGTAGGAATATCTGCTTCAGTAAGTCCGGCTGCTTCCCACAGGTCGGTGTTGTAGAAAATGAGGCCTGTCATGATGCCTACCGGGTAGAAATGGAAGGTTCCATCAAATAAGTAAGCGGCTTCGAAGTTGATAATCTCTTCTTTATAGCGGTCGTAGTCGAAAAGGTCGGCTGGATATGCTTCGAGGTGATTTAAGAAAGCTTGAGTCTGTGAGTTGTGGAACTGCGCGATATCAGGTACGTCTCCGCCGGCTACACCGGACATGAGGCGGGTCCAATAATCTTCCCAACCAATAACTTGAGTCTCAAAGGTCACATCAGGATTGAGCTTCTCGTACTCTTCCATGTACTTCAGCTTCAGGTTCATTCTGGGCTGATGCCAGTCCCAATGCCTGAGCGTTACTTTGGCACTGGCTGTAAAAGCCATGCCTAACACGAGTACTAAAGCCAGAGTAAGTGCCACAAACCTCGTTCTCACTGTTATGTCCTCCTTTAATTGATGGTCAAATCCTGCAGCCTTACCAAACGACACTAGATGACCTTTTCTTCGTGAATCGATCACCACCTTCGTTTCTGATTAAACCTTTAATCACAAGACCAAAAAAGAACGAGCTCCAGCCCTTAACGATAGTTCTATTTTACCCTAATCTATACTTTGAGTTTAAGCTCATTCAAGGCGAATGTCAAGGGATAATTACACTTGTTTTAACTCCTAGGGAAAAATTTGCGATTTCCGTATGCATTCTTTCGGAAAACATGTTATAATATGCTTAAACATTTAACCACTTTGGGGGAATAAGCATGAAACCCAAACAGGTAACTATTCGAGATATAGCCCGGGAAGCGAATGTTTCAATCGCAACCGTTTCCAACGTGATTAACAACAAGGGGCGGGTTTCAGAAGAGACTCGCGCTTTGATAGAAGAATTAATTAGGAAGTATAACTATACCCCTAACCTGGCCGCCCGCAGTTTGAAGAATAAAAACTCACACCTAATTAGCGTTGTGGTTCCCTACTTAACCAAGGGTCAATTTGAGGACAACCCGTTTTTCTGGCAGGTAATGTCGGGCATCGAAACGGATGCCAGCAGCAAGAACTTCCATGTGATGCTGAGTGCCATGTCCAACAGCCCGGATATGTCGTTTATTAAAGAGCGGCAGCTTGATGGAATTGTGGTGGTCGGTGTACATGAAAGCTCGGAGCATTACCGCGCCATTCTAGAGCTGGATATTCCCTGCGTCTTTATGGACAGCTTCATCAGCGCTCCTGAGGTTTACCAGGTGAACAGCGATGATCGATGGGGCGGCTATTTGGGAACCAGATACCTAATCTCACTGGGGTATGATCGGATTATCTTAGTATCTGGTGTGGAACGGGACATTGATGAGAGGTTTGGGGTAATTTATCAAAGATGGTCGGGATACAAGCAGGCGTTGGAGGAAGCAAATATCCCCTATCAGCCGGAACTTGTGATCAAGGCTGGAAACACGATGCTTGGGGGATATCATGCGGCGCAGAAGGTTGTGAGCCTGCTGGACAA
>JAAYMS010000097.1 GCA_012521295.1 Bacillota bacterium
ATACTCCCAAGAGGGAAGATAAGGGTTTACACGCTGCTTCTGCAATCCAGTTCATCCTTTCAACCATATTTTTCTAAACATCCTTACTCCAACTATACAATAATTAATTAGATGTGACAACTTCCTGCAACGAGTGGTTTGATTGCACCACTTGGAGCAAACCAGATATTCTAAGGCTGACTAGTGGAATAATTCAGTAGTACTTGATGTTGAAGGGTTTAGTGTTATATTTATAGAAAAGTCAAACTAATAGCTGATACTCTGTCTAAAGATCCTATGGGAGTGATACTTATGATGCCTCTTCCAGATGCACATGCAGCATTTGTCTTTGCATTAGAAAGAGAAATCGAAGCCGTGAGGTCGGAGGATGTGTCGCTAAGCTTTACACCGACACGGTTAATAAGTAGCGGTTACACTAATGTGTACTATGGGGTTGTCGAAGACGAGTTCAACATGCCAGACGGTATGACAGTTGATATAACGATTGCAGGCAAGAAATATCCCGCTGAAGTGATTGCTTCTGAAGACTTCAGCATGGTAATTGCTACAGCGTCGCGTTTGACCTTACATAGACAGTACCTGCTTAGTTACAATCTTGCGTGGTTGTTAGAGGCCCTGAAGGATTGGCTTACGCGTATTGACCCGTATGATGATCGACCGATTGCCCAAGGCGTGTTATCTTCCTGTGAAGAGTTCCATATTAGGCATTATGATTTGAAAAAACCTCTATTACCTAATAACCTAAACGAATACCAAGAACGGGCTGTTCGACAGTCATTGAGCACCAATCTGACATTTATCTGGGGTCCACCGGGCACGGGCAAGAGTCACACTATCAGCCAAGTCATCATTAATCTTCTTGCAAACGGCAAGACTGTATTATTTGTTTCTCAGAGCAACGTGGCTGTAGACATAGTAGCGGAGAAGGTGGTAAGTTCTTCTGCAAAAGAAATAAGAGCCCTTATGAAGCAAGATCGACTTCTCCGTGCAGGATATCCTACGAAGGAAAGCCTCTTATCAATAGTACCACATAATATCGTGTTGAAAAACGCTCCCGATTTGGCCAAGTATCAACAAGTTCTCGTAGAAAAGAAGAAAGAGCTGATGAGGAAGATCAAGGAAGGTGCTGAGATAGATGTAGATATCCGAATCGTTTCTGCAATGTTAGATTATATCACGGACTTAGTACAGAAGCAGGCCAAAGAGCTCGAGCAAAGAGCTTCGTTTATCGCTACGACGTTGGCAAAGCTCAGCTTGAGTGAGGACATTAACTCCCGGACTTTTGACGCGGTTGTTGTAGACGAAGCCAGTATGATCGGGGTTCCATCTGTGTTTGCAGCGCTGACTCTAGCCAGATCTCATGGCGTGGTCGCAGGAGATTTCTTTCAACTCCAACCAATCTGTCGAAGCCAGAATGCCCGAGTGCAGAAATGGTTGGGACAAAGCGTGTTTGAGAGTGCAGGTATTAGAGACAAGGTCTTGATGCACCGTTCAGATCCTCGCCTAGTCACTTTACGACGGCAGTATCGGATGGCTGATGAAATCTCTGGCCTTGCAAATGCCCTATTTTACGGAGGAATTCTAGAAAACGCTTTGCCGGATCAACGCAAGCTTTTGCCCTTTAGGCCAGAAGAACGCCTAACGTTAGTAGATATCAGTGGACTGACGCAGTGCTACACAGAAAGTGATACCAAGTCGAGGGTTAATCGGCGTTCGGCAGTTTTCGTTTCCAGTGTAGCCTCGCTGCTATCAAGTAATGGATATGAAGTGGCCATCATCACACCCTACAGGGCACAAGTGCGAGAGATACGCAAGAATCTCACACCGGACGCTCAGAAAAAGGTTCAGGTGTCTACCGTTCATAAGTTTCAAGGTTCTGAACGAGATATTATTATCTTCGAGATACCGGACGCCCGACCGCAGAGGGCACCTAGCATCTTGGTAAGTGGGTCGCGTGAGACGTTTCTCAAGAGCAATTCACCAACCTTCGCTCTCGTAAACGTTGCCTTGACACGAGCTAGAAGCCAGATCATTGTATTCGCGGACCGCAATTTTTTGCGAAGCAGGCTTACCGATACTAGCATTGTCTTAACGTTCATAGAGCGGATAATAGCGCTTGGGACCTACATGAGAGCCGACGGCACTGTAACACAAGGTAGCAGAACGTACACAGCTGCTGCTAGTGTTGAAACAGTTGACAAGCCGCAACCCAGGTCCGAACCTAATACTGCAAAGGCACGTGAGCAATTATCATGTCGCAAATGCGGGTCGGCAACCACGGTCAAGTCTGGGTATAGCTTTTATCTGAAGTGTAACGACCGGCGCTGCGGCAGCAATCGTACCATGCGTGATGAAGATCTGTTGGCATTATTGCTGATCAAGTCGCCACAGTGTCCTGACTGCGGAAGTCCTATCTGGGGCGAAATAGTTGGTCAATGGCCCGAGCTATACTGTACAAACTGCCATCGCAGATTATCTCGACGCGATCGAGACATGTTATTACTGGGTTCCTATTGATCCGAGTGCATATTCATGGGGAACCCTAGAGTGCGATGCCGCAGGGTGCCTTCCTGTTTTATGGGTTTGGGTAAGACCCGCTGTCTGAGGGTATGCTTTTTCTAGAAAGCACAGCGGGGTGAGGGTATGGTTGCAAAAGTAACTGTCGCACAAGCATTGGCAGATCTGCTTCATTCTTGGGGTGTTCAGTTCGTCTTC
>JAAYMS010000098.1 GCA_012521295.1 Bacillota bacterium
CTGCGGGTTTATACGCAGGCACCCCGCGATGAGGTGGCGCAAGCACTCAAGGAGCTGCTGAAAGAGGGCTGCCTCTGGCAGGTGGTAGAAGACATCGAGGGGAAAAAGGTAAGACGGCTGCGCATTAATTATGAGCATGAGCAAGTTAAGAGTTGGTTGACGCAATAACAGACCGGTATCAGAATATATCCTAGTGGGGCACACTTACCGAATAACGGGTTACGCGTCAAGAGGCTGTTCGTTAGTGAACAGCCTCTTGTCATTTCGTGTTCTTCTATTAAGCAGCGTCAGAGACTACGGTATCTGTTGTAAGTCTTTCTTTGAGCAGCTGAACTTGGTCACTAGAGAGGCCAATACCCATTAGGTAGTTCTCTGCAGCCTTCTCCAGGTCAATACCGGTGAGGTCTGCACCCTTAGGTAGTCCAGCGATTTCACGCAGAGCCTCTAGGATATTGCTTTCGGCAATCTTCTCATACTGGTCAGAGCCGTATTCTACACCGTAGTAGTTGATGTAGGTCTGCATGTAATCTTCTTTGATCTCAGTTACGCTTGCACCTGCCAAAGCCTCGAGAAGCCCGGATACAAAACCAGCCCGGTCCTTACCTTCGTTGCAGTGCACAAGATAGGGGCCTTCGTTCTCGATGAGAAACTCAAGCCCGGTCTTCAGTTTCGCTTTGAAATCATCAGAGCGGTAGTCAACTCCCATATTCAAGAAGACAACTCTGCCCTGTTCATAGAGGCTCTTGTAGTAAGGCGAATTGAAGTCATCTTGTGCGAAATAGCTTTCTAACTCTTCGGCGGAGTCAGCAAGATTGATAATAGTGCGGATGCCTGCTTCGCGAGCGAGCGCATCGGCATATGGTGCCCGGCAGAGCTCGTTGTTCACAGGGCTGCTGCTCCGGAAGTATGTACCGCTGCCCATGTTTCCAACTGCCACGTTCCGGAAGTTAGCGAAGATCTCATCGCTGGCGTAGTCTGACCGTTCGTTGGTCCGCACAAGCTGACGGATGAGCCATTCATTGAGATAGGCTCCCTTTTCAAGGAGAGTAAGGGTGATGGAATCGCCTGAATCAGCACCATAGGTCTCCGAGAAGTTGCCCATGTTGATTGCGACAATGATGTTCCGTTCAGCGTCGCCACCTGGAGCACGTACTAGCTCTGTTCCTACATTGACATCGCTGTATGCAGTTACGAATGGAGCTGTGAGTTCATATTCACCGACGGCAATGGTAAGCATATCGCCAAACTCCAAACCAGCATCAAGAAGCACTTGTGTTTTCAGATCGAGTGTGACGTTACCGTATTTGTCAACTTCTGCAACGTTTCCTGTAATGGCTACTACATCCTGTGCCCCAGCCAGTGGCCCTACTGTAAGGCAGATAACGAGGGCAAGTACCAGCGTGGGAAGAAAGCGCTTCATAAAGACATCCATCCCTTCCTAAGAATTGATTCTTGGGCATAAGCCAGAATTATTATTCTTGATGTATCCAGCGTTTTCCTTGGAGTAAGCAGATTTTTACAACAAGTACACTTGGATCGCGTGGGCGACTCCGTTTTGCGCATTAGACTTGGTTAGCTTATCAGCGGCAGCCTTAACTTCATCTGAAGCATTCCCCATCGCTACACCCAGCCCCGCGGCTTTGAGGAGTTCTAAGTCATTGTGGCTGTCGCCGATGGCCATGACTTCAGCGAGGGAAAAGCCAAACTCCCGGCAGATGCGCTCTACGCCGGATTTTTTCGAGACTCCCTGCGCGGAAACCTCCACATTTGAGGGGTGGGAGCTCGTCACCGTGATGCCTTCCCAAGCGGCAGCCGTTTCCCAGACATAGGTGATGACAGCCGGATCTGGGTGATGGATTCCGAACTTAAACCAGCCTTCGCCAGGGTTATGCTCGAAGATGTCGTCACCATCGTGGATCATACCGTTGGCACTGTAGGCCCAGTAGAACCCGCCTACTTTTTGCGCCAACTCGTATAGTCTGAAGACGTAATCTGCTTTCATGTAGTGGCGCTCGAGCGAGGCCTGCATGTTCAGCCAGATGTCTGCACCATTAGCCAATACGGCTGGTGAGTTAGGACAGAGCTCCGCCCAAATTGGTTCCGCATTGGGCCGTCCCCGCCCGGTGGCGCATATGACCAGCACCCCTGCTTGGGAAGCTTGATCGATCCAGTACTTCGTCTCGGAAGAAAGTGTCCCATCGGGCAGCAGCGTTGTTCCGTCGAGGTCAAGAGCTAGTACACGATAATGTGCAGTCAATCACATTCATCCTTTTCCCATATTAGCCTTCAAAGCCACCTACATATTTCACCATAAGCCACCGCAACCCTGCTGTAAAAAAGTAAAGAGACTGCTTGGTGCAGTCCCTTTATGGTTTTCACATTAGTTCAGAACGTCATTTGCAGAATTGATACCGGCAATTCGTCCATAAACAACAGCGTATGCTACATAGTTTCCACTCATGTAATTGCCGCCGTGGCCGGCTCCTGCAACTTCACCGGCAGCGTAGAGGCCTTGGATAACTTGACCATTTACGTCAAGGACCCGAGCATCGTCATCGATGCGAATGCCGCCGAGAGTGAACATCATGTTTGGCCCGATCTCAACGGAGTAGAACGGAGCTGTTGAGAGTTCAGAGTTGGCAATGGTCTCTTCTAACGCTTCAGCATCAATATTGTAGGCAGCTGCCAGGTCAGCAATGCGGTCAAACCGGCCGATAAGTGTGTTTTCCTCCATGTCCTTAGCGACTTGCTCGTTGCTCCAGCCTAGAATAAAGGGAGTATCAGCTTGGAGAACGCGTTCTGCTTGCTTGCTGTCAAAGATAACAAACATACGGCCGTCCGTTTGCTTTACCAGCTCATCATAAATGCGGGCAAAGGCAGCTTTTTCATCCACAAACCGTTTACCTTCACGATTTACCAGGATACCGCCTTCTAGGCATGGTACGTAGAAACGGGTGTAAACGTCTTGACCAGATTTTGTGGTGGAGCCAGTAGGATAGACCTTAATGAACTGCATGTTCTCGAGAGATGCTCCAACTTTCTCGGCCAGGTAGAAGCCCTCGCCCTGAAGTCTTGTGTCACCGGCAACTTTTGGGTTCATAGCCATGATCTCAGGTGCAAACCTGTTGAGAAGCTCATCGTTACCGACAAATCCACCTGTTGCCAAGATCACTCTGTCAGCCATAACGTTGACAATGCTGCCATCCTTCTTGGTAACTTGGACACCAATGACCGCACCCGAAGTATCGGTGATAAGCTCAGTTACAAGGTGATTGGTATAGATGTTGGCACCAGCATCTTTGGCGGCCTTCTCTAGGGTTTGAACAATAGCAATGCCGGTACCTGGGTATGGATGAGACCGAACAAATCTTTGGATAGTGTGTTCTTGGTAATTGGGTTGGAATTCAAACTGGCATCCCAGGTCAGCAAGCCAGTCGATGGCTGCGCCAGCGTTTTCGGTAAACCGCTTCGCCAATCTGAGATCGTTCTCGTAGTATCCTTCGCGGAGCATATCTTGCAGATGAATCTCTGGGCTGTCATTGGTGATACCAGCTGCAAGCTGGAACCTGTGTCCAGCACCGCTCATGCCGCCGCCAGAAACCATAGTAGAACCACCAACGATGGGCAGCTTTTCGAAGAGCATAACATCTGCCCCTGCTTGACTTGCCTCGACGGCTGCTGAAAGGCCTGCAGCCCCTCCACCAACAATTACAATGTCAGTACTCCATACTTCAGCTGCTGCTGCAAATCCAGATAGAACAAATAGAGCGACAACGGCTAACACGATGCTGCTTAGATGACGTTTCAATTATTGACCTCCTGTTTTGGTGTAGTTCATATTTCTTTGCCTAGGCCTTCACGTACTTCTAGGGGGGAAGTGGTAACCCCTGCTGATTGACAAATAAATATCAATATATCGTGATCGCTATCGCTTTCACATATAAATTAACGCGTTACTCGTCGTAAGAATCGTCCAATCAAAGCGGTTCTATAATAGTTGGAGAAAAATGGGGTAATCGACCGGATGTACTCGGCGCCGTAGGTTCAGTAGTACGAAAATCGTACGGCTTATTTAGACACACGGCGAAGCAGCTAAATTTGCTTGCTGTTTATTTATTGGGCTTCTTGACAGGTTAAGCCAAGCCATGTAAACTGTGGTTATGCTCTTATTCACAAAAAATTTGATGAGGTGATGACATGAAGAAGTTTAGACCAATCGTAATTACTGTGCTGTCCCTCGCCATTATCAGCGTTCTGTCCATCGGTGCACTGGCATGGAACGATGGAACTTACACAGGAACCGCTGACGGCCACAACGGCCCTCTCACAGTAGAAGTTGTTGTCGTTGACGGTAAGATCAGCACAATCGAAGTAGTGGATCACAGTGAGACCCCCGGCTTGTTTGACCTGGGTTTGACTGTTCGGGAAACCATCATCGCTGAGCAGAGCTTGACCGTTGACACCGTCTCCGGTGCTACCGTAAGCAGCAGAGCCATCATTGCTGCAGTAAAGAATGCTCTTGGTTTCGCTGACGGTACATACACCGGTAAGGGCCAAGGCTTCAAGAGTGAGATTGTTGTTGAAGTAGAAGTTAAGGATGGCAAGATCGCAAGCATCACTATTGTCAGCCAAGACGAGACTCCCATCATCTCCGATGCAGCCTACGCCGCTATCCCTGAAGCAATCATCGCTGCGCAATCTACTGATGTAGACACAGTCAGCGGTGCAACCGGCACCAGCAAGGGCATTATCGCTGCAGTAAACAACGCTCTCGGTCTCTAATCGAAATCCAAGCTTTCAGCCC
>JAAYMS010000099.1 GCA_012521295.1 Bacillota bacterium
AGCGTAGATTTTCCGATACCCGGGTCTCCACCAATCAGGCCCAAACACCCGGGCACAAGGCCGCCTCCAAGCACGCGGTCTAGTTCGATGATACCGGTCGAAAACCGCGGCTGTTCCGAGGTAGAAATCTGAGTCAAAGGCACAGGATTAGAGCGTTTCACCCACGACTGCTGCTGTTTTTTCGTGGAACCAACAGTCTCTTCAACTAAGGTGTTCCACTCCCCACATTGCGAACATCTTCCCATCCAACGGAGGCTTTCTGCACCACAGGCTTGGCAGACATAGCGGACAGTTATTCTAGCCACATTCAATTCCTTTCTTTTGCGACTTCTTAGATACTTTAATTATAACATTCAAAAAAGGAGCACACAACCAGAGTCAACCCTGTGTATGCTCCTAATTAAGCCGGCTGGGAGAACGGCCTTCCTAGCGGAAGACCAATTCTCCATCGACCAGATCGACGATGATCTTTGCGCCTTCTTCGAAGCGGCCTTTGAGCATTTCCTCGGAGAGAGGGTTCTCGATGTACCGCTGTATTGCCCTTCTGAGCGGACGGGCGCCAAAGTCGGGGTCGAAGCCCTTTTCGGCCAGGAAGTCCTTCGCTTCTGGTGTGATCTCGAGTTCCATGTTCATTTCCTTGAGCTGATTGCGCAGTTCTTTCAACATAATATCCGCAATTTCCTTGATGTGTTCTTTGTTGAGGGCATGGAAAACGATGATCTCATCGACGCGGTTGAGGAACTCTGGCCTGAAGGTGCGCTTCAGCTCATCAGTCACCTTCTGCTTCATCGATTCGTACTCGCTGCGCTCATCGACAACAATCCGAAAACCGATGCTGGTCTCCCGCTGGATTTGCTGGGCGCCCACATTTGAGGTCATGATCAGCACGGTATTGCGGAAGTCGACTGTACGGCCCTTAGAGTCGGTCAGTCGCCCATCCTCAAGCACCTGCAGGAGCACGTTGAACACCTCGGGATGGGCCTTTTCAATCTCATCAAGGAGTACCACCGAGTAGGGGCGCTGCCGTACCGCATCAGTGAGCTGTCCGCCTTCCTCGTATCCAACATATCCTGGCGGTGCACCAATCAGCCGCGACACTGCATGACGCTCCATATATTCGGACATGTCAATCCGGATCATCGCATCGTCATCACCAAAGAGTGCGTTAGCTAGAGCTCGAGCTAGTTCGGTCTTGCCCACTCCCGTTGGCCCTAAGAAAATGAAGGAACCAACCGGGCGGTTCGGATCCTTAAGGCCAGTGCGGGCCCGCCTTACTGCCTTAGAGATAGCTTCGATAGCCTCGTGCTGAGCGATCACCCGTTCATGCAGAATCTCTTCGAGATTTAGGAGCCGCTCCGACTCTTCTGCTGCCAGTTTTGTGACAGGAATGCCGGTCCAGCTGGCGACAATGTTGGCAACATCCTCTTCGTCGACCACCGCATCGGCCCGGCCCCGGTTGTTCTTCCAATCAGAACGCTTGGCTTCTAACTCATCGCGCAGGTGCTGTTCCTGGTCACGCAGCCGAGCTGCCTTCTCAAACTCCTCATTCTTGATGGCAGATTCTTTTTCGATCTTCAGCTCTTCGATCTTGGCTTCTAACTCTTTCAGTTCCGGAGGCATTACTAGGCCGCTCAGACGAACCTTTGAGCCTGCTTCATCAATCAGGTCAATCGCCTTATCTGGTAAGTAGCGATCGGTGATATAGCGGGCTCCAAGGCGTGCAGCGGCTACGAGAGCCTCGTCGGTAATCTTCACTCTGTGGTGCGCCTCATAGCGATCTCGCAGGCCCTTGAGAATCTCGATGGTTTCTTCAACAGTCGGCTCATCAACCATCACAGGCTGGAAGCGCCGTTCTAGGGCGGCATCTTTTTCCACATGCTTGCGGTATTCATCAAGCGTAGTCGCACCTATTGCCTGCAGTTCACCGCGGGCAAGTGCCGGTTTGAGGATATTTGATGCATCAATTGCTCCTTCTGCTGCCCCAGCACCTATTATGGTGTGCATTTCATCAATGAAGAGAATGACATCGCCAGAACTGCGGATTTCGTCCATGACTTTCTTAAGCCGTTCCTCAAACTCACCGCGGAACTTAGAGCCTGCTACCATTGCACCCAGATCCAAACTGACAACCCGTTTTTCGGACAGGTTTTCAGGCACATTGTTCTCTACGATCTTTTGGGCTAACCCTTCGGCTATTGCAGTCTTACCCACACCTGGTTCTCCGATCAGCACTGGATTGTTCTTAGTACGCCTGCTGAGAACCTGTATGACCCGTTCGATTTCTTTATCGCGGCCGATAACCGGGTCTAGCTTGCCCTCGCGGGCCATCTCAGTTAAGTCGCGCCCAAACTGATCGAGAGTCGGTGTCTTGGTACGGCGCTGCGACCGCTGACCTTGTTGAGCGGCACCTCCCAAGAGCTCCACGACTTGGCGACGTACTTTATCTAAGTCGGCACCAAGGTTGATCAAAACCTGGGCTGCCACACCCTCACCTTCACGGATTAAGCCGAGCAAGATATGCTCTGTACCAATGTAGCTGTGCCCTAATTGGCGAGCCTCTTCAAAAGCAAGTTCTAAAACCCTTTTTGTACGTGGAGTAAAACCGCTGGGGCCTGTTTCGCCCACTTCGCCGCGGCCAATGACGCGTTCAATTTCGGCTCGGACGTCATCAATGCTGATCCCCAGTGTCTGCAGAGCTCGAGCAGCAACTCCTTCTCCTTCGGCAATCAATCCGAGAAGGAGATGCTCGGTACCGACAACATTATGCCCCAGCCGCCGCGCTTCCTCCTGGGAGAGTACAATGACTCTTTGAGCCCTTTCAGTAAAACGGCCAAACATCTCTCCACCATCCTTTCTGCACCATCTTATAAGCACTCATTTCAACATATCCCGAATCAAGCTGGCTCGCAGCCGATCCCTTTCGTGGGGCGGAAGCTCCTGCCCCATAACCCGCTGAAGATGAGCGGCCCTCGTTAGTACAATCAACTGCTTCAGGACATTTGGATCTACATTGGGAATGATGCCCAGTTCTACACCCAATTTTACATCCGATAGAAGGCTGAGTGCCTCCTGAGTAGTCATTGTCCTAGCATGGGTGAGGATCCCATAAGACCTATAAAGGCGGTCCTCCGTCGCCAACCTGTTCTTATCTTTCATAAGGAACTCTCGCGCTTGGCGTTCACCCTGCAGTATCTGCGCTGTCAGGCGGTTAAGCCGCTCGATGATTGCTTCTTCACTCAAACCAAGAGTGGCCTGGTTCGACAACTGATAAATGTTCCCGTGTGCCTCGCTGCCCTCTCCATACAGACCGCGTACCGCCAAGCCAAACTTGCTGACCGCACCGAGAACCTGGCCCACCTGATTAACCAACTGCAGGCCAGGGAGATGCAGCATAACGGACGCCCGCAGGCCTGTACCTACGTTTGTCGGGCAAGCGGTGAGGTAGCCGAGATGTTGATCAAAGGCAAAATCGAGCTTGGCTTCAAAGCGGTCATCAATCTCGTCGGCCAACTCCCAGGCTGCTTCTAACTGCAGCCCCGGATGGAGAACTTGAATGCGGAGGTGGTCTTCTTCATTGATCATGACACTGATCTCATCGTGCTTGCCCAGAATCACGCCCTTGGCAATGGTATTCTGCGCATGATCCGGGCTGATCAGATGCTGTTCCACCAGGATCTGACGCTCCAACGATTCGACCTCAGCCATCTTCAAGAAACGCACTTCGCCATAGCCCTCAAGTAATGGGGCAAGTGATTCTGAAACCTGGAGAACATGCTTGAGCTGTTCGCGATTAGCAGCACCTGGAAATGGAATCCCTTTGAGATTTCGGGCCAGCCTAATGCGAGAACCGAGAACAATGTCTCCCTGAGGCCCGCTGCCCCTCATCCAGGCACTCATTGCTTGGCTGACATCCTTCATGATTCATCGGCCCCCTCCGCCAGCAGTTTTTCGAGGCGGCGCACTTCATCGCGATAGTGAGCTGCCTCTTCAAACCGTTCGGTCTGTACACACTCCTCCATTTTCCGACGATACTCCTCTATCTGACGCTGCATCCTTACCTTAGCATGACTGACAGCGGGAATTTTTCCCACATGTCGGTTGGTAGGGTGGATCCGGCGCAGAAGGGTGTCTAGTTCACTACGATATACGTCATAGCAGTCGCTACAGCCTAGCTGCGCACGTTTTTGGATGTCCTGCAGAGTAGAGCCGCAGGTGGGGCACCTGCGATCATCGACCGCAGTAACTTTTCCCCACATTTTGGGTAAGTCAAACATGTTAGCTAAGATATTCTGTAGATCAAAACCACCCACAAAGCCACTGCTGTAGCTCTGCGCACATCCTTGACAAAGATTGATCTCTGTCTTGAAGCCGTTTTCCACCTGTACAACACGGACAGTAGCTGGCTGTAGGCCACATTTTTCACAAAGCATCTCAGACCCTCCACTAATTGCCCTGCTGCTGCAGCACGAACAACAGCAGAGCCCGGACTAAACTAGCACGTACCAGAGCCTTTCCCTGTCCCACCCTGGCGGTTTCCTGCTGAATGATCCCCCGAATTATTCTGGCCTGACGTGACGTGATAATCTGATGGTCGAGGAGCCTGGCCAAAATATTCTCCATCTCTTTCTCTGAAATCTGGCTGCCAACTTGGCTGATCAGGTCAAAGGCGTCTTCATGCACATCTTCGACCTGGACACGGCCAATGCGTATATACCCACCACCGCCACGACGGCTCTCAACAATATAGCCGCGTTCAAGAGAAAAGCGCGTTGTGAGAACATAGTTAATCTGCGACGGAACACACGCAAATGCGTCGGCCAACTGGGCTCGGCTCAACTCAATGGCCCGCCCCTGGTTTTCCCGAATCATCCGTTTAATATATGCTTCAATGTGATCAGCTAGAGTACTTACCGAACCCACCTCCTTTGACCATTCCTGACCTTGATTCTATTATAGCATAAGACGTTTGCTTTTCATACCCTGCA
>JAAYMS010000100.1 GCA_012521295.1 Bacillota bacterium
AGAGCGAGGGTGGCCAGCATCCTCGCTCTATTTCATTTCTGTGCAAGTTCCTTCAGCTTGTCCAAGATAGCACGGGCAGTTGGTGGGCAGCCTGGGACATGATCAGCAAATAACCTTGTACATGTACCGATGCCGAGCCCGGGAGCGGCTTGCTCTCGATACCCCTGCCCGATATGCAGCTCTACGGGAGGTTCTCCTCTAAAGCGGTAGAGGGCGTGCATGAGTGAACCGACGCAAGCTGAGCATGCATTCTTTTCTGTGAAGTGCAGGCGCAGTTGGCTCGCTGTTGGGCTCGGAGCAAAGCTGCTGGCCGTACCTTCGTTAAGCTCTTCCACTTCAAAAGATGTACTTCCCACGCCCAACTCTGCCGCATAGGTGATGTACTCCACATCATTCGGGGTGAGCCCCAATAGCCCGGCGCAGTAGCTGTCTACTGCCACGGGATCATTCCCGACGATAACTCTATGCATGTTAACTGGGGTACCGCCTTCTTCAAACGTAAGATCTCCAACAATACCGTCAACAACGATCAGATTCTGCCTCAGCACCTTGTTGAGGGCCGCGATCGGTCTGTGGAGCCCAAGAGTATGGTAGCGGCGTTTCTCTCGATCTGGAATACAGCCTTTTAGGTTCTTTAGCGCGCAGGTCAGCCGGGTTTGGCAGTGAGCTTTTAAGACCGGAACATTGATGAGGTAGTCTAGCTCAACGACACTTTGGCAGATTTCTAGTTCAAAGGCGCCTTGGCGTACTTTGACAGCCGGGTCTTTTTTTAGATCAATCAGCTCAACATCATAGCGTTCAGCTAGTTCGCGGTAACCGCAGACCGTAAAGGCTCGTTCAGTAGAATCTCCGACCCACGAACTCTCGAGGATGGTGATACGGTGACAACCGTGGTCTTTTAGGTAGGTGATTATGCCTTCTACCACTGCCGGGTCTGTGGTGGCACCGCTCTCTGATGGTTTTGCCACGACTAGGTTTGGCTTGATCCCGTACGACCACTGCGGGTTCAGTTCTTGTTCCCATCGGCGGTGGTTCAAAATCTTCCGAACCATCTCTTTTCCGTTTTGACCGTACATGACAGTAATAGGCATCTTCCGTCCTCCTCTCCTCTTAATTCTAGCATCACGACCGCGGCTTGTCTCTTCTATTCAGACCTACACTTAAGAACAGCTGCCATGATCTTCTTACGGGTAGTTCTGGTTTTTTTGCTTTCTTGAGCAGGAAAATCGGAAATGAGATTGAAGTATTACATACAAAGAGAGGGAACAAAAATGATACTATTGTCTCAGTGTGGTGGAGTGTTATAGTTGAAGAGTGATGTATACCGGACTATCGAACACCTCAAAAGCAGATACAGTACACTCAGTAAGCAGCACAAGGCCATAGCCAGGTTCTTAATGGAGAATCCAAGTGCGGTTTTGTCCATGGGCATTGACGACTTCGCTGCCGCGGTTGGAGTCTCCCGAGCCACTGTTTTCCGGTTCTGTAAGGAGCTCGGGTTCGGCGGTTATACTGAGCTGCAGCGCAACTTCTCGGCACTGCGGCCTATGATTGAAGTGCCGATTGTCAGTTCACATTTCAAATGGGTAGCAACCGCTATGTACGATGCCATCTACTATTCTCTCCAGCATGTCGATCTCGAAGCTTTTCAAAAGGCTGTAGAGCTGATGACAAGAGCCAAGCGTCTTTACTGGTTCGGCGCAGGTGAGTCAGGGATGATGGGGGAGATTGCTAATCATCGCTGTTGGCATCTAGGAATCGATTCGTACGTATTCCGTGAAACACTAGACCTCACGAGATTTAGCATGCTTCGCGATCAAGAGAGTGTATTTATTTTCTTGTCTGTCTCTGGCGAAGGAAGCTATTTAGTCAAGCCATTGGAGATGGTGAAAAGAGAAAATCTCACTGTTATCGCTGTTACCAGCAGGCATTTTTCGCCTTTGACTGAGACGGCTGCAGTTGTGCTGCACGCGGCTTCACCCCGTGCGGTACTGGGCGGGAGTGTGATTCCGGTAAAGGCGGGTTTCGAAGCAATCGTGAACGCACTACTGTATGAAACGGCGCAGGCAAGAGGAATTCCGCTGAAACTAACAACAGAGATGTTCTAACACTCTACAGGAGAAGTACCACAAACTAGGAGGACTCTGTAATCTGTGAAACTGATTGGACTAGACTTAGACGGAACACTAATTAATCCAGACGAGAGTATTTCTGAAGCTACGATTTCTTATCTGAAGCATTTAGTCGAAGGCGGACTTTATATTGCCATTGTAACAGGCAGGCCTTATAACGAGGCATGTTATTTATTGGAGAGAAACGGGCTCACCCCCGCACTGGGATTTCCGCACTTCTTGATCTGCGAAGAACGAGATATTTACAGTCTCAAGGATGCGAGCCACTATGAGCCCTGGGAACCTCGCAATTCAGAGCTTTTGGCGAAAGAACGCAGCTTGCTTCTGCAGGGCAACGAAGCGGCGGCGAGATTGGCCGAGGAACACCAGTTGCCATTCTTCATAAACAACAAAGTTCTCCAACAGGGCAGAGGCTTCGTAGAAATTACCTTCAGTTCCCGCGAAGCAGCTCAAGAAGGCCTGGAGAAAGTTAGAGATATTGCTCTTGAGTATGGCCTCAATCCCATCCGCAATAACAGGGGATTGGCTTTTCGCCACAAAGAAGTAGGGAAGCTTCACGCTCTACGCTTAGTTGCAGAATACGTCGGAGCTGCCGACCATGAAGTCTTAGCGGTTGGCGATTCTCACAATGATTTAGGTATGCTCACCTCAGGTTTTTATGGAGCGACAACAAATAATGCCGACAGAGATATTAAGGAAGCAGTATTGAGTGTAGGTGGATATGTGAGTTCCAAGAATGCCAGCGAAGGTGTAGCAGATATCTTGAAAGTTAGGTTTGCACTGTAGTATCTCCAACATCTGGGATACTTACAGGAGGTGATACGGAAAAAAGAAACCGGTTGTATAAATCTGGCAGTTCAACATGGATAAAACACAGAAGGAGGATACCCATGAAGCTTAATAGCCGTATGCTTACCCTTGTTTTGGCACTGTTGGTTATCTTTGCTGTTCCGGTTGCGGCCGCAAGTGAATGGCCAAACCTAGCTGGAGAAACTGTCAACGTAATTGCTCTTTGGAGCGGCGACGAACAACGCAGCTTTGAAGCCGTTCTCGCTAGATTCTCTGAGTTAACAGGTGCTCAAGTAGTTTACAGCCCAACTCCTGACAACATGGCAACAGTCCTTGGAACCAGAGTAGAGGGCGGTAACCCCCCGGATATCGCTATTCTGCCTAACCCCGGCCTGGTAAAGCAGTTTGCTCGCCGTGGATTCTTGGTTCCTATCGAAGAAGTAACAGGTGACCTCGTCGACAAGTACTACGCACCCGTTTGGCGTGAATTAGGTTCTGTTGACGGCGAACTGTACGGTGTATGGTACAAAGCCGCTAACAAATCGGTTGTTTGGTACAACACCAACATCTTCGCTGAGGTTGGCCTTGAAGTGCCCACCACTTGGGAAGAGATGATCGAAGCTGCCGAAATGATCGATTTCTTCGGCATTACCCCATTCTCCACTGGTGGCGGCTCTTCTTGGGTTCTGACCGACTGGTTTGAGAATATCTATCTGCGTACCGCTGGTCCTGAAATGTATGACAAGCTCGTTGAGCATGAGATTTCCTGGACCGATCCAAGCGTAATCGAAGCTTTTGAATACCTCAAGCAGGTTCTTGGACGTGCTGATTGGCTCGCTGGCGGCGTTGAGGGTACTCTCGAGGCTACACATCCACAGGGCATCATTAAGCCATTCCTCGATCCGCCTCAGGCTGCAATGGCATACGGTGCTGACTTCTCCGTATCTGCTATCCAGACCGAAACCAGTGCGGTTGTAGGTGTAGACGCCCTGTTCTTCCCCTTCCCATCCATTAAGGGTTCACCAGGGGCAGTAGTTGGTGGTGGAGACGCAGCTGTAATGATGAAGGATACCCCAGGCGCACGTGCCCTGATCCGCTTCCTGGCAACACCAGAAGCAGCAGAAATCTGGGCAGCACGCGGCGGCCTGACCTCTCCAAACCAAGGTGTAGACCTGTCTGTTTACCCGAACGAAATCGCAGCAGCCTCTGCTAAGGCTCTGCAAGAAGCCGAGTGGTTCCGTTTTGACCTCTCTGACTTAGTACCACAAGAGTTCGGTTCCACTGCTGGTACTGGTATGCGCGGTGGGTTCCAAGAGTTCGTACGCAACCCTGATATCGAAGCTATCACCAGCCAGCTCGAAAAGGATGCTCAGAAAGCCTACTAAAAATAGGAGGCTGAATGATGTCAGCTCGAACAAAAGGTATTGCGGCGGCCCAGATGGGCCGCCGCAGTGACCGAAAAAGAAATAGATTAGCTACAATATTGTTCCTAGGCCCCGCGGCACTTATCTTAGGGCTGCTGGTGTACTCAATTGTTTACACGGTAGGACGCAGTCTGTTTGACGCGTACGGCGGCTTTGTCGGGATTGCAAACTATAAACGGGTGTTCACTGAACCGCGTATGCTCGTGGCCGTGCGCAATAACGCCATTTGGGTAGCGATCGTACCCGCAGCCGTGACGTCGCTGGGCTTGATCTTTGCCGTTCTCACAGAACGGATCCGTTGGTCGTCTGCTTTCCGCATGGTAATGTTTATGCCCCTGGTCATTTCGGGACTAGCTGCCGGTGTTACCTTCCGGTTCATGTATGCTGGGGATCCGAATGTGGGCTTTATGAATGCGGTTGTGCAGAAGGCGGTGCATATCGCTAAGCCCCCAGGTTTGTATCCTGGTGCTCGACTTTCGGTTGACGATTTTGCCATCGCTGTTGATGGCGCCTTTGAAAGTAAATCCCCAGTTGCGGTAGGGCAGCAGGCAAACTTCGCAATGGCTGCCATTCGCCCAGCGCTGGTTCCAGAAAACGCTACAGAGCTTTCTGTTCCTGCACCAGTTGCAGACGGGATCAGCGGTGTAGTGTGGCTTGACTTCCTCAGTGGTGGACGTGGAACGCGGGGACAGCCTGATCCCGGCAAGCAGGGGCTGCCTGGGATTAGGGTTGAAGCTGTGAAGGATGGCAAGGTAGTAGGTGCCGCATATACCCAAAATGATGGTACTTATACCATAACAGGACTTGCTCCAGGAGAATACACGATTCGTCTCAGCGAAGCTAGCTTTAGACAGCCTTTTGGTGGTTACTATTGGTTGGGGCGTGACTTCATCATTCCAGCCCTCATCATAGCTTATATCTGGATCAACACAGGATTTTCGTTGATGATGATCGGAGCAGGGTTATCTGCGATCAACCGTGATCTCTTGGAGGCAGCGCGTACTGAAGGAGCAAATGAATGGCAGGTGTTCCGCCATATTACCGTTCCGTCGCTCATGCCGGTGGTAATGGTAGTATTTGTCCGGGCTATCATCAGTGTGCTGAAGATCTTTGACCTGGTTCTGGTCATTGCACCCGAATCGGTCCAAGCCGATGCAACTGTACTGGCGCTGGAGATGTGGAACGCGGCCTTTGGTGGAATGAACGACCATGGTCTAGGCAGTGCGCTGGCAACAATTCTATTCTTGCTGATCCTGCCAGTTATGCTGTCGAATATCAGGCGATTCCGCCTAGAACAGTAGTGAGGGGGTGGCGAACTGATGATAGCAACAAAACAACAAGGACGAGTCCGGCAAGCACTGCGTTTTGTACAGAAGAGAGCAGTAGACATTATTATGTTGGTAGTAGCCATTATCTGGTTGGTTCCCACAGTCGGACTCTTCGTGCAGTCGCTGCGCAGCGGTGCTGACATCGGACAGAGTGGCTGGTGGACGGCTCTGGCCAACCCCCGGACTCTGACACTCAACTCCTACATTCGGTTGTTGAGTCAACCTACGATGATCAGAGCGCTGAAGAACACATTTATCATCACCATCCCCAGCACGATCTTGGTTGTAGGCGTGGCTGCTCTGGCCGCATATGCCTTATCGTGGATTCCCTTTAAGGGGCGGGAAACCATCTTCTTAGTAATTGTCGGGCTCCAGGTTGTGCCGACCCAGATGGCTTTTATCCCGGCAGCGCAGCTTTTCCGTTTGACAGGGATATTCGGTACAGTGCAGGGTGTAATCGTGTTCCACTTGGCCTTCGGTTTGCCGTTTGCAGTGTTTCTCCTACGTAACTTCATGGGGAACATGCCGCGAGCGCTGTTAGAAGCGGCCCAAATGGATGGGGCAGGGCATTTCTTGATCTTTTCTAAGATCCTTCTGCCACTGACCATGCCCGCGATTGCTTCGCTGTCGATTTTCCAGTTCCTGTGGGTATGGAACGACATGATGATTGCGTTGATCTTTGCTGAACCTGCAAATGCGCCATTGACGACGGCTATTTACAGCCAGATGCGCACATTTGCATCGAACGTAGACGTTATCGCTCCCGGTGCCTTCCTGCAGATGCTGGTTCCTTTGGTAATTTTCTTTGTCTTCCAGCGTCAGCTCGTGGACGGAATTATGGGAGGCTCAATAAAAGACTAAGATGGGCATACAAGAAGCGGTGGACCCGAGTATGGTTCCACCGCTTCTTGCTGAGGAGTATGTGTCTGCTGTGCAGTTTTCTTAGAGATATGCCAATACGTCATGCCCGTGGGTTTCAGTACTGACTTTGTCAAACACCTTGACAATAACGCCTTGTTCATCAATGATGAACGTGGAGCGCTTGATGCCTTTATAGACCTTGCCGAACATCTTCTTGTCGCCCCAAGCGCCGAAAGCTTCGGCTACTTTATGGTCCGGATCGCTGCCGAGGTAAAAGGGGAGATTGTGCTGCTTTCGGAAACGCTCATGAGATTCGACACTATCTGGACTGACCCCGATAACTACTGCACCACGAGCAGTAATCTCATCGAAGTGGTTGCGCATACTGATTGCTTCTTTGGTGCAGCCTGTCGTGCCATTCTTGGGGTAGAAGTAAAGCACTACCTTCTTGCCCGCTAGATCACTCAGCTTGATGAATTCGCCGTCTGCGATTTTGATGGAGACGTCCGGTGCTTTTGTGCCTTCGGTCAGCAATCTGAACCCTCCTTATACCCTTGGTAGTCATAGTATACCATTCCAGCTATAAATAGTAAAGGTTATTCTTAGCAACAGCAATATAGCAATACCGTTAGAGGAAAAAGCGATGGCCGCAGAGAAATAACTTGTAATACATTGTTTGGCGGAAAGTTCAGAATTGTTTTTTAGTCTACCCCGCACACGCGGGG
>JAAYMS010000101.1 GCA_012521295.1 Bacillota bacterium
AACCACCTGAATCCCCTGTTCCGCTGCGGCCTCCATGACGTAGAGCAGAGTATAAATGTAGGTGTAGAATCGGCAACCCACATCTTGGATATCAAAGACCAGGGCATCTATACCAGTCAACATCTCCGGTGTTGGCCTGCGCGTTTCGCCATACAGGCTGTACACCGGCAAGTTGGTCTTGGGATCACGGTATGACTCTACCTTTTCCCCAGCCTGCGCAACTCCACGCACACCATGTTCGGGGCCAAATAGCGCCACCAACTGACCCGAAGCATACAGCCGATCAACCGTTGAGGTCAGATTGCGGTCTACCCCGCTTGGGTTTGTAATCAGCCCTAAATGTTTCTTTCCCACGTATCTATCTAGATTCGCACAGAACTCCTCTACACCGCAGATGACTGACACACAGCACCCTCCTTGTTCTAATCACTAAGGAGGTATTTTCCACCTGCCCCAGCCGGACTCCTCCCCTCAGCGAGCAGCCACTATACGGTAGTACACTCTGGCTGTGGTCCGATAGACAACTCCATACAGAAGAGCGAACGCCAAGAAGGTAATCACTGTACAGGTAATAAACAACATGGTATCGGTCAGATTGAAGACTAAGAGCAGTTTCGTAATCATCTTGAAGGCAAAGGCAACATGCACTGCCGCCGCTACCAGAGGCATGAAGAAGACAGACAAGACTTGGCTCCGTATAGAATCCTTAACCTCTTCGCGGCTCATGCCCACCTGCTGCATGATGATATATCGCTGCCGATCCTCAAACCCTTCAGTGATCTGCTTATAGTAGATGATCAGCACTGCCCCGAGTAAGAACAGGAGCCCTAGGAAGATCCCTAAGAAGAATAGACCACCGTACAGTGAGTAGAAGTCCATGCGGTCTGCTTCTCTGGACTGCACCACAACGAATGTGTTCTTTTCGGCCGACAGAGAAGCCCTGAGTTCCCGGAAAGCAGCTACTGCTTCATCACGCGGCCCCACGGTATCAAAGCCAAGCATGTACCTGACCGCGGCCGCGTTTTGCTCCTGTAGTTCAGAACTTCTACGGAGCTCCTCTAACACATTGATGTCACTGACGACAACGAAGTAGTTGAGGAAGACTTCAGTTTGGCTTAAACCCCTTGCAGGGAACTCCCGCAGCCGATCCTTAACGACAAACTTCCGGTTGAGGAGCTCCAGCTCCGAGTACTCATACAAGCCACGGTTTGAGTATATCAAGATTTCATGATCAGCTAGCGATACAGGATTATCTACGAGGCGGTTGTAGTCCTCCAGAGTCGTAACGTTCAATCGATGTCCACCACCAGAAAGCCCGTTCTCTGCTCCTCGTTCAACGGAAAAATGTTGACCGTGCTGTAAGACGGGCAAGGCTAGGAACCGAAATTCGGCGGTATCAGTACTCTCCAGGCCGTATCGTTCTAAGGTTTTTGATGCCTCGCCGCGCAGCCATGCAATGGTGTCGGGACTGTAGCTGTCAGCCTCGAGCAGTATTTCGCGAGGATAGCGCGTGCTGAGTACATTGTCAATTCCCACATAAAGAGATACTGTAGTGGACAGGGTCACTAGTACCATGGTGGAGAGAATACAGATGTTGGCCAGACCGACTCCATTCTGTTTCATGCGGTACATCATACCCGAAATGGCCACAAAAGGTTTAGGTCGATAATAGAGACGTTTGCTCCGCCGCAGAGTTTTCAGGATCGCGATGCTGCCTGCAGTAAACAGCAGATACGTGCCGATGATAACCAACACCACAGCAGCAAAGAAAAAGAGTAGTGCATCCAGCGGATGAGCGATGGACAAGGCCATGAAGTAGCCAGTGCCTTGAGTCAAAAATCCCAACAGTGCCAAGAGCCAGCGAGCTTTGGGCTCTCTTTCACCCATGTTTCCTGCCTTGAGAAGTTCCATCGGTTGGGCAAGCTGTACCTGCCGCAGGCTGTTAATGAGAATTGCCAAGAACAACACTGCGAAAAGCTGCAGCGTAGTGTAAACTGCTGTCAATGGTACTTCAAAGCCAATCGTTATTGGAAAACCTAAGATTCTGACAAGTGTCATGAGCATTAACTTGGAAAGCAGTATCCCGCCACCTAAGCCTGCAGCAATGCTGAACAGTGAAGTGAAGAATGTCTCCCAAACCAATATCTGGGCAATGTGGCGTTTTTCCATGCCGAGGATGTTATACAAACCCAGCTCCCGCTTACGCCGCTTTACCAAGAAATTATTAGTGTAGAAGAGGAATATCGCAGCGAAGATCCCGACCACTGCAGCACCGAAGTTAAGCAGCTGCTTAAGAGTAGTACTGCCGGCCATCTTCTGCAGACCACTATTGGCGCCCAAGAAGAGCATGATATAGAACATCATCACCATGGCCGTGCAGGCTGCAAGGTACGGCAGATAGGTCTGGGAATTGCGCCGCATACTGTTAGCAGCTAATCGGGGATACATCAGTCTACGCATGGATGGCACCTCCCGTCGTCAGGAGCGTAAGAGTATCGGCGATCTTCTCATACATCTCCTCCTGCGACAGAGACCCGCGATATAGCTGATGGAAAATCTCCCCGTCTCTAATAAAGAGCACCCGCTCAGCATGACTGGCTGCCTTAACGCTGTGGGTGACCATCAAGATTGTCTGCCCCGCAGCATTGATCTCGTTGAACAATCGCAGCAAGCTGTCACTAGAAAACGAAGCCAAGATTATCTCGGCGAAATGCAGCTAGTTCCTTTTCCTTGATCGAGGACAGGCTTCTGCCATTCAAGATAACCTCACCGCTTGTAGGCTTATCTAAGGCAGCTAAGATGTTGAGC